>DATEHC010000144.1:0-8119 GCA_035279785.1 Candidatus Dormiibacterota bacterium
GGCTTCAGCTACGCGAGCTGGAAGGGCAAGTTCTATCCGGCCTCGCTCCCTGGCGCGAAGATGCTCGCCTACTACGCATCGCGGCTCAACGGTGTGGAGCTGAACGGCAGCTTCTACCGCACGCCCCCGGAGTCGACCCTGACCAATTGGGCGAGCGAGGTGCCGCCCGAATTTCGGTTTTGCATGAAAGCCAACCGCGGGCTGACGTACTCGGCCGACAGCTTCGACCGCGTCGGACTCGCGCGCATCTTCACCGAGCGCATCGCCACTCTCGGCGACCGGTTGGGACCGGTCCTTCTCCAGTTCCCTCCGGTCCGGCAGAAGAACCTCGACCTGCTCGACTCGCTCCTGACCGCGATTCGGCGGCCGGTGGCCGCGGAGTTTCGCCACGCCTCGTGGTTCGACGAGGACACCTACGAGGTGTTACGCGAGCACGGCTCGGCCCTTGTCGTCACCGACGAGGAGAAATGGCCTCGCGCGCCGCGCGTCGACCTCAGTCCGATTGCTTACTTTCGCCTGCGTCGCCGTTACGGGGGCGCCGCCTTGCGGCGCTGGATGGACGAGCTGAACTCTGCTCTGGCGACTCATCAAGACGTCCACGTGTACTTCCGTCATGACCCGCAATCGCCGGCGCTGGCGCAGCGCGTCTTGAAGCAAGCCGGAAAAGAACCGGTATCGCGATGACCGCGGTCACCACCATGAGCAGCGATGCGATCTGCGCCTGGCGCAGGCCGAAGATGATCTCCGTGTCCAGGCGGTAGTAGCTCAGGAAGAATCGGCCCAGCGCGTAGAGGCCGAAGTAGGTCAGGCCGAGCACTCCGTCCGGGACGCGCCGCTTCAAACGCTGATGGAACGGCAGGATCGCTCCGAGAATCAGGAGGCACAGCACCATCTCGTAGCCGACCTCGAGGTGCACGGAGCGACCGGGCTGGCCGAGCGTGTACTGGTTCACGTACTCCACCGCCCACGGAACGTTGGCCGGCGCACCGTGATGCTCGCCGTTGATCACGTCGCCGATGCGGCCGATGGTGAGGCCGAGCATTGCGCCCGCGCCACCCGCGTCGAGGATCTTCCAGAACGAGTAGTGCGCGCGCCGCGACCAGACGTACACGCCGACCATCGCGCCGAACAGGCCACCCCACTGGCTGATGCCACCCTCGGTGAGTGCGAACACGCGGAGCCATGAGGTCTCGGCGAAGATGCGCCAGTTCTCCCACACGTAGAGAAGACGCGCGCCGATCAGGCCCAGGCCGACCATCCAGGCGAGGCCGTCGCCGGTGCCCTGGATGTCGGGGATGTCCTTCTGCAGCAACCAGAAGCCGATGCGCGCCGCCGCGATGATGCCGAGGACCGAGAAGACGCCGTGCCACGTGATCAGGATCGGGCCGAGACGCGCGATGTTCGGGTCGAGGTTGATGAGGACGGTGAGGGACATCACGCTGCGCGGATCGCGCGCTCGAGGCGCGACAACGCGACGTTTTTCGGCAGCAGGCCGAAGCAGTAGTGGATGGGCAGCGCCACCTTCTTTCCCGTGAGAGCGTCGCGGAGTGGCGTGTAGAACTTGCCCTTGCCGACGCCGGATTGCGCGACGGCCTTCTCGAGCGCGGCCTCGATCGCGTCGGGCTCCCAATCGACGTGGCTGACCGCCTGGATCGCCGCCCTGACACGCGCGGCCGCGTCCGCGTCAAGCGCAGGCGGTGCGGGGTCGGTCCAGAGAAAGTCGAGGTAGTCGATGGCCTGCGCGAGCTTGTGCATACGGGTCTGGAGGGCCGGCACGGCCTTGCGGAGCGTCGCGTCGTCGACCTGGGGCACGAACGGCCGGGTCCGCTCGGTCAGCTCGTCAATGGTCAGCTTGCGGATGTACTCGCCGTTGAGCCAGTTCAGCTTCTCCCAGTCGAAGCGCGCGCCCGCGTGCTGCACCCTCGCGAAGGAAAACGCGCCCTCGAGCTCCGCGAGCGTGAACAGCTCCTTTTCCGTGCCGGGGTTCCAGCCGAGCAGCGCGAGGTAGTTGATGAGCGCCTCGGGCAGATAGCCGAGGTCGCGAAAGAGCATGAGGTTGCTCTCGGGATGCTTGCGCTTCGACAGCTTGGTGCCGTCGGGCGCAAGGATGAGTGGCATGTGCGCGAACGCCTCGGGCCGCTGATAGCCGAGCGCGTCGATGAGCATCACCTGGTATGGAGTGTTCGACAGGTGCTCCTCGCCGCGGATGACGTGGGTGATCTTCATCAGCGCGTCGTCCACAGGGCTCGCGAATTGATAGGTCGGATAGCCGTCCGACTTGACGATGATGAAATCGCCGATCAGGTCCGAGTCGAACCTCATCTCTCCGCGGACCATGTCGTGGAACGTCACCTCGCCGCCGGGGACGTTGAACCGCACGGCAAATTCGGTCCGGCCCTGCGGAGGATTGTTCAGGCAGCGCCGCGAGTAGCGGTATGCGCGCTTCTCGAGCTGCGCCTGCCTGCGCTCCGCCTCCAGCTCCTCGGGCGTGCAGTAGCAGCGGTACGCCTTGCCGCTCGCGAGCAGCTTCGCCGCCTCTTCCTTGTAGATGTCGAGCCGCTCCGACTGGCGAATGGGGCCCTCGTCCCAGTCGAGGCCGAGCCATCGCAGACTCTCGTAGATGAGCAGCTCGTACTCCGGCCGGTTGCGCTCCAGGTCTGTGTCATCGATGCGGAGCACGAACGTGCCGCTGTTTTGACGCGCGAACAGCACGTTGTAGAGGGCGGTGCTGGCGGTCCCAAGATGCGCGAAACCCGTCGGGCTGGGCGCGATCCTGACACGAACGGGGGCAGACACCGCCACATACTACGAACGTGAGTGGTGTGCTCGTTCTCAACGGAGGGGACGAGTTCAAGCCTGGGAACGACGAGCAAGACAGGATCCTTGCGTCCGCCGCGCGAGCCCCCGCTTACGTGGTCCCGACCGCAGCGGCCCGGCAGGGGCCCGAGCAAGCGGTGGCCCACGCGACGAAGTGGTTCGGTCAGCTCGGCCTCGAGCTCCATGAGCTGCCGGTGCTGAAGCGGACGGACGCGAACTCGAAGGAGATAGCCGAGCTCGCGCGCTCCGGCGGCTTCTTCTATCTGGTCGGTGGTGACCCCGGGCTTGTCGCCCAGGTTCTCGCCGGATCACGGGTTTGGGCTGAGATGTTCGCGGCGTGGATCGGGGGAGCGGCGCTGGCGGGGTCGTCCGCCGGGGCGATGGCGCTGTGCAGCCACACGCTGATCCGCGCGACATGGCCGGACCGCACGCAGCGACGTCCACACGACGCGCTCGGTGTCGTTCCGAACACCGCTGTGCTCCCCCACTACGACACGTTCGGCCACAAATGGATCGAGTCGGCGCAGCGAGAGCTGCCCGGGACGACGCTGCTGGGCATCGACGAGCGGACTGCCGCAGTCTGGCGCGACGGTAGGTGGTCTGCAGCGGGTCCGGGCGCGGTGACGCTCATCAACGGCGGAGACAAGAAGTCATTCCAAAGCGGCGCCGAAATCGAGGGACTGGGCGCGCCCGTCCGTAAGCTTCCTCAGGAGTGATCGACCGGCGCGGCTCGAAGGTGACGCATTCGGAGTTCCTGGACATCGGCCGTCTGCGCGTCCACCACACGTACGGCGGTCACGGCTCGCCGGTCGTCTTCGTCCATGGGCTCGGCTCTTCCGGCTACCTGGAGTGGCGATTCAACCTCGACGGCGTGGCTGCGAGGCACCGCGTGTTCGCTCCCGATCTTCCGGGATACGGCCGCACCGACAAGCCGCGCGCCCGCTACACCATCCCTTACTTCGCAAAGTTCGTCGAGCGCTACATGGAAGATCGTCGGATCCCCTCCGCTGTCCTCGTCGGCGCCTCCCTCGGCGGGCGCGTGGCGCTCGAGGTCGCGCTTTCGCGGCCATCGCTGGTGCGCAAGCTAGTCCTCGTCAACACGCTGGGGCTGGGCAGGCCGAAGGTGCGCTTCGCGCAGGCCGTGTACGGGCTCGTGACGATCCCGCGGGTCGGTGAGGCGGCGATGCGTTTCGCCCGTGACGCGCTCCGGTGGGCATCACCCGGCATGGTCCGCCGCTTCGCCGCGCGGTACGCGGGCGCAAGCGCAGACCTGGAGCAGTCCATCGACGACAAGTACCTCGAAGACCTTCGGGAGATGTACGAGGCGGACGGCTTTCGCGCGGCCTACCTGTCAACGGTCCGGTCGCTCGTCAATCCCCGCGCCCTGCTCGGCGGGCACCACGACGTCAGCGAAAGACTCAACGAGCTGCGTATCCCCGTCCAGCTGATCTGGGGCGCCGACGATCCGCTGTTTCCGGTGGCTCATGCGGAACGCGCGCAATCGCTCATCGGACGCTCGAAGCTCGCGGTCATCGAGGGCGCGGGCCACAGCCCTCAGGCGGAGCGGCCGGAGGAGTTCAACCGCGTCCTCCACACCTTCCTCGACCGCTAACCGTCCCGAGCCGGCGCGCTATCGCAGCCCCGAATATCGGGCGCTGGTCGAGGGCCCGCTCGATCCGCTGGTCCATGCCAACCCGTCCGCGCCGCCGCGACTGTATCGGTGGGTTCTTGCCGTAGCGAGGTGGATCGCCACACATCTCTTCCGCGTGACCGTCACCGGTCTCGAGAACATCCCGCGGCCGCCGTACATCATCGCGTCGAACCATCAGGCATGGTTCGACCCGCTTTTCATCATCCCGTTCTTTCCGAAGACGCCGGTCATCTACACGATGGCCAAGCGCGAGACGGTTTTCAATCGAGCGTGGAAGCGCCGGGTGCTCCCGCTGATCGGCGTCTTTCCGATCTCCCCGAATCGCGGCGAGCTCGACGAGCAAGGGCTGCGCACGGTCTATCACTTGCTCGAACGCGGAGGCGTGATGCTGATGTTTCCCGAAGGCCGTTACTCGCGCGGCCGCGCGCTCCGGCCGCTCAGGAACGGCATCGCCTATTTCGCACTGAACGCGGGCGTACCCATCTGCCCGGTCGCTGTCCGCGGCACCGACCGGCTCTGGCCGTTCAAGCGCATCGAGGTCTCGATCGGTCCGCCGGTGTTGCCCGACCTGCCGGCATGGTGGGAGCTCGGCCGCCGGGTCACGACCCTGGTCGAGCGCGTGAGGGGCGCAATCACGACGGCTCTCACGCGTCGCCGCGCCTAGAATTCGACAGTTTTGCACCTGGTCATAGGCGCGGGTGAGTTCCTCGGCGGCCACGTGACGCGCGCGCTGGCAGCCGATGTGCCGGTGATCGAGCTCAACGCGGACGCCGACGACGAGACGCTGTCCGACGCGATCTCCGGCGTCGAGGTGGTCGTGTTTGCGGCCGAGACTGTGGCCCCTGGACGGCGCCTGCGCTACCGCCGCGCCGAGCCTCCGCACCTCGGGCGCGTCGTTGCCGCGGCAAATCGCGCCCGCGTCCGTCGCTTCGTTCACGTATCGACCGCGGACGTCTTCGGTTCGGACCATTTCGCCCGTATCACCGAGAAGTCGCGCGTCAAGCCGACCCACGCCTTCGAGAAGCAGAAGCTGTTCGAGGAGGATTGGCTGCTGGCCCACGCCGGCGAGCTGGAGGTCGTGATCATCCGGCCGGCGCGTGTCTTCGGCCCTGGGGAGGGCTGGCTCATGCCGAGGCTCATGGCGATGGCGGTGCACGGTCGCGTCTGGCTTCCCGGCGGCGGGAGGGCAAAGCAAACGTTCGTCTCGGCCGAAGACGTCGGCCGGGCGTGTCTGGCGGCATCGGACCGCGGCCGCCCGGGCCACCGCTACCTGATTGGCGGGTTTGATTCGACCTGGCGCGACTACCTCGCGTCGGCCGCGAGGGCGGTCGGCTTCGCCGCCGACATCGCTTCGCTCCCCTACGACCTCATGTACGCGCGCGCTCTCGCAGCCGAGACGGTGGCGCCGCGGGGCGCGGCGGTGTGGCCGGGCCTGATGGCGATCGACGTGTGGGGCAAGCCGCACTTCTACGACGACTCCCACTCGCGCCGTGAGCTGACGTGGTCGCCGTCCGTGGGCAGCTTCGAGCAGGAGATGCCGGCGATGACTCCGTGGCTCTCGTCCCTGCCGGAAGTCGCCGCCGCGCTGCGGGAGACGCCCGCGCCCGCCTACGAGGCTACTTCACCGCCAGGCAGGTGATCGTCTTGAATACGCCGTCGATCTTCTGAATCTTGTCGACGATCAATGAGCCGATCGAGTTCACGTCAGGCGCCTCACAGACGGCGATGACGTCGTACTCGCCCGTGATGGCGTCCGCCGCGGAAATCCCCTGGACCCCCTCCATCTTCTTGGCCACCTCGAGCGCCCTGCCCGGTGACGCGTTGATGAGGACGTAGGCCTTCATTCCCTAACCCCCAATAAACGGCTTGGCCGAAATTCGCCTCAGCGTACTTTCTTTCTGCCCTTCCTGCTCTTGTCGGCGATGTGTTGGGCAAGCTTCCTCAAGCCCGGATTCACTGACACGACCTTGGGTCCGCGGATCTTCTTGTCGCGTGCCTTGTTGCGTGCGTTTTCACGTGGTGCGACGTGGTCCAGCTCGTCTGTCATGCGTCAGACGGCTTGCATCTCTTAGAAGTTGGCGGGAACTACCGCGCGCTTGTGGATGCCGCTGCCCAGCAGAGTCTTGCCCTCGTGGCACTCGACCTCGAAATAAAGCTTGTTGCCCTTCACCTCGGTCAGGCGCGAGGTGACGACGATGGTGCTTCCCGGCGCCGTCGGTGCGAGATGGCGCACGTGAACTTCATATCCGACGGTGGTGTGATTCGGCGGGAGCAAGCTTTCTACCGAGCGATGGCTGGTCCACTCCATCAGCCCGATCATCGCCGGGGTCGCGAACGTCCCCTTGCCGCCGACGTGGTGCGTCAGAAGGTTGCCCTCGACCACGCGCTCCATGCGGCCCTCGATGCCCGGACGAATCCCCTCGAGCGTGTCCACCGTATAGATTGTGCTCAATGGCCCGCTCCTCCGTTCGGAAAGCCATCTTTCCCGCCGCCGGCCTGGGTACGCGCTTCCTGCCCGTGACCAAGGCGCAGCCCAAAGAGATGTTGCCGCTGGTCGACAAGCCGACCATCCAGTACGGCGTCGAGGAGGCCATCGCCAGCGGGATCGAGCAGGTGATCATGGTGACCGGCGGCGGCAAGCGCGCCATCGTCGACCACTTCGACCGCTCGCTCGAGCTCGAGCACTACCTCGAGGAGCGTGGCAAGAGCGACCTCCTCCACATCCTCGGCGAGGTCGATCAGCTGAGCAACCAGGTCGTGATCACGTACGTCCAGCAGAAGGAGCCGCTGGGACTCGGCCACGCGGTCTGGACCGCCCGGCTGCTGGTCGAGGGTGAGCCGTGCGCCGTGCTTCTGGCGGACGACGTGATCCTGTGCGATACGCGCCCCGTGCTGCGACAGCTCATCGACGCCCACGCCAAGACTGGCGCGACGGTGCTGGCGGTTCGCCGTGTGCCGCGGAGCGAAGTCAGCCGTTACGGCATCGTCGCCGTGGGTCAATCCAAGGGCGGCCTGCACGAGGTCGTCGACATGGTCGAGAAGCCCGAGCCGGGCAGCCAGCCGTCCGACCTGGCGATCCTGGGCCGCTACGTGCTCGCCCCGGCCGTGTTCGAGCAGCTCGACCGGCTCGAGCCCGGCGCAGGCAAGGAGATCCAGCTGACGGATGCCATCAAACGGACGATCGGCAAGGCCCCGGTGGTGGCCTGCGAGTTCGAGGGCGACTACTACGACACCGGCACCGTGCCCGGCTACCTCAGGGCCAATTTGACGCTGGCGATGAAGCGGGAAGGGCTCCGCGAGGAGCTCGCGCCCCTGCTCCGGGACCTGCTGGACAGCTCGCCGGAGGGAGTCTCCCGACGAAGCCTATAATTCGAAGACGCTCAATGAGCCGTATCCCCGCCCGAGTGAATTACCTATGGCTGTTTCTGGACGAAGAAGGTTCGACGACGACAAAGTTGTTCGGTATGAGACCGCGGAGAAGGACTTCGAGGTCGAAGTCTCGCGCACCCTCAACAAGTGGTGCGTCACCGTCTACCAGCAGCCGGACCGCCAGATCCTGGTTCAAGACTTCTTCCCGGAGCGTTGGAAGGCGCTCGCGCGGGCGCAGGACTTCATCCGACTCCTGAACCAGCGCAAGAAGAAAGAGGAAGA
>DATEHC010000145.1:0-13700 GCA_035279785.1 Candidatus Dormiibacterota bacterium
GACCGATACACGATGTGGCTCGTCGAAGCCGAAACCGAGGAAGAGGTCCGGCGACGCATGAAGGAAGACCCGTGGTCCCCAAACGGGATGCTGACCCCGGTCAGCATCGAGCGGTGGACCATCGTCCTCGACCGACTCCCCAAACCCAACCACATCGTTTAGACGCAGCCCCATATCCCACGACGGCGTTCCACTCGGGTGAGTGGGCACCGGCCCACCCACCCGAGCTTGGCTCAGAACTGACGGGTCGAACGCGAGTGCGCCTGACCTTGCTGCGAAGTCCGCGTAGATGCTGACGGCGCCGCCGAGCTGTGTACGTCCTCATTCGGCTCGTCAACGCCGATTGTCCGGCTGAAGATGTCGGACCGGTTATGCGGATTGCTCCCCTGCGACTCACCGCCGGTCGCCTGGCCGAAGAACGTGACGAACGAATCGCCACGCGTTGTGAGTCCCTGGTAGTCGCCGATGAAGTAGCCGAACGCGAAGGCCGCGCTCTGCAGGTCGAAGGGTGAGCTGATGATCGCGACCTCTTTGTTGAACGAAGCCCCGCCACGTGGTGAGGTGGTCAGCCAATAGCTCGTGGGAAGGGTCGCCGGGTCACTGGTCGGAAAGTTCGCGTCAGGAAGGGTGCGAAAGTCGTAGTACGTGACGCCGACGGTGCCATCGGAGTTGACCGCGACCATCGGTGTGACGGCCGGCAAGCCGGTGTTCTTGTTTACCCTGCTCGGCGCGCTCCACGTGAGCCCGCCGTCTGTGGAGGTCGACATTGCGACCTCATCGAACTGACCGCCGCTGAATCGCGAGTCCTCCCACACGACGTACAGCTGGCCCGTCTTGGCGTCGATGGCAACGTCAGGCAGACCAGAGCCGGTCCTGAGGATCGCGCCGGTCACCGGACCGACGGCGCCGACGTCGGTGTCGTCACCGATCGCAATCGGACTGGACCAGGTATCGCCGCCGTCCGTCGACTTGATGATGCTTTCGACCGCGGTGGCGACGAAGCCGCGCGGAGTGAACGTGAAGTTGTCGAACACGTCATAGAGAGTGCCATTGCGAGGATCGACGACGATGATGTTGCCGATCGTGCCCACAGCGTCCGCGGTGCTCGTGATCGCCTTCGCGGTGCTCCAGGTGGCACCGCCGTCGGTCGTCTTCGAGAAGTACGCCGGTTGGTTGTTGTGGCTGATGCTGCCGCGGTCCCACACCGCATAGGCGACTCCGGTCTTCTTCGGGTCTGCGGTGATCGAGTTCTTGTCGTCGAAGATGTCCTTGTTGTTGTCGGTGATGATGGCGTGGACGTTGGCCCAGGTCCGTCCACCGTCGGTCGACGTTGCCGCGCTGACTGCATTACGAGGCGTTGTCTCGTCGAACTGCAGCGCGTCGGTGTATGCCTTCCCGTCCGGGCCGAATGAGACCCACGGGTCGGACGCGCGCTGGTAGGGCATCCCACCGGGTGCGCACGAGCTGAAGGGAAGCGGCACGACAGACCAGCTGTTGCCGCTGTCGGACGTGAAGGCCGCGGCGACGCCGTGCGACCCGCCGTCGTACCAGCGGTCTTGTTGGAAGACCCCTACGAGGTTGCTCCCATGTTTCGGATTCACGGCGACGAACGGCTCGACCTCGGCGTTGACGCTCACGAAGCCCGGACCGCCGATGTGGCAGCCGGCGTAGGGATCTGATGTCGACGCGAGGTGGACGTTCGAGGCGGCGAGTCCGAGCACCGCCCCGACCAGGGCGACGGCGGTGGCGATCGGAACCGCGGCCGGCAAGCCGCGACGAAGGACAGTACGCATACTCAAACCCCCCAAGCGCTCGTGCCCCAACGCGGTGCAGCTGAAGGTGACGCGTCGGCACCACGCGTCCCTCACAGCATCCTAACCCCGCTGATTTGGCACGCGCTCGGGTGCGAGCCGGACCGAAGCGAGAGGGCGTACAGCCTTAACATCGGCTCGTGATCACCGCCGTCGTCGCCGACGCGCTCCTGAACCCCGCCACGGGCGAGACGGCGCGTGACGCGGTCGTCCTGATCGAGGACGGAAAGGTGACGAAATCGGGCAAGCGCGACGGGACGCCGATACCGCGCGACGCGAAGAGGATCGACGCAAGCGGGCTGACTCTTCTTCCCGGCCTCATCGACTGCCACGTGCACCTCACGAGCCTGGGCGAAGGCCTCGACTTCGCCCGCGAGCTGACTACGCCGCCGACCCTCGAGCTCATGCGCGCGGTGCTCGCCGCGAGGAAAACCCTCGACGCAGGCTTCACCAGCGTGCGCGACGCGGCCGGAACGCCCGCCGGCGTGAAGATGGCGATCGAGCGCGGCTTCTTTCCCGGCCCGCGCATGTTCGTGACCATCACCGCCTTGAGCCAGACGGGCGGCCACACCGACTCGCATTTTCTCTGCGGGGTCGACCTCGACATCCCGCTGCCCGACCGGCCGCATGGCGTCGTCGACGGCGCGGAGAACATGCGGCTTCGGGTGCGCCAGGTCCTGAGAGCGGGGGCGGACTGGATCAAGCTCTGCACTTCCGGCGGCGTCCTGTCACCGGGCGACAGTCCGCACCACGCGATGCTCAACCTCGACGAGATAAGGGCGGCCGTCGACGAGGCCGCCGCCCAGGGACGGCAGGTCATGGCCCACGCCCAGGCGAATGTGGGGATAAAGAACGCTCTCAAGGCTGGAGTCGCCACGATCGAGCACGGCATCTGGCTCGACGGCGACGCCATCGAGATGATGCTGGACGGCCACAACGGACTGATCCCAACACTCGTGGCGCCGAGGTGGGTGATCCGGCACGCGGAGGCGGGAAAGATGCCCGCGTACGCCATCGGCAAGGCCAAGGAGGTCATCGAGGACCACAAGGCGAGCATCAAGATGGCGATCGAGTCGGGCGTCAAGATCGCCTTCGGCACCGACATGGGTGTCGGCCCGCATGGGCTCAACGGCGAGGAGTTCTTGCTCATGCGCGAGCTCGGCATGGAGCCGATCGACTGCATCCGCGCCGCGACGACGGTGGCCGCCGAGACGATCGGGATGAAGGGAGTCGGCAGCCTGGACGCCGGGTCGTGGGGCGACGTGATCGGCGTGCCCGGCGACCCGGTGGCCAACCTCGAGCTGCTGTCCAGGCCGGAGAACGTTCAGCTGGTGGTCAAAGGCGGCGACGTGGTCAAGACGCGGACCCAGTCGACGGCGAACTCCTTGGGGTAAGGGCCTGACCTGAGACGCGGGCCGTCCGCGAACTCGTATACGCCGAGCATCAGCTGCATCGGATAAGCGGGCGATTGAGGCACCTGTTTCACCGGCTCGCCGTCCACCAGGAACACGATGGACTCAGGCCCCCATTCTGCGCCGAAGACGTGGAACTCCCGCACGTCGATGGCGAGCGCGACGCGCGAGAAGTCGTCGCGCATGTTGGGGTCGCCGAAGGGATGCACGCCCATGCCCACGGCCGCGTGGCCTGCCGCGACGTCACGGCCGAAGATCTCGAACACGCAGATCTCGGCCGATTGACTCGGCTCATTCTCGAGGCCGATCAACCAGAGTGACACCATGTTGGCGGGATGGGCGATGGCGCGAGCACGAGCCTCGACCCGCCCGTACCGGAGGGTGAAGAGGAAAACGGATTGCTGCGGCTCGCGAACGACGAGGTCGCTTCGAAACCGATGCTGTCCCTGGACCAGCGCCGTCTGCAGCGATGAGACCCGGAGCCATCCGTCGAACTCGGGACACCACGGCGGCTGGTCCTCTTCGATCGACAGGCGCAGGGCGCCGTCGCGGATCGTGTAGCGCGCTCGCGCGGCCTCACGCGAGCTCCAGTGCGGGAGGTAAAAAGGCAGCCAGAGCCCGGGGTCGAGAGTGTCGCCGTCGAAGTCGTCGTTCACGTGCGCCGATAATCTCAGAGAGATGCGACTCGACTGGGCTCTGCTCGCAAATGCAGCCGAGGCTCCACCGAATGGGCTTGTCTACATCCTCGGCGCCGGCTTCGACACACTGATCCGCGAGCAGTTCCCGACGCCCTTCGGCGGAGTCATCGTGCTGCGCCTGCAGACCACGCGCCTCGAAACCGAGCGGCCGCACCGAGTCGAGGTCCACTGCACCGACGAAGACGGCAAGGCGTTCACGTCGCCGATCGTCGTTCACCTGCCGGCGCGGCGGGTCCCGCACGACTATCCGCACGGCTGGGATCTCGCGGCAAGCATCGTGGTCAACCTGACCACGGTGCCCATCGAGCGGCCCGGCTTCTACAGCTTCGAGATCCTGATCGACGACCAGCAGGTGCGCACGCTGCCGTTCCGCGCGGTCAAGTCAGCGGCGGTAGAGACCGTTTGACCGCCGCCGTCAGCAATTTCGTCGCCGCCTACGGGCTGGTCGCCGTGTTCGTCCTGATGGTGGCCGAGAGCTGCGGGCTTCCGTTTCCGAGCGAGGTGATCATGCCGACCAGCGGATTGCTCGCGGCCGGCGGGCACATGAACCTCGTGGCGGCGATCGTCGCCGGCGCACTTGCCAACCTGGTGGGTTCGCTGCTCGCGTACTTCCTCGCCGCGCGATTCGGCGAACCGCTGCTGCTCGGACCCGGTCGCTACGTCGGGATTCGCCGGCACCACCTCGAGATCGCCGACCGATGGTTTCGGCGGTGGGGATTGATCGCCGTGTTCGTCGGTCGTGTTCTGCCTGTCATCCGCACGTACATCTCATTTCCGGCGGGCCTCGCGCGCGTGGACCTTGTGCGGTTTTCGATCCTGACCTTCGTTGGCGCTCTTCCGTGGTGCGCAGCCCTGGCGCTGGTCGGCTACGAGCTGGGCAAGAACTACGACCGCGTCAGCGGTCCGGTCGAAAAAACAGCAATCGCGATCGCAGTTCTAGTGGTGGTGGTCGTGCTCGCCTGGTACGTGAGAGGTCGCGAACCGCGCAACCGCGAAGTGTGAGATGTCGCGCGCGGTCTTGCCCTCGAGCACCAGGTCAGCGGCGATGTCGCCGACGACCGGCCCGAACTTGAACCCGTGACCTGAGCAAGCGCTGATCACGACGACACGTTTGTCGTCGGGCGCGAAGTCGACGACGAAGTCGTGGTCCGGCGTGTTGGAGTACATGCAGGTCAGTGTCCGACGCACATGGCCGCTAACGCCGCGGAGGTAGGTGGCTGCCATCAACCGGAGCGGGTCGAGGTCCTTGTCGTCGACCTGGCGCCTGATGTGGTCGGGGTCGGTGAAGTCGCCGTCGTGGTGCCGCCCGACCTTGACCGATGCACCGTCGAGAGTCGGAAAGCCGTAGACGTCGCCGAGCTGCTCGGTCTGGCGGATGAAAACGGGGAACTGCTCGGGCGCGAACCACGTGGCGTCCTTGGCGATCGCCAGCCAGGCGTGGACCTGCCTTTCGACCTTCAGCGGAATCCACGGGATGAGCTCCGGCGTCCAGGGACCCGCCGCGACGACCACGGCATCGAAATCGGGCAGCAACAGAGAAGGTTGGGCGACGTGGTGACCGCGGCGGACGTCGGGCACCTGTCCGAGCATCGCCGTGACCGCGCCTTCGGGATTGAGGATGCCCGCCTGCCTGTCGAGCACCGCCACGTCGCCGTCGTGAGGCGAGTGCCCCGGGTAACGCTTGCGCAGCTCTGGCGCGGTCAGCACGTCGATATCGAGGCCGTGCTGCCGCGCGGACTCTTGCGCCCCGACCACCGCCTCGGAATGGGCGGCGCCGATGTATAGAGCGCCGGTCATGGTCAACAGATGCACGCTGCTCGTCGACTCGAGCTCTCGCCACAGCTCGAACGCCTCGCGCAGCAGCGGTACGTAGAAGGCGCCCTCGAAATACGCGGTGCGGATGATGCGGGAATCGCCGAAGGAAGAGCCATGCGCATGGGGCGGTGAGAAGCGGTCGAAGCACACGACGTCCGCGCCGCGTTTGGTGAGCCTCCAGGCGGTGGCGGCGCCCATGACGCCACCACCGATGACCGCCACCCGCATGCTCAGTCCGGCGCTATCCGCGCGATCGGCTGCCCGGGCACGACCAGCTCGCCGACGTCGAGCAAGAGAGCCTCGACCGTCCCGGTGAGCGGCGAGGGGATCTCGGCGTTGACCTTGTCGGTATGCGCCTCCATCAGCGTCTCGCCCTCGGCGACATGCTCGCCTTCCTGCTTGCTCCATGCCCCTACGGTTATCTCCTCGGCGCCCTGCAGGTCGGGCATGGTGACTTCGTGAATCTCGGCGGTCACGAATTCAAAGGCTAGGCCATCGACACGACGTCGAGGAGCTCCGCGTCCCAGTAGTCGAGCCGTCCCTCCGGCATGAACAGCACGCGCCCCGGCTCGAGCGCTTCGACGAATTCGGGATCGTGGCTGACGATCACCATCGACCCGGGCCATTCGGCCAGCGCCCGCGCCACTCCGGTGCGCGATGGCGGGTCAAGGTTGTTGGTCGGCTCGTCGAGGAGGAGCAGGTTGTGCCGGCCCGCCACGAGCTGCGCCAGCGCGAGCTTGGTCTTCTCGCCGCCGGACAGCGTGCCCGCGTCCTGCCTCGCGATGTCGCCCGTCAGCGCGAACATGCCGAGAAGCGCGCGGAGCACGCGTTCCTCGGCGTCGGATTGCTCGCGCATGTGCGCCAGCACGGACACGCCCCCGCGAATGCCCTCGTGCTCCTGCGCGTAGTAACCGAGCGTCACGCCGTGGCCGAGACGGTAGGTCCCTGCGTTCTGCTCGCTCTCGCCGGCGAGGATGCGCAGCAGCGACGTCTTGCCGGCGCCGTTCAAGCCCATCACCAGCAGGCGCTCCTGGCGCTCGACCTCGAAGCTCACGTCGCGAAACACGAGCGGGCCGCCGTATCCCTTTGCCAGTCCGTTGCAGTGCAGCACGATCCGGCCGCTGTGCGGCGGATCCGGAAAGCTGATCTTCATCTTCCGCTCGCGGCGCGGAGCCTCCACCCGCTCCTTCTTCATCCGCTCGACGCGGCTGAAGATCGCGTGGGCCTGCTTGGCGCGCTTCTGGGTCTGCCGGCGCATCACCTCGGCAAGAAGGCTGAGTCGCTTGATCTCGGACTCCTGCCTCTGCGCCAGTGAGGTGAGCCGCTTCTCTTCCGCCACCCGGGCGGCCTGGTACTGCGAGTAGGTGCCGCGGTACTCGATGACTCGACCCGCGTCGAGGTGAAGGACGCGCGTGATCGCGGAGTCGAGCAGGTTCAGATCGTGGCTGACGACGATGACGGCGCCGCCGAACGAGCGCAAGAAGTCCATGAGCCATGACTTGGCGTCGCTGTCGAGGTGGTTGGTGGGCTCGTCGAGGAGAAGCAGATCCGGCTGCGCGAACAGGACGCGCGCGAGCTCGACCCGCCGCCGCTCGCCACCGGACAGCACGCTGACGGGCATGTCGACCCGGTCTAGGCGCAGGCCCAGGCCGGCGGCGATCCGCCGAGCGTCGGACTCGCCCGAGTAGCCGCCGGCGTGGCGATAGCGCTCCTCCGCCTCGGCGTACTTCTCGATCGTCGCCGCCGAGTGGTCGTGCTCGAGCCGCCGGTGAAGCTCTTCGAGGTGGGCCGCCGCCCGATCCAGACCGCGCCCGGACAGGATGTGAGAGAGCGCGGTCGCCGATGCATCGGCACGCGGCCGAGGGTTCTGGGGGACATAGCCGAGCGTCCCGCGACGCAGGGCGACGCCGGCGGCTGCGTCGTTCTCGCCCGCGAGCACCTTGAGCAGACTCGTCTTGCCCGCGCCGTTGCGGCCGACGAGCCCGACCTTGTCTCCTGTGGCCACGGTGAAGCTCGCGTCGGAGATGACCCGGCGCGCGACGACATCGACCGCCAGCCCGCGAACCTGCAGCACGGCCGCTGAATGTTACGTCCGCACCGGGCCGGCGTTCCGTCAAGCAAATCTCGTCGTCAGGAGGCCGTTTCCCAATGAAAAAGGTTCTTGTCATAGTTGCGACCCTCGTGCTGGCGGCCGCCTGCGGCGGAGGGTCAGGCTCCAGCGGGGGCGGCACCGCTTCGAACTACACCTCCCATGGCGCGCAGCAGGCGCCGATCGACTCCAGCGGCGGTGGTTCGTCCAAGAGCGTGGCCCAGCCCGGCTCCACCACGACACTCCCGGGCCAAACGGTGCCGGCTCTTCAGGGCCCGCCGGTGATCCGTACGGCGCAACTGAGCATCACCGTCGGCTCCGGCCTGTTCGACTCCAAGCTGCAGGCGGTCCGCACGCTGGTCGAGGGCGAGGGCGGCTACATCGCCGGGACGGACGCGCAGGCGTCGCCGGCCGACGTCCCCGGAAACACTTCGATCCGAACTGGCGTGATCAGCTTCATGGTTCCGGCCGCACACTTCGATGACGCCATCGACCAGCTGTCGAAGGTGGGGAAGGTGCAGAACGAGCACATCACCGGCACCGACGTCAGCGCGCAGTACGTCGACCTCAACGCGCGGCTGGTCAACGCCCAGGCTCAGCTCGACGCGATGCGAGCCCTGCTCGGCAAGGCGCAGAACATCAACGACATCATCGCCGTCCAGAACCAGATCGGTCAGATCACCGCGCAGATCGAACAGCTCAAGGGCCAGATCAAGTACCTGGACGACAACACCTCGTACAGCACGGTGTCGGTGACGCTGACCGAGTCGGGTGCGCCCGCGCAGTCGACGCCCTCGGACAGCTGGGGCTTCGTCACCGCGCTGAACGCCGGAGCGCACAACTTCATCACCACGATCAACTACGTCGTGACCGCGCTCGGAGCCCTCGGGCCGTTCCTCGTCCTTCTCGGCGTCGGATTCCTCGTGTGGCGGCGCCGGCGAGCGCCCCTGCCCAAGCACGCGTAAGCATCCCGAGCGGGCCGGGCTTGAATCCCGGCCCGCCCGCGTAACCTGCTCGGGTAGTGGTGAGGTTGTGGGTCGGTATGTCCACCGTTGTCCCGCGCCAACAGTTACACCGTGAGGCCTGACCAGGAGCCTCTCGAGGAAAGCTCGATCCTCGAGCTCCCCATCGAGCCCCGAGCGACGGACATCGCGCTCGACGAGCTCGAGCTTGTTTACGCGTTCATCTACGCGCGGGTGGGCAACCGCTCCGACGCTGAAGACCTGACGCAGCAGGTCGCGCTCAAAGCGATTCCGCGCCTGCGCGAGGGAGCCCCGGCCAGCTCGATCCGCGGCTACCTGTTCGCCACCGCCCGCTCCGTGCTAGGCGCTTTCTGGAGCACCCGGCTTGGCCTGTCCGAGGCCGAGCTCCACGAGGACCTCGTCCTGGCCATCCCTCCGGCCGACCCTCCGTCGGAAAAGGGCGTCGAAACCGTGCAGCGGATCCTCGCCGAGCTGTCGGACAACTACCGCCGGGTGCTGGAGCTGCGTTTCCTGCATGGGTATTCGCTGAAGGAAGTCGCATCAGAGATGAAATCAACCGTCGGGGCAATCAAAGTCATGCAGCTTCGCGCGCTTCGCGCCGCCGCCAAGGTGCGGCTCGACCCATGAACCGGAAACCCGAGAACCGAATCGAGCAGATCGTCTCCGACCTCCTGCACGGCCGGCGGCTGAGGCTCCGCGGAGGCGATGCGGAGGAGAAGGCCGCGATCACGACCGCCGCCAGGCTCGCGGGGAGCCGCCAGGGACCGCAGCGGATGCACCCGGCATTTCGCAAGAAGCTCGAGCAGACGCTCGCGCAGACGCCCCGCCAGGCATGGATCACTCGCCGCGCGGCGCTGGTCGCGGGTCTCGGCCTCGCCGCCGGGGCGGCGGGCGGCGCCATCCTGGGCCGCGCGGGCGAACCCGAGACCGCCTCGGGGGGCAGTGCGCGCATCGACCCGGTCCACGGCCGGTGGACCGATGTCGCCGCGATGAGCGACCTCCAGGAGGGCCAGGGCAAGCTCGTGGCCGCGGGCGGCGTCAGGGCGTTCGTCTTCCGTAAGGGCGACCAGGTGACCGCGGTTTCGTCGATCTGCTCGCACCTCCCCTGCGAGCTGTGGTGGAACGGCAGGCAGTCGGTGCTGAACTGCCCATGCCACCCGGTGTCGTTCCAGACCGACGGCCGGCCTAGCGAGGGCTACACGCTGCCGGCGCTCAACGCCGTGTCGGCCCGGGTCACGGACGCGGGGCGCGTGGAGATCCTCGGCACGGAATGAACCTCCCGGCGCACAAGTCGAGACAGCTCGCCCTCGATCGGTGTCTACAGCTGCTGGAGGAGGCGCAGGTCCGGGGCCAGGCCCGCATCGACGGACCGCTTGGAACGTCGCTGCGCCGCAACCTCGAGCACGCCGGCGTGATCGCCGATCACCGCCTCGAAGGGAGGCGCATCGACCGCGTCCTGGACGACATATTCGCGCTGCAGGCGCACCTGCTGGGGCAGGAACCGGAGGACAGCCGCCACCACAACGGGGCTTAACCCGACCGTTATCATCCGATTTCGTGACCACAAGCTTTAGCTCCTCACGCTCATTCCTCCTGACGTCCGAGTCCGTCACGGAGGGCCACCCGGACAAGGTTTGCGACCAGGTTTCCGACGCGGTCCTCGACGGAATGCTCGAGCAGGACGCCCACGCACGGGTCGCCTGCGAGACCGCCATCACCAAGGGTCTGTGCGTCGTCATCGGCGAGGTCACGACCCACGCCGACCTCGACATCCAGCGCACGATCCGGGACACCATCCGCTCGATCGGCTACAACGACGAGTCGATCGGCTTCGACGCCGACCACGCGCTGATCCAGGTCTACCTCAAAGAGCAGTCACCGGACATCGCGGCCGGCGTCAACCACTCGCTCGAAGAGCGGGCGGGCGGAACGGCGGTGGATCCGTTCGAGCTCCAGGGCGCGGGCGACCAGGGGATGATGATCGGCTTCGCGTGCGGCGAGACGCCCGAGCTGATGCCCCTGACCATCTCGCTCGCCAACCGGCTCGCGCGCAAGCTGGCCGAGGTGCGGAAGAGCGGCAAGCTCGCTTTCTTGCGACCCGACGGCAAGACGCAGGTCACCGTCGAGTACGAGTACGGAAAGCCAAAGCGCATCGAGGCCATCGTCGTCTCCACGCATCACGCCGCGAGCGCGACACAGAAGGAGATCGCGGACGGCGTGCGCGAGCTCGTGATCGACCCGGTCCTCAAGGGCCAGGTGGTCGACGCCAACACCAAGATCATGGTCAACCCGAGCGGTCATTTCGTCCTCGGCGGCCCGGCAGCCGACGCGGGTCTGACCGGTCGCAAGATCATCGTCGACACGTACGGCGGGGTCGCGCGCCACGGAGGCGGGGCGTTCAGCGGCAAGGATCCGAGCAAGGTCGACAGGTCGGCCGCGTACGCCGCGAGGCACGTGGCCAAGAACCTCGTGGCCGCCGGTCTCGCCGACCGCTGCGAGGTGCAGGTGTCGTATGCGATCGGCCGCGCGCACCCGACCTCGATCGCGGTCGAGACGTTTGGCACGGCGACGAAGCCCGAGGACGAGATTCTGACGCTCGTGCACCGGCATTTCGACCTGCGGCCGGGGGCGATCATCGCCAACATGGACCTCCTGCGCCCGATCTACCGGCAGACCGCGACTTACGGTCACTTCGGGCGCGACGACCTGCGCGTGCCGTGGGAGGCAACCGACAAGGTCGATGCCCTGCGCTCGGACGCCACCGTGGGCGCTCGCCCGAAGTAGAAGACGCCAGCGTTTCGCGTCCACGACACGCTGACCGGGCGGAACGTCCGGTTCGCTCCGTCGCGCCGGCCCATTCGCCTCTACGTGTGCGGGGTCACGCCGTACGACTCGGGGCACATGGGCCACGCGTTCACGTTCGCGATTTTCGACGTGCTCGTCCGATTCCTCGAGTCGCAAGGCCGGCGCGTCAAGTACGTGCAGAACGTGACCGACGTCGACGACCCCCTGTTCGAGCGCGCGAAGCGAGACGGCGTCGACTGGCGTGAGCTCGCGGACCGCGAGACCAAGGTCCACATCAGAGACATGACCGCGCTGGGCTGGCGGCCGCCCGACGTCATGCCACGCGTGTCGGACGAGATTCCCGGCATCCTCTCCGCCGCCAACACGCTGAGCCGGAAAGGTTTTGCGTACAAGACCGACGCGCTTTACTTCGAGTCCGCCCGCTACCCGAGCTACGGCCGGCTCTCACACCGGTCGCGCCGGTCGATGCTGGGCAAGCTTCGCGACGAGGGGCTGCTCGGAAAGGTCGGACCCGACGGCAAGCGCGACGCGCTGGACTTCCCGCTGTGGCGCCGGTCGGCGGAGGACGAGCCGGCGTGGCCGTCGAAGTTCGGCGACGGACGTCCGGGCTGGCACATCGAATGCTCGGCGATGGCGATGCGCTACCTCGGACCCCAGATCGACATCCACGGTGGGGGACGGGACCTCGAGTTCAGCCATCACGAGTCCGAGAGGGCGCAGTCGGAGTCGCTCACCGGCAAGCGGCCCTTTGCGCGCGCGTGGGTACACACGGGGATGGTCCGCTACTCCGGACGAAAGATGAGCAAATCGCTGGGCAACCTGGTCAAGGTTTCGCAGGCCTTGCAGCGCGCGCCCGCCGCAGCGGTCCGGCTGTACCTCGTCTCGCATCGTTACGGTCGCGACTGGGAGTTCACGTGGGACGGTCTGGCCCGGTACACGAAGCTGGTGGACCGGCTGCGTGCGCTGCTCGCGCACGGGGCCGGCCGGGCCGAGCCGGGGCGAGCCCTGATGGCGGAGTTCAACGCCGCGCTGCTCGACGACCTCGACACGCCTCGAGCCGTCCGGGCACTGCGCAGAGCCCTCGCGAATGAAGACGCCGCGGCCGCGCGCGCCATGCTGGCGATCCTGGCCGGGACCGCCTCGCTGACCTAGCCCCCTAGGCGACCTCGAGCGGCGAGCCGCAGTTGGGGCACTCCATGTTGGCGTCGAGCTGGACCATGGTCTCGCACACGGGGCAGAGCACGTCCGCGGTCACCGGGGTCGCGGCCTCCTCCGCCCGGGCGTCGGCCTCCAGCTCGGCGGGAACCTCACCGAGGTCGAACGCGGGCGCGCCGCAGCTCAGGCAGACGTAACCGGGCTGGGCTACGCGGTAGTCCTGGAACTCGCCAGACGCGTCGACCTCGACCTCCGCGAACAGCGCGCGAAAGAGGTTGCTTCCGCACTTCTGGGAGCAGACGAGCAGCATCGCCGCTCCAGACTACGCAAGCCTCCGGCGAAGCGTGGCGGTGCCGGCCGCGATGAAAAGGACGACGAAGCCGGCCACCACTCCGAGGTCCAGCTGGAGCGAAGACCAGCTCAGGTCGGCGCCCTTGACCATGATGTCGCGCATTCCGTCGACGGCGTAGGTCAGCGGAAGGATGTTGGAAAGCCACTGCAGCGGAGCCGGCTCCGACGCGACGGGGAAGATGACGCCCGAAAGCAGGAACTGGGGAACGATAGCCAGAGGGATGAACTGCACCGCCTGGAACTCCGAGCGCGCGAACATGCTGAGAAAGATGCCGAGGTTGACGGCACCGATCGCCATGAGCGCCTCCATCGCAAAGATCAGCAGCACGTTGCCCTGGTTGTGGATGCGGAGCACCGCGAGCGCGAAGACCAGCACCTCTACCGATTGGACGATCGCCAGGACCGTGAATCCGAGCATGTAGCCGGTGACGATCTCGCCACGGCGCAGCGGACTCGCCATCAGCCGCTCGAGCGTGCCTTGTGTGCGCTCGTTGAGGAAGGACACGATGGTGATGACGAAGACCAGGAAGAACACGACCAGGCCGATGAAGGCCGCGCCGAAGTAGTCGAGGGTGTCGAGG
>DATEHC010000146.1:0-13691 GCA_035279785.1 Candidatus Dormiibacterota bacterium
GTTCGCAACTAGGGAATCAGGAGGTATCTCGAGACGTTGCTCGGGGCCAAATCTCTCCCTCTCCGCTCCGACCACGTGGTTGAGTCGCCTGGGCTTGCCATAAGCTAGACGGGCCGCGCCGTCGTTTCATCGGAGGGGGAATGGGAACCTCTGAGACCGGATACCAATTAGGCAGCGATCCAATCGAGCTCGAGCGCTTGAACCGCCAGGGTCGGGTGCTTGCGCCGGCGACGCGAACGATTCTCGAGGCTGCGGGCATTCGTTCCGGCATGCGCGTGCTCGACCTGGGCTCGGGAATGGGGGACATGTCGTTCGTCGCCGCCGAGCTGGTCGGACCGGCTGGCGAGGTCGTCGGAATCGATTTGTCTCCTGAGCCTGTCGCCAAGGCTGGGCTGCGTGCTCGGCAGAAAGGTCTTGGCAATGTGAGGTTCATGGTCGGCGACATACATGACCCGGCTCCTGGTGGCCCATATGACGCGATCATCGGGCGCCTCGTGCTGATGTACGTGCGCGATCCGGCGGCAGTGCTCAGGACGCAGGCCGGTCTGTTGAAAGCCGGTGGGCTTGTCGTACCTATCGAATTCGATATTTACAGCGCACGTGCGCTCCCGTCGACGCCGCTGGTAAGCCAGGCTTTGCAGTGGCTGAGTGAAGCGTTCATGCGGTCCGGCATCGAGCCCGCGCTCGGCCCGCGTCTATGGGCGCTCCTGCTCGAGGCCGGGCTGCGCCCTCTTGCGATGATGGGCGTGCAGCCGCACTTCGGACCCGACGACCCCGATGGTGCCTACATACTCGCCGGCATCGTGAGGACGGTGGCACCGCTGATGGAGCGCACCGGCGTGGCCACAACAGCGGAGGTGGGGCCTGACACCTTTGAGAAGCGCCTGAGCGACGACCTTGCGGCGTCGGAAGCGGTGTTCGCCCATCCCATGCTGATGAGCGCGTGGGCGACGAACGATCAGGCGCGGCTCGCATAGCGAACCCTCGTCTCGGGCCGGACGGCCGACAAGGCCCAGGAATATGGGCGCCAGGTGGCTACGACGATTGCGACATTTGGTGGCCGCTATCTCGCTCGGGGCGGTCAAGCTGAAGCAAGCGAAGGGACTGGCAGCTCGCGTTCGTGACTATCGTGGAGTGCTCCTGGCTCGCTCAGATGCGCAATTCGCACGCCGGCCACGATTAGTCCGCGGTTCGCGTTACGGAAACTACGGCCCTAAGTGGCCGGCTGACCATGTATCACCTCGCCGTCAATGCAACGAGCCATTGCGGAGCATGCGGTGATTTCCGGATTGAGGTGATGATCGCCGGCCCGATCTGCATGGGGTCGATCAAGAAGTGCTGGAAGGCATCGTTGCCGCTTGGCCTGCCTCGGAACTCGAGGACCTCTCTGCGTCCGTCGACGATCCGATAGGCCAGACGGTTGAAGTCGGAGCTGCCGATGAGCCACATGGCTTCAATGCGCACCGCATCGAGCAGCACGACCGCGTAGAGGAAATTGGGGTGCTCGCGAACATCCCCCAGCGGATACGACGCCCTGGCTTCGACCAGCCCCGAACGATCGACCCTCGGGGTCGTCTTGACCTGGATGCCAAGGGTCGCAGGACCGCCGCGGATTCCGGCCACGAGATCGACATGATCGTCGTCCACGACCGGCGAATATATGTCGAGCTCGCCGCCGGACGTGACCAGCGCGTACAGCTCGACCGCCAGCTCACCGGCCCGGCCGACCTGAGACTTGTCCATCATGCGGGTGCTGTCCGCAGCAGCTCGAGAATCTCATCGCCGTACCTGCGGAGCTTGGACTCTCCCACTCCCGATACCCGCAGCAGCTCGGCCGGGTTCGCCGGCCTTGCCGACGCGATGGCCGCAAGTGTTGCGTCGTGGAACACGACGTATGCGGGTACGCCGGCGGCGCGTGCGGTCTCGAGCCTCCAACGTCGCAAGCGATCGAGCGTTTCAGCAGAGAGGTCACTGGATCGGACGCCCGTCGACTCGGGCGGCAGCGTGAGCGACGGGATGGTCTGGGAGGCCAGCGCATCGCGGCCGGCGGAGGTGATCTCCACCACCGGGTACTGTCCGGAGCTCTGGCGGGCGAGGCCGGCGTTGATCAGCCCAGACAGGAGAAGCCTGATCCGCTCCTCCTTCCATCGGTTCAATGCGCCATGGAAGCGCAGCTCCTGCACCCAGGGCTGGGCGGTTGACCATTTCGATCGCCGCCCGCCGAGGACGGCTGCGACGTTGGCAAGCCCGACGCGCCCACTGAACCTGGCCGTCGCGGCGAGCGCTGCCTGCACGGCCTCGGCCGGGACCGGCTCCTCGGGTGGTGAGGCCGTGAGGCAGTTGTCGCAGGCATGGCACCGGCGTGCGACCCCCTCCTCGCCGAAGTAGTCTGCGATGCGGGCGTGCCGGCATTCGCGCATCTCCGCGTAGGCCATCATCTGCGCCAGTCGTGCGTAGGCGTGATCCTTGAGCGCCGAGCCGTCCTCCAGGCCGGACTGTTCGATGAAGAAGGCCTGGAGATCGCGATCAGAGGGGCTGTAGAGCAGCGTGCATTCCGCCGGCCTTCCGTCGCGCCCTGCGCGTCCCGCCTCCTGGTAGTAAGCCTCGAGGCTGCCGGGAAGGTGGTAGTGGATGACGCGACGAATGCCGGCGATGTCGACACCCATTCCAAACGCCGATGTCGCCACCACAACCTGAGTGCGTCCCGCCGTGAAGTCATCCTGGGTTCGGCGCCGGACGTCTGCATCCTGGCGACCGTGATAGCAAGGGACGCGGAGCTCGGCGGCCAGCTCTTCGGCCGCGGACACCGTGCCGACGTAGACGAGCGCCTGCTGCCCAGGCGTCGCGAGCAGGCGACGCAGCTGGTCGCGTTTGGCTCGCTCGCCGTGACACCGGATGACCGCAAGCGTCAAGCTCGGCCGGTTGAATCCGCTGACCGAAATGAAAGGAGCGCGGAGCTGAAGGCTGCTTGCGATGTCGGCTCGAACCTGTGGGGTGGCAGTCGCCGTGAAGCCAGCGACGGGCGGCCGCCCGCAGGCTGCGATCGCCGCGGACAAGAGCCGGTAGTCGGGGCGGAAGTCGTGGCCCCAGGTGGAGATGCAGTGCGCCTCGTCGACCACGATGCGGCCTATGTGCAGTTTGGCGAGCTGGTCCATGAAGCCTGGACGAGCAAGTCTTTCCGGCGCCAGGAAAAGGAGCCGATACTCGCCGCCGAGGGCGCGCAGGAGTCTTTGGCGCTGCTCAGCGGGCTCGACCGACGAGTTGACGTATGTGGCGGCGACTCCGCGGGCCGTCAGGCGGTCGACCTGGTCCTTCATCAGTGCGATGAGCGGCGAAACGACCAGGGTCAGCCCGCCATCCACGACGGCCGGCACCCAGTAACTGATGCTCTTGCCGGAGCCCGTCGGCGCCACCGACAGGACGTCGCGGCCGCCGAGCATCGCGGCCACGACTTCGGATTGTCCCGGCCGGAAGGCATCGAGCCCGAAGACCTCCCTGAGCGTTCGCTCGGCCCTGTCGATCACCCGCCCGAGTGTGACGGAATCTCCAGGCTCAATCAGCCGCTCTTAACAAGGCCTCCTGTCGAATCCGGGTGCTCCTTTCGTAGAGCTGACCTGCGCCGTTTGCCGGCAATCGGCGCGGATTGGCGTTGTGCCACGGTGCGTTTGCCGGCAACAGGCGTCACGGGACCCGCAGCCAGTCGGCCGGTGATTGGCGCAGGGCATCGAGCCGAAAAGGGCCACTTCGATGCGCCCCTCAATGATGCGAACCAAGTGCTGTCACGGCCGGTAGACGTCGCGGCGGTGGGCGATCCGCGCGATGACGATGACTTTGTTGCGGTCGTCCAGCGCGTAAACGATCCGGTACTCGCCCACACGTAACCGATAGTCATCTCGTCCCGCGAGCTTGACTGCGCCGGCAGGTCGCGGATCGACCGTGAGACCATCGATGGCGGCTGCAATGCGATCGGCTATTGATCCCCGAAGTCGGCCGTACGCCTTGATCGCCTCCGGATGGAGGCGGACCTCGTAGCTCTTGCGCGCTGCTACTTGCGGACCTTCGACCAAGGGACGGCCTGGTCGGCTTCCTCGCGGGCCTGCAGGGCGGCGAGGCTGTCCTCGAGGTACTCAGCACGCTCGACCATGGCTCGGTATTGGTCGACATCGATCAGGACTGCGGCCAGCCGGCCACGCTTGGACACGAAAAGAACTTCCTCGCTCGAACGAAGCTGGTCGAGTTCATGGCCAAGCTGACTTCTCAAGTCATCAGCCGTAACTACACGGGGAACTGCCATATCAAGCCTATTGTAGACCCTACCGTCAACGGTAGGGTACGGGCGTGCAGCCGTCCATTTCCCGGCTGCCTCTCGGCCGCGACCCCCAACTACGATTCAATCGACGTTCCCGGGATAACTCAATGCGGAGGGACGGCATGACCATCCTGCCTAGAGGCACCGATTCGATTGCTACCGACGCCGTCGAGGACCTCGACGGCATATCCGTGCTCCGGGGCGGTGGCGTGAAACGCGAGTGGAACAACATCGTCTATCAGCAGGGTTTGTCGGCCAAGAACGTTGGCGCGACCAGCCTCTCGATCAATGTCGCCACCGTCCCGCCCGGAGGTGTGGCTTACGCGCACATCCACGACGGCTTCGAGGTGATGCTCTTCATCGTGCAGGGCCGCGTCAGACACGCGTACGGCGACGGCCTGCGGAAGTCAGTTGAGAACGGGGCAGGGGACTTCATCTACATCAAGCCGGGCGTGCCGCACGAGGTTTTCAACATCGGCGACGAACCGGTCGTGGCGTTTGTAGCTCGATCGGCCGCCGATGAGTGGGACAGGATCATTCCCTACCCTTCGAACTTTCGGCCGGGAGAACAGCAGTCAGGCCGGGTCTAGGTCGTACTCGCCTCGCTACTTGGGCTGCATCACCCCGACGCAGTTCTTGCCCGGATCGATGAACCACGCCAACCGCGCGAACCCTGCGTCGTAAATCCCGTCGACGGTCTTCATGCCGGGTAGGTCGTAGTCCTCGATCTTCACGCCTTGCGATCGCAGGGCCGCCACCTCCGCGTCGAGGTCCTGGACACGGAACGTCGCCTGCGTCTGGTCATCCTTCGTGCCGACCGTGCTCATGGTGATGACGAGTCGAGAGTCACCTCCGCACCCGAATGTGACGGCCTGAGGTGAGTCCATGAGGATCTCGAGGCCCACCTTGTCGCGATAGAACTCTCGCGAGGCATCCAGGTCGGTGGCAAGCAGCACGACGTCGATCGGAGATTTACCAAGCATCGCTCCCTCCCAAATCTAAATGCCGGCTACGCGGGGGCCCTGGAACGCTCGAGCGCCTTGTCGACTCGCTCACGAAGCAGAGAGAGTCTGCTGACGGGTTCGTTGCTGAACACGAAGCGCACGTGCCTTTCCGCGACCGGACCTCCCCATCCACGCATCGGGGTCGCTGCGACCTTTTGCTCCAGCAGACGGTTCGAGACTTCGCCGCACTCGAATCCCAGGCTCGCTACGTCGAGCAGCAGCGACCACGCGCCGGCCGGGCGAACTATGGGAAGACCATCGAGCTGACGCACCGTCTCGTCCCGGCGTCGCTGCCACTCCGCATTGGCTTCGGCGAGGCCGTCATCCGGGATCTCGAGGGCCACGCGGGCGCCGACCTGCGCGAAACCGCTTGCGACCAGGCCGTTGTAGATGTGGACGCGAGAAACGTCGTTGACGAGCGCGCCCGGCGCCACCACCCAGCCGATGCGCCATCCGATCATCCGCTGCTCCAGAGTCACAGCGCCGACCGTCACGGTCCGGTTGCGCATCCCCGCCAGCGCGGCTGGGTGGATCACCGTCCTCCCGTCGAAGAGCACTCCTTCGAAACCGGCCCAGTAGAGCAGCCGCAGATCTCGTTCCCGGCAGAGGCCGGCGATCGCATCCCACTCCTCGGCGCTCGCCACCCAGCCCGTAGGAAACGAGGCGTTGTTGATGAAGACGACGCGAGTGCGATCGCTGACCGCGGTCCTCAGCCCCGAGAGACCGAGGCGCCACTCGCCGTCGACCACACTCAGCGGAACCAGCCGGGGAACCGCACCCACCAATCGGACCCGGTTGATCATGCCTGCGTAGGTCGGGTCCGTGAGGATGACCTCGTCACCGGGATCGGTCAGGCAAAAGAGCGCATCGAGCATCGCGTCGCCCTCGCCGCAGGTGATCACGATCTCGCGCCGTCCGTCGTACCTCGGGCCTCCGCGACGTTGGACGAACGCCGCGACGGCTTCCTTAAGATCGTCGCGCCCGGTGAACGGCAGCCAGCTGTTGGCGTCGTCCAGGCCGATCGCGTCACGGGTCGCGGCGATGGCCTCCGCCGGCGGTGGTACGTCGGTATCCAGGTTCTCCATGCGCAGCACGTCGGGATCGTCGCCGGCCGCGGCCGCGACCCGATCGATGCTGAATCCGGGGACGTCGTCCAGGCGACGGACACTCATGACGTCGGCGCGGCCAGCTCGGCGATGCCCAGGAGGTTTCCCTCGGAATCCTTGAGCCAGGCGGCGCGCGCGTAGCCGAGGTCGGCTATGCCGTCGACCGTCTTCAGGTTCGGGTAGTCGTACTCCTCGAAGCTGACACCGCGCTCTCGCAACGCCGCCACCTGTGCATTGATGTCGCCGACCGTGAGCGCAAGTTGAGTATGTGAACCGGAGGCCGAACCTCCGCTTCGAAAGAGGCGAAACCGGGATCCGCCGACGATGAAGTGGACGCCGGTCTTGTTCTCCTCGACTGGCGTAAGACCCAGGCGCTCGGCGTAGAAGGTTTTAGCCCGCTCGAGGTCTTTCGCCGGGAGAGTGGCTTCGGCAACGGCGCTGTTCCAGAGTTCCAATTGCTGCACTCCTTGCACGCACCGATGATAGGCACAGACTCCCGCAGTCATGGCTGAAGGCGATCTGCTGCTCCGCTTCCGCGACGCCACCAAACGGAGGCCCGACCTCCGTGCGCAGCGAATCGCCGAGATGGTCCGGCTCGTCGAGTCCGGTCACAAGCAGCGGCCCTGACGGCTACGGACTAGGCTTTCGGAATGGCGACACTTTCCCGCTCGCTCGAGGAATCGATTGCCCGGTACTACAAGGTCACACACGACCGGCTCCTCAAGTCCGCGGAGGACACGAAGGCCGAGGAGTTCGCCTGGAGCGCCGGTCCGAGCCTTCACTCCGTCGCGTGGCAGCTCTGGCATGCCGCGCGCTGGGACGACCTCTTCGGTGCCTATCTGCACAGAGCCTTTGGCATCGAGCCATTGGCACAGGTCTGGGAGCGAAACGAGCTGAACGCGCGGTGGGGGTGGGTCGCCGGGTCGGCGGGGCACCGCGATTCGGGCACGGGAATGGAAGACGAGGCGGCCGACCACATGCGCTTTCCCGACAAAGACGAGGTCGTCGATTACGCGCGCGAGGCTTTTGCCTTCGTCCGTACGGCGATCGAAGCCGTCCCAGCCGACCAGATGCTAGGAGTCGCCAAGGACGACAAGGACGGCGACACCTACATCGACAACATCCTCATCTACTTCGAGCATCTCAACCGTCACCTCGGAATGATCGAGGCGATTCGGGGTCTTCAGGGAGGCAAGGGCTCAGCCACGCGCTAGCGCCCCAGCCGCTTCATCGCCCCAACCATCCGAGTGACCTGCGCGACGTGAACCCTCTCGTGTCGAGCCAGCCGTATGCCATACGAGAGCGCATCCCGGTGCAGAGGCGCGCCGGCCCCGGTGACAACCACAGGGCGCAACCAATCGGGTGTCGGCGTCCGACTTAGAACGTTGAGCAGCTGCTCCCTTTGCCGCCTGAACGACAGCAGCGACCGCCCAAAGTCAAGTGACCGATAGTCCGTTTTGTCGATCCACGTGCGCGGATTCACGGCTCTCAACGTCTGCGCCCCATCGAGGATCGACAGGATGCAGCCACCCCAAATGTCAGCGCATGCACGCAGGTGGGCCAATACGTCGGTCGCCGACCAGTCGCCGTCAGCGGGCAAGCGCAGCTGATCAGGTTGGAGGGACGACGTCACGTTGGCCAGTTCGACCGGGGTGGATTCGAGGAGAACCACCACCTCTTTGATGGTCAGAATCATTCGACGTCATGACGAGCGTACGGAACGGAACTGACCGGGATCTGGAACGCGTCGTTGCGATCAAGGTCCGGACCTGGAGCGACACCTACGGCCCGCTCATTGCGCCCGAGGTCCTGCGCCCGTTTCTCGACCAAGCCGCGCAACTGGCTTACCTCCGCGAGAAGACCAGATCGGCGAACACGATCCTGCTCGTCGCGGAAGACCACGGGGTCGTTGGCTTTGCGCTCACGTTTCTCGACCACGGCCCGGACCCGTGGCTCGAGTCGCTGCACGTCCACCCGGACAGCCAATCGCGAGGGGTGGGAACGCTGCTGATGAGGGTGACCGCGTCCGAGCTCAAGGCGCGCGGACGCAACTCGATGGGATTGGGAGTCGTCGAGGGCAACACCGCGGCCGAGCGCTTCTACGAGCGACTCGGCGCCGTCGACGCCGGCCGCGAGCCCACCTCCTGGGCGGAAGGCGTCATGCATCACCTCTACCGTTGGCCGACGCTCGAGGGCCTCACGTAACGACGGTCGAGGGGCCGCCGTTTAGATGGCATCACTCGAAAAGGAGGTGCTTCGACGGTGGGGCGCAAGGGTCGCTGGCTTCAGGCCTTGATCATTCTTTTTGCAATCGCGGGCGTCTTCGCTGTGCAGAGCGCGCAGTCGCGACGCGGCGTGCTCACCAAGGCTGCCTGATTGGCCGGAAAACAGGGAAGGAGCGGAGCCGTTGCTCCGCCCCTTCGAACCAAGCAAAGTCGAGCGCCGTTAAGCGCTTTGGCAAGAAACATGACGTTAGAGCGTTGTCTTGCTTAACGTCCTAGCAACCCCGGAGGAAACATGACAGCACTACGTCAAAGAAACATCGCGGCAACGTTGTCGAAATTGTTGCGCAGGTCGCGCCCGGCGCGATCTTTCCAGGACGGTCCCGGCTGCACCTGCGAGAGCTGCGTGCAGGCCTGGGACCGCCACCACCCCGCCAGCGTGAGGGCCGCGCGGGAGTCTCGGAGGCTCCGACCAGGCCTCTACTGAGCCGCCGCTAGCTCGAAGCCATCACCGCGAGGTTGTTCAGGGAGACGAGCGCAAGGCCGATCGTCACCGCCTGCACCGCCACCAGCGACGCCCGGAAGGTGATGCGGGACAGGCGATGATCGCGCCGGACCGCGCGAGCAGCCGCGATCAGGGCCGCGGCGGCCGAAGCGACGATCAGCACCTTGAAGCTCCAGAAGAGCGCCACGCCGCCGACCTCGAGGAGCCTGGCGCTGACGGGCATCGATTCGAGGGCGCCGCGGGCGCGGTCGACCGCTGTCGTCAGCGTGTCGGTCGCCTGGCTCGCGAGCAGCAGGCCACTCCACAGCAAGGCCTGCCGGATCTCCACCTTCTGAGAACGTTTCAGGCCGCCGAGGTGGCTTCGTAGTTTCCGTCATCGCGGCGTTTCCTGTGTGGAGGTGCCGAACTCTATGCCAACGGGAACCCTCGTCACGATCCTCATCGTCGCCCTTGTCGTGGTCGTCCTTCTTCTTCTGATCCGCGCCGCCGGCGTCGGCCGGCGCCGCCCGCAGCTTCGAGCCCTACCCGCCGAGTCACGCGACCGGTACGTCAACGAGTGGGACGAGATCGAGAGCAAGTTCGTCGATACGCCGGAGCAGGCCGTGCGCGAGGCGGAAGCGCTGGTCATGTCGGTCCTTCGCGAGCGCGGACATCCGCTGACCGAGCGTGACCTGCCGCAGGAGGTCCAGCGTGCGCACCGGCTCGGATACTCGTCACGCGACAAGACCGAAGGAATGCGCCAGGCGCTGCTCAGCTACCGCAGCGTGATGGAGCGCATGGTCGGGCCGGAGGACCGCAGCATGCGGGATCAGCAGCGCCGGGAGATGGCCTGAGCTAGAGACCCGGAGCGGTGACGCGCGGCCAGGCGTCGTTGACGCCGGCGAGCCGCGACGTGATCTCCGACGCGCCCGCGATGCTGTAGATGTAGGTGACCCCGCTCGCGGTCGGCTGCGCACCGAAGCAAAGCGGGCACGGCTTCTCTCCCGAGTACCAGACGAGGTCGTTGGTCAGGAACACGGCACCGGACCGTCCTGGCGGTGTGGTGTTCTGCTGCGCGTTCGCCTGCACGCTGTAGAAGCCGATGCCATCGACGCCCGACGTCGTCGGGAACGTGTACGCGATCCAGCGGCCGTCGGGCGACGACCGCGGCCGGATCCACTTCAGCGAGGTCATGGACGAGAGCCCCGTGCTCGGATCCCAGCGATGGACGTTGCCACCCGCATCGCGAAAGAAAAGGCGGCTCGGCACCGAAGCCCACACCGCCATCGTCATGCCGGAGGTCGAGTACACGAGCGAGCCGTCGCTCGATTTGCGGATCTGGTCCGCGGCGGTCTCGCCGGTGCCTCCGGTGTGCAGCGTCTGGAACAGCGCGACGTAGTTGCCGTCAGGCGAGAAGCTGAGGTACAGGTCGTCCTGGGTCGGGTCGATGCCGCGCCCCGGGACCGCGGGCAACGTCGTAAGCAGCTTGTTGCTCGATCCCCTGACGAGGTGCCACGCACCGCCGTCGAGGTACGTGAACGCCGAACCATCCGGGGCGATCGCGTACTGCCCGCCGCTTCCATACGTGGCGACGATCGAAGTCCCGCCGCCCGCGAGGTCCGCGCGGACGATCTGGTTGCTCCCCGTCTCGTAGGCGATGGTCGACCCGTTGACGAAAAGCGGTGCCTGCGCCGACGTGTCGAGCGTGCACACGTTCTTCGCGTTCGCGGGGTCCTGGATGTCGCGCACGACGACGGTTGGGTCGCCGACGACGGTGCCGATGACGAGGTTGTCGCCCGCGGGCACGCTGCTCGTGCAGTGCACCAGCGAGGCGGGACCAGATCCAGGCGAGGATGCCGCTGTCGGTCCCGTCGAAGGTGAGCTCGAAGCGGTCGCCGGTGCGCTCGAGACGGTGGGGGAGGAGTGCGAGGCTGTCGGGGTAGAGCCACTGCACGCGGCCAGCAGAAGAATCGCGAATACCATCGCGCCCCGCGCGAACACGGTGGAACAGTAGCGGAAGCCGCCCGGAACGTTAAGGGGTTATGGCAACCACGAGGCAGAAAACGGCTGCGCGACGCAACATCAAGAAGGCCTCGACCGCGGCACGCAAGAAGCGCACGATCTCGAAGCTGCCCAAGAGCACTCGCACCGCGCTGGGCAAGCAGGCGAACAAGGTCAAGCGGTCGAAGTCTCGCTAGCTCGCTGAATTCGATCCAGCGCGATCCGGCGCGCGGCGGTGTCGGTGCTGACGCCGTCGCGTTCGGCGCGCTGAAGGATCGCGTAGACCGAATCGCCGATGCCCGCAAGCTTCGTGTCGAGCTCGGCGCGCGTCCAGTGCAGCTCCTCCAGTCCACCGCCGTGCAGAACGCCGCCGGCGTTGATCACGAAGTCCGGCGCGTAAGCGATCCCGCGCGCACGCAGCAGGTCGGCGTCGCCTGGCCCTGCGAGCTGATTGTTGGCTCCGCCCGCGATCGCCTTGCAACGCAGACGGGGAATCGTCTCGGCGTTCAGGATGCCGCCGACCGCGCACGGCGCCAGCACGTCGCATTCGGTCTCGAGCGCGGTGTCCGGCGAGACGACGCGCGTGCCCTGGCTCGCGAGAATTTCCAGCCGGCGCTTGTCGACGTCGGTGGCGATGACCGTGGCCTCGGTCTCCACGAGCAAGTCGATGAGCCGGCCTCCGACGCCGCCCGCGCCCTGCACCAGCACGGTTCGCGCGCTCAGGTCGTCGGAGCCGAACGCGAAGCGGCAGGTGGCCCGGATTCCGTGGAGCACGCCCACAGCGGTGTCCGGCGCCGTGTCGCCCGACCCGCCGGCAGCCTCGGTCTTGCAGAAAACGTAAGGCGTCACCTCGGCGATCACGTCCATGTCCTTCGCCGACGTATTCATGTCCGGCGCGCAGCTGTAGAGGCCGCCGAGAGAATCGATGAAGGCGCCGTACGCGCGCAGCAGACGCGTGCGCGCGTCACCAGTCGGGAGATCAGGCGTGGGCAGCGCGATGACGGCTTTGCCCCCGCCGTGAGGGAAATCCACAGAAGCGAACTTCAAGCTCATCGCCTCGGCGAGCCGCATGCCGTCGGCCAGCGCATCGCTCGGCGTCGGGTAGTGCTTCATCCGCGTGCCGCCGCCCGCCTTCCCGAGCGCGGTGGAGTGGACGCAGATGAACATCCACGCTCCTGATTCGCGGTCGTGGCGGATGGAGACTGACTCCCCATCCCACCTCTCCAGCCGCTCCTCCACGGAGCTAAACGTTAGGCCGCTTTCGGATGCTCGACGACCGCGAGCACGCGGGGCGCCACGAAGCGCGCGGTACGCACCACGCCGCCGCTTCGCGTCAGCTCACGGACTTCGACTGTCGTGCGCGAGCTGCGCACTTCGACGCTCCGACCGTTGCGCTTGGCCTCGATCACGTACTCCCGTGCGGCGCCGTTGCCGGCGTCGACCAGAACCTCGACGAAATCTCCCTTTGCCATTGCCTTGTTTATCCCCAGTTCGAGCTCATTTCAAGCGTTCTACAGGCGTGGGCAGCATCGAAGATCTCCGCGAAGAAGCCGCCGGCTGCCAGGCCTGCGACCTCTGGAAAAATGCCACCCAGACGGTCTTCGACGAGGGCGCCGAACACGCCCGCTTGATGCTGGTCGGCGAGCAGCCGGGCGACCAGGAGGACCTCGCCGGCAAGCCCTTCGTCGGGCCGGCGGGGAAGCTGCTCGAACGCGCGCTGGACGCGGCAGGAATCGACCGTCGCAAGGTCTACGTGACGAACGCCGTAAAGCATTTCCGCTGGACTCGGCGCGGCAAGCGCCGCTTGCACGAGAAGCCTAACGCCGGCCAGGTACGCGCCTGCCGGCCGTGGCTCGACGCCGAGATCGAGGCGGTGAAGCCGCACCTGATCGTGCTCCTCGGCGCGACCGCCGCCCAGTCGGTGATGGGGCCGGCGTTCAGGGTCAGCCGGCTGCACGGCGAGGTGATGCCCTCGCCCCTGGGCGTGCCGGTGCTGGCGACGGTCCATCCGTCCTCGATCCTGCGGTCGGTCGACGACGAGTCTCGCGAGGCCGCGATGGCCTCGTTCATCGCCGATCTGGGGGTTGCGGCCCGGCACTCGTAGCGGCACAATGCGTCGACCGTGCCCCTTCTTCCCCTCGACGCCCAGAATGCCTACCGCGCGCGCTATCGGCAGATCCGTCCAGGCTGGAGCCCAAGCGGAGATCAGCTCGAGGCCCTGGTGCGCAGCCACATCACGCGGGACAGCAACGTCCTCGACCTGGGGTGCGGGCGCGGCGGCGTGGCCGAGGTCATCTGGCACGACGTGCGCCTTGCCGCGGGTGTCGATCCCGACGCCGCGTCGCTCGGCGAGCACCGCGCCCTCGGCATGCCGGTGGTCCGGGGCCTCGCCGAGAACCTGCCGTTCGCGAACGATTCGTTCGACCTGGTCGTCTCGGTGTGGGTGCTCGAGCATCTGCCCGATCCTCTTGGCGCGTTCATCGAGATTCGTCGCGTCCTGCGCCACGGCGGGCATTTCGTTTTCCTCACGCCGAACCTTCGAAATCCGCTGATGGTCATGAATCG
>DATEHC010000147.1:0-7468 GCA_035279785.1 Candidatus Dormiibacterota bacterium
CGTTCGAGCCGCGCGGGCTGAATCGCAATCGATGAACTCCTACGAAGCTCGCTCGTGTGGTGTTCCCAGGCGCGCTGGAAAGTCTCCAGGTGTCGCCACTCGAAACCGGCCATTTGCAGCGAGCGCCAGCGCTCAAGGCTCGTGTTCATCAGCTCGGATGCCCGACTCAGGTCACTCATTCGACTCTCGAATTGAACCAGCGCAGGGCCACCGCTGCCGATGCCGCCAACTCGAAACCAGCCACGGCCTGGCGCCGGCCATGGACGATCCGCGACCATTGCTCCATGCCCAAAGTCACTCTCGTCGGCGCCGGCAGCACGGTCTTCGCGCGCCAGCTCATGACCGACATCCTCGCCATCAAGGGCCTGGACGAAGGCGTCTTCGCGCTTGTCGACATCGACGCCACCCGCCTCGACCTGGCGAGGCGGATCGCCGAGCGTCTCATCGAGCTCACGGGCGCCAAATGGAAGGTCGAGGCGTCGACGGATCGCAACGAGGTGCTGCACGGGACGGATTACCTGATCAACTCCATCGAGGTCGCCGGCCTCAAGAACGTGCGCTTCGACTACGACATCCCCCTGAAGTACGGCGTCGACCAGTGCATCGGCGACACGATCGGTCCTGGCGGCATCTTCAAAGCGCTGCGCACCGGACCCGCCTGGCTGGACATAATCGCCGACGTCCAGCGGGTCGCACCCAAGGCCGTCGTCCTCAACTACACGAACCCGATGTCGATCCTCACGCTGGCCGCCGCGCGCGCCTCCGACCTCGCCGTCGTCGGCCTCTGCCACAGCGTCCAGGGCACCTCCCGCCAGATCGCCGGCTACCTCGACATCCCCTACGAGGAGATGGAGTGGGATTGCGCGGGCATCAACCACAACGCGTGGTTCACCAGGCTCGAGCGTGACGGTGTCGACCTCTACCCATCGTTGCGAGAGCGCGCCCGCGACCCGGAGATCTACGAGCGCGACCCGGTCCGCTTCGAAGTAATGCTCCACCTCGGCGCATTCGTGACCGAGTCGAGCGGCCACTTCTCCGAGTACGTTCCCTACTTCCGCAAGCGCCCCGACCTGGTCAAGAGGTACGCGCGCCCGGGGTACCTCGGCGAGAGCGGTTTCTACGCCAACAACTGGCCGCGCTGGCGCAGAGAGAACGATGAATCGATCGAGTCGATGCTGCGCGGCGAGAAGAAGGTTCCGCTCCAGCGCAGCTACGAGTACGGCGCCGACATCATCGAGGCGATCGAGTGCAACCGTCCGACGACGATCTACGGCAACGTCGTCAACAACGGATCCATCGACAACCTCGCCAACGGCTGCGTCGAGGTGCCCTGCCGGGTCGATCCGAAGGGCATCCACACGCAACACTTCGGCCCGCTCCCCGAGCAGCTGGCGGCGCTCAACCGCTCGCACATGGCCGTCCACGAGCTCGTGGTCGAGGCGCTGATGGAGCGCAGCAGGCAAAAGGCGAAGTACGCCCTGATGCTGGACCCGCTCACCGCCGCGGCCTGCTCGCTCGAGGAGATAGACCGCCTCTTCGACGAGATGTGGGAGGCCGAGAAGGAGAGCCTGACGGCCTTCAGCTAGAGGGCGGCACCAGCGCGGATCTCAGCTGCGACGCCGTCTGCTCGGGCAGCGTGTCATTGACGAAGGTGCCGGCGCCGAGCTCCACACCGGCAAGCTGCTTGAGCCGATCGGGCCGTCGGTGCGGCGGATAGAACTCGACGTGCAGGTGTGCGGCCGGCCACGCTCGCCCGTCGGTCGGCGCCTGGTGCATACCCATCACGTAGGGTGCGGAGAATCCGAAGTGGCGGTCATAAGCGACAGCCACGTCCCGGATGGCCCTCGCCAGGTCATTTCGTTCTCGACCGTCGAGTGAGGCGATCGAACCAACGTGGCGTCGTGGATAGACGTGCACCTCGTATGGCCAGTGGGCTGCGTGGGGAACGAAAGCGATCATCGATTCTCGTGCGAAGAGGAGGCGCTCGCCCGCCACCTCGCGCTCGACCTGGTCGCAATGAAGGCAGCGCCCGGTGGTGCGGGCGTGGCGCGCCGAGGCCGTCAGCTCTTGCTTCGCCACGGGCGGAATGAACGGCAGCGCATAGATCTGACCGTGTGGGTGCGACAGCGTGACACCGACTTCCGCGCCCTTGTTCTCGAAGATGTACACGTACTTCACGTCGGGGCGCGAACCCAGCTCCTCGTACCTGTCAGCCCAGACGTCGACCAGGAGGCGGATCCGCTCGAGCGGCAGGTGCGCGAGGTCGCCCCCATGGTCCGCGGTGTAGACCACCACCTCGCAGCCCACATCCAACGCGGGAAAGCGATTCTCGAAGACGACCACGTCGAACTCGTCCAGGGGGACCTCCGACTGTCCGGCCGCGCCCGACGGACAGAGAGGGCACTGATCGACAGGCAGAAAGGTCCGGTCGTTGCGCGCGGTGCTGTACGCGACCCACTCTTGCCGTAGCGAGTCGAAACGCAGCTCAGGCACGACCGTCGGTTGGCTCACGATGTCGGTAGGAGAAGAGGTAGCGGCCGTCTTTCAGACGTATCTCCTTGCGCTCGAGATCGTGCGGCAGCCGCGACCGTCGGCGTTTCGCGGCCGGCCTCGGGCGGGCGGGTCGCTCAGGCGACGCGGACGTCGACCCCGGCCTCGCGAATGGCGCCGAGGACGACAGGGTCGGCCCTGCTGTCCGTGATGAGCGTGCCGACACGTGCGACCGGCACTGTCTGGCACATGGTGTCCTGACCGATCTTGGTGTGGTCGGCGAGCACCACCACCTGCTGGGCGGCGCCGGCCAGCGCGCGGTCCGTCGCGGCGACGAGCGGACTCGGCGTCGATAGGCCGCGCTCGGCCGTGAAGCCGTTGCCGGACATGAAGGTTTTGGAGGCGCGCAGCGCTCGGACCGAATCCTCGGCGGACGGCCCCACGAGCGCGTGGATCGAACGCCGCAGGGTACCGCCGGTGATGATCACCTCGACCTTCGTGGATGGCATGAGCGCCTGCGCCACGAGCAGAGAGTTCGTCACCACCGTCAGCTCCTGGACGTCGCCGAGCAAACGCGCCAGCGCCAATGTCGTGGTGCCCGGCCCGACGACGATCGAATCACCGGGCATGATCATCTCGAGCGCCAGGCGCGCGATGGACGCCTTCTCCGCTCCTGCCTGGTGGGCCTTCTCCGAGTAGCTCGGCTCGTGCCCGATGGCGGACGGGAGAACGGCGCCGCCGTGGGCTCGCACGAGCAGGCCGTCCTTGGCCATGGCGCGCATATCCCGCCGCACCGTGATCTCGCTCGTGCGCAGGGCCTCCGCCATCTCGCCCACCGAGACGACACCGCGGACGCGGAGGTTGTCGGCGATCAGGCGCCTCCGCTCGACGGCCAGCATCGCGGCCGATGGTAACCCATCGGCCAAATTCGATCAATAGTGATCGCCGGGGTTGACAAACTTGACCGAATTGTTATCGTTCGCGCTGATTAAGGCCCACTGGATGCACCCCGCTAGTTCGGGTTAGCTCAACAGGAGGAAGTTGTATGGGAGATTCACGGGACGCAAGTCGTACGTCCCCAAAGGGCAAGATCTCGGTCCCGAACACGGGCATTGAGCTGCCGTGGGACCTGGATCTCTCGCGCCGCGACGTTCTGAAGATCGGCGCGTACGGCAGCCTCGCGGCGTTCATCGCCGCGTGTGGCGGCGGCACCAGCTCATCCGGCGGCAGCACCAGCATCACCGCCACGGGCGGCAAGGTGAGCCTCGGCAGCTACCAGTCCGACCCGGTGCCGAAGAAGGCCCTCCAGGACCTCGTCGACGCCTTCGCCACCGCCAACGGCGGCACCAAGGCCACCGTCAACACCGTCGACCATGGGACGTTTCAGAACCAGATCACCTCGTACCTGCAGGGCACTCCGGAAGACGTGTTCACGTGGTTTGCCGGACACCGCATGCGGTTCTTCGCCTCGAAGGGCCTGGCGACGCCGATCGACGACGTGTGGAACGCCGTGAAGGGCAACTACACGGAGGGTTTCGCCAACTCGGTCAAGGGCGACGACGGCCACGTATACGGCATCCCGGCCTACTACTACCCGTGGGCCGTTTTCTACCGCAAGGACGTGTTCGCGGCGCACAACTACTCGATCCCGACCAACTGGGACGACTTCAAGGCGCTGTGCGCCAAGATGAAGAGCGACGGTCTGATCCCGATCGCCTTCGCCGACAAGGACGGCTGGCCCGCGATGGGCACGTTCGACATCATCAACCTGCGCATGAACGGCTACGACTTCCACACGAGGCTGTGCACCGGCCAGGAGAAGTGGAGCGACACAAAGGTGACCGACGTCTTCAAGAAGTGGGCGGAGATCACCCCCTACTACTCGCCGGCGTTTGCGGGGCTCACGTGGCAGCAGGCGGCGGATCAGTTGATCCGCAAGCAGGCCGGAATGTACATCCTGGGGCTTTTCGTCTCGCAGCAGTTCCTGGCCACGGGCACCCAGGCCGACCTCGCCCAGCTCGACTTCTTCCCGTTCCCGCACCTGGGCACCTCGTTCGACGCGGAAGAAGCGCTCGACGCTCCGATCGACGTCTACATGCTCACCAAGCACTCACCGACGCTCAACAACGACCTCGGGCAAGCCAAGGCCTTCCTCGAGTACCTCGCCAAGGGCTCGGTCCAGACCCAGTTCTTCGTCGAGAATCCAGGAGCCATCCCGACCGCCAACGACGCCGACCAGTCCAAGTACGACCCGCTGACGAAGAAAGCCGCGCAGATCGTCAGCAACGCGAAGCGCATCACACAGTTCTTCGACCGCGACTCGCGGCCGGACTTCGCGGGGCCCAACGGAATGCAGCAGTTCCTGCTCAAGTATCTGGCCAACCCGACGTCGAGCACGACTGGCCTCCAGGGTCAGATGCAGACCTTCTGGGACTCGCTCGGACCCGAATGACGAGACATATGATCTGAGTCGTGGCGCGCACAACGAGCGTCTCCCCCGCCAAGGCGGATTCTCCCGAGGCGGGGGAGCTCGTTGCCACGAGCAGGGGCCGATATCACGTCCTGACGCGTTACGACCGCCGTGTCCTGATGGCCATGGTCGGTATACCGCTCCTCCTCGACATCCTTCTGATCTGGTGGCCGACGTTCACGTCGCTCTACTACTCGCTAACCAACTGGGACGGCGTCGGTGACATCACCAGCCAGAACTACGTCGGTCTGAAGAACTACCAGTTCCTGCTCAGCGGGGGCTACTTCCAGTTCTGGCCCGCGGTCGAGCACAACTTCATCTGGCTCGCATGGCTCACGTTCATCGCCACACCGCTCGGCATCTTCTTCGCTGTCCTCCTGGACCGGGACATAAGGGGTACGCGTTTCTACCAGAGCGTCTTCTACCTCCCAGTCGTCCTCTCTCTCGTCGTGGTCGGCTTCATCTGGGAGCTGCAGTTCGCGCCGACCGAAGGGTTCATCAACAACGCCTTCGGGCTCGTGAAGACAGGACGGATCATCGATTGGCTCGGCAATCCGCACATCAACCTGTTCGCCGTGCTTGTCGCCGCGAGCTGGCGGCACGTCGGCTACATGATGGTGATCTACCTTGCCGGCTTGAAGAGCGTAGACCCCACGCTCCGTGAGGCCGCCAAGGTCGACGGCGCCAACGAGGTCCAGACGTTCTTTCGCGTCGTGTTCCCCGTGATGGCGCCGATCAACACCGTGATTGTCGTGCTCACCGCCATCGAATCGCTCCGCGCCTTCGACCTCGCTTTCATCATCAACCAGGGCAAGAACGGACTCGAGCTGCTGTCGATCCTGATCACGAACAACAGCATCAGCGAGTCGACCCGTGTCGGCTTCGGGTCGGCGATCGCGGTGATCCTACTGATCGTTTCCCTCGGGCCGATCGTCGCTTTCCTCTCTCAGGCGATGAGGCCGTCCAGGTCATGAGCATCACCAGCGCACTGACACGCAGGTCGCGCGCGTCGGCGGCGGGCACGGCGGTAACGGCTCAGCGGCGCGGAATCCGTCCAACCCGGCTCGCCCTCCACGCCTTCCTGATCGCGATGGCGCTGCTCTGGATTTTTCCGCTGTTCTGGGCCGTCTACTCATCTTTTCGGCCGATAGGCGACACGATCGTTCACGGGTACGTGTCACTGCCCTCTGGCGGGCTCAACCTCGACAACTACAAGGCGTTCTGGACGGGGGCCGACCTGCCGTATTTCTATGCGAACACGCTGGTCATCGTCGTCCCGTCCGTGATCCTCATCCTGCTGCTGGCCTCGATGGTGGCGTTTGCCTGCACCCAGTTCAGCTGGAGGTTCAACCTGACGGTCTTGATGATCTTCACCGCCGGCAACCTACTGCCGCCCCAGGTCATCATCGTGCCGCTCTACCACCTCTACCTGAGCACCCCGATCCCCAGCATCAGCGAGCTCGACATAGGCAGGTTCGCGTTCCCGTTCTTCAGCGACAACAACCTGCTGTATGACCAGTACATCGGGATCATGCTCATCCACGTCGTGTTCCAGACCGGCTTCGCGGCCTTCGTGCTGAGCAACTACATGAAGACGATCTCCAGGGAGATCACCGAGTCCGCGATCGTCGACGGCGCGCACGTGCTGCGGATCTGGTGGAACATCGTCCTGCCGCTCTGCCGCCCGGCCCTGGCGGCCATGGCGACGCTGTTGTTCACGTTCATCTACAACGACTTCTTCTGGGCGTTGATCCTGCTCAAGACCGGCGACAAGCGACCGATCACCAGCGCGTTGAACAACCTCCAGGGCGAGTTCTTCTCGAACAACAACCTGATCGCGGCAGGAGCTCTTCTTGCGGCTGTGCCTCCGATCCTCGTCTACATCTTTCTCCAGAAGCAGTTCATCGCCGGCCTGACGCTCGGTTCGACCAAGGGCTGACCACGCTCCCGAACCTTCCGCACATCGTCTACGGAGGCGACTACAACCCGGACCAGTGGCCCGAGGAGACCTGGCGCGAAGACGTCCGGCTCATGCAGGAGGCGGGGGTCAACCTGGTCAGCCTCGCGATCTTCTCCTGGTCGCGACTGCAGCCCGACGAGAAGACGTGGCAGTTCGAATGGCTCGACCGGGTCATCGATCTGCTCCATGAGGGCGGCGTCCGCGTCAACCTCGCGACCGCGACCGCGTCTCCGCCTCCGTGGCTGTGCCACGCACACCCCGAGATGCTGCCCACGCTCGCGGACGGCACGCGGCTGTGGCACGGGGCGCGGCAGCAGTACTGCCCGAGCAGCCCGGTCTACCGCTCGCACGCGCAACGGCTGGTCGAAGCCATGGCCGACCGGTATGCCAAGCACCCGGCGCTCGCTATGTGGCATGTCGGCAACGAGTTCGGCTGCCACGTCGCGGCGTGCTACTGCGACGTCTCGGCCGAGGCTTTTCGGCAGTGGCTGCGGCAGCGCTACGAGACGCTGCAGGAGCTGAACCGAGCGTGGGGCACAGACTTCTGG
>DATEHC010000148.1:0-8507 GCA_035279785.1 Candidatus Dormiibacterota bacterium
CACCAGGTTGACGCTGGCGACATCGACACGGTCATCGTCGCCTTCACCGACATGCAGGGGCGCCTGGTCGGCAAGCGGGTCGACGCGGAGTACTTCGTCGAGAGTTCATACCAGGGCGAGTCCACCGAGGGGTGCAACTACCTGCTGGCCGTCGACATGGAGATGGACCCCGTGCCTGGTTACCAGATGGCGAACTGGGAACTTGGCTACGGAGACTTCGACCTCGTGCCCGACTTCAACACGCTGCGCGCGATCCCATGGCTGGAGGGCACGGCCCTGGTGCTCTGCGACGTCGGCTGGCACGACGGCAAGCCGGTGCGCCCATCGCCGCGGCAGGTGCTGCGCGCGCAGATCGAGCGGGCCCGCGCACTGGGTTATGAGCCTATGTTCGGTTCGGAGCTCGAGTTCTTCCTTCTGAAAGAGACTTTCGCCGAGGCGCACGCCAAGGGCTACGAGAATCTCACGCCATCAGTCCCCTACATCCTCGACTACCACATCCTCGCGACCTCCTACGACGAACCTTTCCTTCGCGCTGTGCGCCGAGGCATGAAAGCGGCGGGAATTCCGGTCGAGAGCTCGAAGGGCGAGGCCTGGCCGGGGCAGCAGGAGATCAACTTCCACTTCGCCGACGCGCTGACCATGGCCGACAACCACGTCATCTACAAAAACGGCATCAAGGAGATGGCCCAGCAGCACGGGTGCTCCGTAACCTTCATGGCCAAGCCCGACCACCGCTGGATCGGTTCGTCCTGCCACGTGCACTCGTCGCTGTGGTCCGGTGACCGCAACGCCTTCGACGGCGAGTCGGACGTCTTCAAGCACTACCTGGCGGGTCACATCGCGTACGCGTCCGAGCTCGCGATCTTCCTGGCGCCGAACATCAACTCTTACAAGCGCTACGCGGCCGGCTCCTGGGCACCGACAACGTTGGCGTGGGGCCACGACAACCGCACCTGTGGATTCCGCATCGTGGGCCACGGCCAGCACCTGCGCACCGAGTCGCGCATCCCTGGTGCCGACGTGAACCCTTACCTGTGCTTCGCCGCGCTGCTCGCCGCGGGCTTGAGGGGCATCGAGGAGAAGCTGCCCCTGCCGCCCGAGTTCAAGGGGAACGCGTACGAGTCGGATGTGCAGCGATTCCCCCACGCTCTTCGCGACGCGATCTCCTGTCTGGAAGGCGGCTCGATGGCGCGCGGGGCATTCGGCGACGATGTCATCGACCACTACCTCAACTACGCGCGCACCGAGCAGGGACTGTTCGACAAGGTTGTCACCGGCTATGAGCGCGTGCGGCTCTTCGAGCGCGGGTAAGGTTCGGTACTGATGGGCCGGCTCGACGGCAAGGTCGCGGTGATCACGGGCGCAGCCGGCGGAATCGGCCGCGAGGCGGCGCTGCTGTTCTCCTCAGAAGGCGCCCGGGTGTGCGTCGCGGACGTGGGTCGGGAAGCCGGTGAGAAGACGGCGTCGGATTGTCGGGAGGCGTTCTTCTTCCAGGCCGACGTCAGCGACCCGGCGAGCGTCCAGGCCATGTACGCGGAGACCGAGCGGCGCTACGGCTCGGTGACGGTGCTCTACAACAACGCCGGGATCATGCCGGCGGACGACGATTCGATCCTCGTCACGGAGCCGGACGCGTGGGACAGGGTGCAGGCGGTCAACGCCCGCGGGGTCTACCTTTGCTGCAAGTACGGCATTCCCCATCTATTGAGAGCGGGCGGGGGCTCTGTCATCAACGTCGCCTCGTTCGTCGCCCTGGTGGGCGCCGCCACCTCGCAGATCGCGTACACGGCGTCCAAGGGGGCGGTGTTGTCGATGAGCCGCGAGCTGGGCGTGCAGTTCGCCCGCCAGGGGGTACGGGTCAACGCTTTGTGCCCGGGGCCTGTTGAGACGCCGCTCTTGATGCGCATCTTCAACGAGGATCCCCGTGCGTATCAGCGCCGGCGGATCCACCTGCCGATGGGCAGACTCGCCAAGGCTCGCGAGATCGCGCAGGCGGCGTTGTTTCTCGCCAGCGATGAGTCTTCCTACGTCAACGGCGCGACCTTCATGGTCGATGGAGGCTTGACCGCGGCGTACGTGACACCCGAGTAGAGGGCTGTTAAGGGAGTTCCCTTTCGAGGGTCCGGCTGAAACAGTGGGGTGGCGATGGTCGATCCGATTCCAGCCGGCGAAGACGTTGCCCGCCAGCTCATAGCGCTGCGGCGCGAGATCGACGACCTCGAAGTCCGGTTCGCTCGGCTCGCGGTCGAGTTCGACGCGACGACGTACTGGGACTTCGAGGGCTTCAACACCGCCGCGGACTGGATCCGGTTCAACTGTCACATGACGTCGCACGACGTGGTTGACGCCTTCGCGGTCGGGGCGAGTGAGCCAGAGATGCCGGCGACGATGAACGCCATGCAGTCGGGTTCGATCGGGTTCGCCCACGTGGCAACGATGGCCCGGACCGCATCGGACGTCGGCGGCGCGTTTGACGAAGCCAAGCTACTGCCGCTTGCCAAGAAGCTCTCGCCTGGTCGGTTCTTTCACACCTGCCTCAATTTCCGGCACTCGGTCGACGCCGAGGGATACAACCGCGACCAGGAGGCGCTCGCGGAGAAGCGGGGTCTCCGCCTGAACACTGCTCGGGACGGCTGCCTGCTCATCAACGGGCTTCTTGACCCGATCGGCGGTGCGGCCGTGCGGTCCGCGCTCGAGCCGCTCGCGAAGCCATCAGGCGCTCACGACGGCCGGTCGCGGGAACAGCGATGGGCGGACGCGTTGGTGGACAGAGTGTCCGGCGGGCAACCTGCCACTGTGCAGGTCACGACCTCGCTCGAGACGCTTCGCGGCGTTGCGGGCGCGCCGGCGGGAGAGATGGAGTTCGCCCCGCCGATCTCATCCGCAACGGTGCAGCGTCTGGCGTGCGATTCGAGCGTGACGCGGGTTCTGCTCAACGAGTCTGTGGTCATCGATGTGGGCAAAGCGGAACGCACCATTCGCGGGGCGCGGCGTCGCGCGTTGAACGCGCGCGATCAGCACTGCCGGTGGCCGGCGTGCGAGCGACCGGCCGCGTGGTGCGACGGTCATCACATCGTGTTCTGGGCCAACGGAGGCAGCGACGACCTCGAGAATCTCGTCCTGCTCTGTCAGAGGCACCATCGGATGGTGCACGAGGGTGGGTGGCAGCTGGTCAGGAGAAGTGATGGCCAGATCGTCACGATCGCGCCGACGGTCGAGTTCGCTGTCGAGGAAGGGCCCGATTAGGGAGTAACCGGCGCTCGTATCCCTCTGCGTCATGCGCAGATTGATTCCATTGATTGCGGTTCTCGCCGTCGCCGCCTGCGGCGGCTCAGCATCCACTGCGACGTCGTCGCCAACAGGTTCGGCGTCAGCGTCGCCTGCTGCCACCGTGGCTGTCGCCACCAACGCAAAGCTGGGGCACATCCTGGTTGATGGCAACGGCAGGACGCTCTATCTGTTCGAGGCTGACAAGAGCAGCTCGTCCACATGCTATGGCCAATGCGCGACCTATTGGCCGCCGCTGCTGACCGGCAGCGCTCCGCAGGCCGGCACCGGCGTCAATGCTTCGCTGCTCGGCACGACGAAGCGAACCGACGGGACCACAGAGGTCACGTACGCAGGGCACCCGCTCTACTACGTCGTCACCGACCGCAATCCCGGGGACGCGACGGGGCAGAATGTCAACAACTTTGGCGCGCCCTGGTTCGTCGTCGGCGCCGACGGACACGAGATCGGGGACTGATCCCCGCCGCGGAATCGTCCGCGACTCGCTGGGCATTGCGGTCGCGAGTGGTGCGTATGCGATCTCCTTCGGAGCGCTATCGACCGCTGCAGGTCTGACACTCCTCCAGACCTGCGCGCTGTCGATCCTCATGTTCACCGGCGCCTCGCAATTCGCCCTGGTCGGAGTTGTGGGAGCCGGGGGTGGCGTATGGGCCGGAGCCGCCGCGGCGGTCCTGCTCGGATCGCGTAACGCGCTCTACGGCCTAAGGCTCTCTTCCGTTCTTGACGTCCGGACCTGGCGCCGCTTCGCGGCCGCCCAGTTCGTCATCGACGAGACCACCGCCATGGCGATCGCGCGCGATGATGCCCGCCTCAGCCGCTTCGCATTCTGGTCAACCGGGCTCGCCCTTCTCATCCTGTGGAACACCGGCACCGTGCTCGGGGTCCTCGCCGCTCATTTCGTCTCCAATCCCAAGACCTTCGGCCTGGACGCCGCACCGCCCGCCGCGTTCCTCGCGCTCCTCGCACCCCGCCTCCGCTCCCGAGAGCCGCTGGCGATCGCGCTGGCCGCCGCCTTCGTCGCGATCGCCGCAGTGCCATTCGTCCCCGCCGGCGTGCCGCTCCTGATCGTCGCCGTGCTCGTCGCGTTGTACGGAGCCACGCGTTGATCTGGACCGGAGTCCTCGTCGCCTCCGTCGCGTGTTATGGCTTGAAGCTCGCAGGGCTCTCCTTGCCGCAGCGTTGGCTCGCCGATCAACGGGTACAGCGCATCGTTCCGCTCATCCCGGTGGCGCTGCTCGCCGCGCTGGTGGGCATCCAGACCTTCTCGACCGGGCACAGCCTGGTGGTCGACGTCCGTGCTGCTGCTCTGGCGATTGCTGTGGTGGCCGTGCTGCTCCGAGCGCCCTTCCTCGTCGTGGTCGTCGCCGCGGCAGGCACCGCAGCGCTCCTCCGACTCCTCTAACGTCCGAGACGCACGATGGTCGTAGTCGAAAGGGTGACTCAAGCCAGCCCTGAGGTCCTGACCGCGCTGAACAGACTCCTCCCCCAGCTAAACCCAACCCTGCACCTGCCCGACCAGCATCGCCTCGAGCGACTCATCGCCGACCCCGCCGTCACTCTCTTACTCGCCCGAGACGACGGCGAAGCCGTTGTCGGCACCACCACCGTGATCGTCTACACCACCCCCTACTGGATCAAAGCCCGCCTCGACGAGGTCGTCGTCGATGGCCAAGCGCGCGGCAAAGGCGTTGGCGAGGCCCTTGTCCGCGCAGCCCTCGAGATCGGCCGCGAGAAGGGAGCCCAGGTCGCCGAACTTCAGTCAGGCCGGGGCGAAGCCCGCAGAGCTGCACATCGCCTCTACGAGAGGCTGGGCTTCAAGATCCGTGACTCGGACGTGATGCGCATCGTCCTCTAACAGCAAGCCAAAGGAAGGGGGCGATCCAGGAGTTCACGCAGACGCGAGACGCAGGAAACTGCGCCGGCGTCGAAACGCGAAACCTATCGGGGAGCCTTGGCCAGCGCCTCGAGGCGGTCGACCATCGTCGCCAGCGTGGCGAACGCCGCCTCGACCGGCTCCGGAGATGTCATGTCGACGCCCGCCATGCGCAGACCGTCGAGCGGGTACATCGACGACGCGCTCTTCAAGAACGCGAGGTAAGACTCCACAGCCTCCTTGTCACCCGCCGCCACGCGCCCCACGAGGTGATCCGCCGCGGCGATTCCGGTCGCGTACTGATAGACGTAGAAGTTGCTGTACAGGTGGGTGTGGAACTGCGCCCACGTCGAACCGATGCGGTCGCGATCACGCTCGCTCACGTCGACCTCCGAGCCATACACCTCGATCAGAAGGTCGGCCATCAACCCGTTCAGGTAGTCCGCCGTGATCGCCCTACCGGCCTCGACCCGCTCGTGCATCGCGAGCTCGAGCCGTGCAAGCGACGGCATGATGAAGAAGTAGCGGTAGAAGTTGGACATCGCCTCTTCGATGACTGCGAGCTGGAACGCAGGGTCCTTCTTCGTCGCCAGCAGGTGACGTCGGGTCAGGGCCTGGTGCATGTTCGATGCGACCTCCGCCTGGAACAGCCCGTAGTTCGCGTAGACGTAAGGCTGCGTGTGCCACGCCATGTACGAGTGCATCGAGTGCCCCAGCTCGTGCGCCAGGGTGCTCATCGAAAAGACGTCGTCGTTGTAGCTCATGAAGATGAACGGCATGGTGTCCATCGCGCCCGTCGAGAACGCGCCCATCCGCTTGCCCTTGTTGGGATAGATGTCGACCCAGCGGTCTTCGAGCGCGCCTTTGCGCATGATCGCGACGTACTCCTCGCCCAACGGCGCGACGCCTTCCGAGATCAGGTCGACCGCCTCGGAGTACGGCATCGCCATCGTCTGCGCGCCGAGCTGCGCGCGGAGGTCGTACGGTTTCAGCACCTCGACGCCGAGCAGCTGGCGGCGAATGCGCCAGTAGCGGTGCCATGTGCCGACATTCGCCCGGAAGGTCTTGATCATGTTGTGGAAGACCTCGACCGGGATGTAACCCGGCTCGAGCGCAGCTTCCAGAGAAGACGCGTGCCCGCGCGCGCGCGCGTAGAAGACGTCGCGCTTGGCGGCACCCGCGATGCTGGCGGCCATAGCGTGCTGCGCGCGCAAGTGCTCGTCGGCGTAGCTCTCGAAGGCGGTGCGTCGCACCTCGCGATCGGGGTTTGTGAGCAGTGACGCGATCGTGCCCTGGGCGACCTCGTGCAGCTCTCCATCGGCGCCGACCGCCGGCGCGAACTTCATGTCGGTGTTGGCGAGCACGCTGTGCACGGATAGAGCCGTGGCCAGGGGATCGGCGACCTGGCTGAGCAGCTCCTCCACCTCCGCGCTGCGAATCCGCCGCTGCAGCCTCTCCAGCGTGTCGAAGTAGTGGCCCAGGTGCGCCAGGCGAGGTGACGCGGCGACCCATTCGCGGAGCTGGGGGATCCCGATCGCCAGCATCTCGGGGATGGCGAATGAGGCCGCCGCGCCCAGCCTGGCCGCGACCGAGCGGGCCCGGTCGACGCGCGCCGACGCGGCCTGGTCGCCGACGTCCACGGAGTAGGACATCGTGGCGTAGACGATCACCTTGGCCATGAGTCGCCGCGCGCGCTCGTTGGCGTCGAACCAATCGGCCAGAGAGTCCGGCGAGTCGCCCAGGTGTCCCTTGAACTCGGCGAGGTCGGGCAGCCAGGCCACAACTCTCCCGACGGCCTCCTCCCAGTCCGCCTCGCCGGCGAAGACGCTCTCGCCGTTCCAGGTGAAGCGTTGCTCCACCGAGGCGCGCGCCGGCAGAGGTCTTGTCACTAAGGGATTAGTAGCATGGGGCCGATGCCGCGCGCCAGGTCGAACGGAATCGAGCTCGAGTACGACACATTTGGAGATCGGTCAGCCCCGCCGCTGCTGTTGATCGGCGGCCTCGGAACGCAGCTGATCTCGTGGGACGAGGGGTTCCGCGAGCTCCTGGCCCGGCGCGGTTTCTACGTGATTCGCTTCGACAACCGCGACGCCGGCCTGTCGACCTGGATCGAGGATGGCTCGTCCTACTCGCTGGAAGACATGGCCGCGGACGCGGTCGGTCTGCTCGACGTGCTCGGCATACGCGCCGCGCACGTGGTCGGCGCGTCGATGGGCGGTTTCATCGCGCAGCTCATGGCCCTCGACCACCCGGAGCGCGTGCTGACGCTGACGTCATTGATCTCCGGTCCGAATGGCCAGGACCAGGTTCCGCCGACTCCCTTGGCGACGGCGCTCCTGCTCATGGAGGCGCCGCCGAGCCGTGAGGGCAGGATCGAGCTGGGCCTCGACGCCAAACGCAAGCTGCTCGGGCCGTCCGACCCATTCGACGAGGCGTACGAGCGGGCGAAGATCGTGAGGGCACTCGATCGCGCCTACAACCCGTCGGGCTTCATGCGCCAGCTTCAGGCGATCACCGCGGCGTCGAGCCGGCTCAGCCGTCTCCGCGCCCTAAGCGTGCCGGCTCTCGTGGTGCACGGCGACGCCGACATCCTGGTGCCGGTCGGAAACGGTCGGTCCGTCGCGGCGGCGATACCGGGAGCGCGCTATGTCGAGATCGCGGGCATGGGCCACGACGTCCCGCGACGTGTGTGGCCGCAGGTCGTCGACGCCATCGCCGAGCTCGCGCGCCAGTCGTCCCCAACTTGCTGAGCGGCCTCAACCCGGCCATCGCGTTTCTCGCCGGCCTCGCCTCTTTTGTGTCGCCGTGCGTTCTGCCGTTGGTCCCCGCGTACCTCGCTTACCTCGGCGCGCGCCGGGCCGGCGCGGACTCGATCGCGCTCGCCGGCGCCGCGTTCGTCGCGGGCCTGTCGCTGATCTTCATCCTCTTCTTCTACGTCTTCTCGCTGGCGGTGCAGCCCTTCCGCGTGTTCGTGCCGATCGTCGCCGGGATTTTCGTGATCGTGATGGCGCTGCAGGTCGCCGGCCTGATCCGCATTCCCGTCCTGTCGGGCGAGTACCGCGTGATGAAGACCGCTCCGCAGGGTGGAGGCGCAGCCGGCGGCTTCCTCCTCGGGATGGGATTCGCAAGCGGCTGGACGCCTTGCATCGGCGTGACGCTGTCGGCTGTGCTGAGCTCTGCCGTCACGCTTGGGACGACGCCCCAGGGCCTGAGCCTGATGATCGCCTACTGCCTCGGCCTGGGTGTGCCATTCCTGGTTCTCGCGTTTGCGTTCGAGGGCGCGAGGCCGCTCATCGCCTTCGTCAACCGGCACCGCCGCGCCATCGACGTCGCGTCTGCCGCGGTG
>DATEHC010000149.1:0-19573 GCA_035279785.1 Candidatus Dormiibacterota bacterium
ACCAGTACCGCGTCCCACTACATCGCGCGGTGCAAGACTCGTGAGCGCGCAGATCACCGCCGCCGAGGCGGTCGTGTTGCCGATGCCCATGTCGCCGGTGAGGACGACGTCGGGGTCCGCCTCGCGGACGAGCTCGCGGCCGACGTCGATGGAGCGCGAAGCTTCTTCGACGCTCATCGCCGGCCCACGCGTGATGCTCGCCGTGCCGCGCCGGACCTTGACAGCGTGCAGGTCTGGATCGGCCGGCAGGTCGGCGTCGACGCCGATGTCGGCAACCACCACCCGCGCGCCCGCCTCACGCGCCAGCACGTTGATCGCCGCGCCCCCGCGCAGGAAGTTCAGGACCATCTGCGCCGTGACCTCGCGCGGATACGCGCTCACGCCTTCGGCCGAGACCCCGTGGTCGGCGGCGAGCGTGAAGATCACCGCGTTGCGAAGGGGCGGGTCGAGCCGCCCGGTCATGCCCGCGACCCGAATCGACAGCTCCTCGAGCCGCCCGAGGCTGCCTGCCGGTTTGGTGAGCCTTCCCTGCAGCGACTCCGCCTCGCGCATCGCGTTTTCGTCGAGCGGAGGAATTGGCATTCGGCCACCGATCGTAGTCGAGCTAACTTTCCCGTGTGAGGTATGCCGAGTTTCGCCGACTGTGCCTCGCCATGCCCGAGGCCGAACAGGTCGAGACCTGGGGCGAGGACACCTTCCGTGTGCGCGGCCGCATCTTCGCGATGGGCCGGACGCGCGGGCGCACCATCTCGATCAAGGCTTCGCTCGACGACCAGGCAGGCCTGATCGCGATGGACCCCGAAACGTTTCAAGTGGCCGCCTACACCGGGCGGTTCGGGTGGGTCAACGTCCACCTTCCGGGCATCGACCGCGCGCTCGCGGAGAGGTTGATAAGAAACGCCTGGGAGCGCACCGCCCCCAGGCGCATGTCAGCCTTCAGTGGCACCCGCCGGGGCGCTAGAACGCCCGGCGGCGAGCCCCCCGCCCGGCGAAGAGCCGGACGATGATCAGCAGGATGACGGCGCCGATGAACGCCATGATCATCTCGCTGAGGATCGGATGGCCGGCGATCCCGACGTTGATGTGGAAGATGCCGGCGAGCACGATGCCGCCGAACAGGCCACCCAGGATGCCGACGATCACGTCCCAGAAGAGGCCCAGGCCATGGCCCAGCGCCAGGTGGCTGGCGAGAAAGCCCGCCACGAGGCCTACCAGGACCCAGATCAGAAGCGTCTCCAGGTCGATGTTGACCGACGAACCGTTGATCGCGAGAGTCATATATAAGGCCCCCTTTACATAAATAGACCGCGCAGATCTAGAACGCTCTGGGGCTCTAAGACACCTTCGCCGCAAGCTCGTCGAGCGCGGCTCCGAGAACACGGTTGAAGGCGGGGTAGGGGTGGATGACATCGGCCAGCTCCTTGAGCGGCGTGTGAGCTTTGACGGCCAGGATCAACTCGCCCAGGATCTCGCCTGCGCGCGGCGTCACCAGCGTCGCGCCGACCAGCACGCCGCGCTCGCGGTCGCCGATCAGCTTCAGCGCTCCGCCGTGGAAGTCCGCGATGTACCCGCGCGCCGTCTCACCCGGATCGGCGCTCGCAACCACTACGTCCACGCCGCGGTCGCGAGCCGTCTGCTCCGACCAGCCGACTGACGCGACCTCTGGGTCCGTGTAGGTGACGCGGGGGACCGCCGTGTGGTCGGCACGTGCGTCCTCTCCCTTCAGCCGCCGGGCCACGATCTGGCCGTGGTAGTAGGCGAGGTGCGTGAACCCGCCGATGCCGGTTACGTCGCCGGCCCCGTAGATGCCGTCGCGGGCCAGCAGCGTCTCGGGGTCGACTCTTAGCCAGCCGCGGTCGGTCTGCGTCAGGCCCGCTGCCTTCCATGCCTCGTAGTTCGGGCGCCTTCCCGTGGCCACGAGGAGCCGCACGCCCGACAGGAGCGCACCCGACTTGAGGTGCAGCACGATCGAGTCCACGTGCTTTTCGACGGCGACGCACGGATCGCCGACGCTGATGTCGATCCCGTCGGCCTGGAGGTGCGCTGTCAGCGCGGCCGCCACCTCCGGCTCTTCCGGCGCCAAAAGACGAGGGCCGGCCTCGACGATCGTCACCTTCGAGCCCAGTCGCGCGAATCCCTGCGCCAGCTCGACGCCGATTGCGCCGCCGCCGAGTACGAGCAAACGCGTCGGCAGCTCGCGCGGTACGGCGGCCTGGCGATTCGTCCAGTACTCGACCTTGTCCAGTCCCTCGATGGGCGGGACCGCGGCGGTGCCGCCGTTGGCGATGACCACAGCCTTACGCGCGACGAGCTGCTGGCCGCCCACCTCGACCGTGCGGAGGTCGACGAGAGTACCGGCGCCGCGGAACAGCTGCGCGCCAGTCTTCATCAGCGCGGCCGCCGGCCGGGAGTCGTCGAGATCGCGCGCCATCCACAGCACGCGAGTGGACACCTTCGGAAAGTCGACGTCCCACTCGACCCTTGACGCCGCCAGCTTGCGCGCTCGCCCGGCCTCTTCGAGCGTCTCGCCGGAGCGCAGCAGAGTCTTCGAGGGCACGCACCCCCAGTAGGGGCATTCGCCGCCGACGAGCTCGCGCTCCACGACCGCGAGCGACAGCCCGCTGCCATGGAGGCCGTTCGCGATGGCCTCGCCGGCAACTCCGCCCCCGAGGCAGACGACGTCAAACTCCTGAGGCAACGTTCTGACCCCCCTGGGTGGAGTTCCGGCGCAGCGACTCGAGCCACTCGATGCGGTTGGGACCGAGGAACTGGACCACGTACTCGCTCGCGGGCTGCGCGAGGATCCGGTCGGGCGTCTCGTACTGCGCGATCTGCGCCTGCATCTTCATGATGCAGAGGCGGTCGCCGACGATCACCGCCTCCTCGATGTCGTGCGTCACGAACACGACGGTCTTGCGCACGGAGCGCTGGATGTTGACGAACTCGTTCTGCAGCCGTTCGCGCGTGATGCGATCGACAGCGCCAAAGGGTTCGTCCATTAGAAGGATGGGAGGATCCGCCGCGAGCGCGCGCGCAAACCCCACGCGCTGGCGCTGACCGCCAGAGAGCTGATGCGGATAGCGGTCGCGATATTCCGCGGGCGGCAGCCCGACCAGCTGCAGCAGCTCGTCGACCCGCTTGCGGATGCGCTCCTTGTCCCACTTCCACAGGCGCGGCACCGTGCCCACGTTGTCGCCGACCGTCATGTGCGGGAACAGGCCAGTCGACTGGATGACGTAGCCCATCTTCAATCGCAGCGCCGCGGGGTCTTCGCCGCGAGTGTCGACGCCGTCGACGACTATGCGACCTGAATCGGGGTCGATCAGGCGGTTGATCATGCGCAGCGTTGTGGTCTTGCCGCATCCTGACGGGCCGATCAGCACGCAAGTCTCGCCGTCCTTGATGTCGAGGCTCAGGTTGAGCACAGCGTTGGAGCCGCCGGCGAACTGCTTGGTGACGTTTTCCAGGCGAATCACGCGTCGATTACCGTAATCGAATGCCGACGGGCCTATTCCTTGACTACGTCGACCCGTGGATCAACTGGGACTGGCTTTCGCGCCATGTGGACGTCGTCACCGGCTATCTGGTCCAGCACATAGAGCTCACGGCGATCGCTGTCGGTGTCGGCGTCGCGATCGCCCTTCCGCTCGGCATCGTCGCGCAGCGCCGCCCATGGCTGCGCAGCTCCGTCCTCACGTTCTTCGACATCTTCTACACGATCCCTTCGATCGCCGTCTTCGTCTTCCTCATCCCTTACACGAAGCTCACGGCGACCACCGCGGTGATTCCGCTGGTCGGATATGCGGTCCTGATCCTCGCGCGCAACGTGATGGTCGGCCTCGATGCGGTGCCGAAGGACGTCCTCGATGCGGCCGACGGTATGGGCTACCGCGCTTTCGCGCGCCTGATCAACGTCGAGCTGCCTCTGGCCCTGCCGACGATCTTTGCCGGTCTGAGGATCGCGACGGTCACCACCATCGGCCTGATAACAGTCGCGGCACTGATCGGGTGGGGCGGTCTGGGCCAGCTCATCCTGCAGGGCTTCATCGACAGCTTCCACACACCGCTCGTGGTCGGCATGGTGCTCTCCATCGTCCTCGCCTTCGCGGCCGATCTCGGCCTCGCCGGCGTGCAACGGCTGGCCCTTCCCTGGTCCAGGAGCACATAGGTGGAAACCATGGTCAACGTCGTTCAGTGGTTCGCCAACCCGGCCCACTGGAGCGGGGCGGACGGCATCCCGACACGATTGGTGGAGCACGTCGAGCTTTCCGCGGTGTCGGTGGCCATCGGCGCGGTGATCGCGCTTCCGATCGGAATCGTGCTCGGCCACTACGGGCGCTTTGGCGGCCTGGCGATGAGCCTGTCCAACGTCGGCCGGGCCGTTCCCTCGATCGCGCTGCTGATCCTCGCGTTCCAGATCTTCGGCCTGGGCAATACGCCGATCATCGTCGCCCTCGTCGCGCTCGCGATCCCGCCCATGCTCACGAACACGTACGTGGCCCTGCGCGAGGTCGACCCCGATGTCAGGGAGGCCGCCCGAGGCATGGGCTTTCGCGAGCCCGCGCAGATCCTCAGGGTCGAGCTACCACTCGCGGTACCGCTCGTGATGGCCGGTATCAGGACCTCCGCGGTGCAGGTCGTCGCCACCGCGACGCTGGCGGCGCTGATCGCCGGAGGCGGTTTTGGGCGCTACATCATCGACGGGTTCGGTCAGCAGGACTACACGAAGCTGGTGGCCGGGGGCGTCCTGGTGGCCCTGCTCGCCCTGGGCACCGAGGCGATGCTCAGCGCCCTGGAGCGGGTCCTCGTGCCCCGCGGCCTGCGCCTCCTGGCCGCCCCGCCGACCAAGCAGGTCGTATTCAAGACCGCATGAGCCGTGGAAGAATGGTGCGCTGGCCGGGGTTTCGGGATTACCTGACCCGCTCGGACAAGGAGAGAGTCTCATGAACTGGAAAGCCCGCTCGGCGTTCCTCGCCGCCGTCCTCGCGTTCGCGATGACCGCCGTGGCGTGTGGAAGCAGCCCGTCATCCGGCAGTAGCGGCGGCAGCACGCCAAAGGGGAGCGTGACGATCGCCGGCTTCAACTTCACCGAGGGCAGCGTGCTCGCGGAGCTGTACGGCCAGGCCCTCGAGCACGACGGCTACTCCGTGCAGTACAAGCTGCGCCTCGGCAACCGCGAGGTCGTGTCCAAGGCCATCGAGGCCGGCTCGATCGACGCCTACATCGGCTACGCGGCGACCGACCTCGAGTTCTACAACAAGGGAGCGGGTGAGGCCACCGGAGACGCCGCCGGGAACGTGTCCAAGCTGAACGGCCACCTCCAGTCGCTGAGCCTCGCGGCCCTCAACCCTTCGGCCGCCATCGACCAGAACGCCTTCGCCATGACCAAGGCCAACGCGCAGAAGTTCAACGCGACCAAGCTGTCCGACCTCGCGTCGGTGGGCAACCAGATCGTCCTCGGCGGACCGCCCGAGTGCGCGAGCCGGCCCTTCTGTGAGCCCGGTCTGACGCAGACCTACGGCATCCACTTCAAGGACTTCAAGTCGCTCGACCCCGACGGCCCGCTGACCCGCGCGGCGCTTGCCAACGGCAGCATCCAGCTCGGCCTCGTCTTCAGCAGCGACGGCGACCTCAACTCGCTCGGCCTCGTCGTCCTGCAGGACGACAAGCACCTCGAGAGCGCGGACAACGTGGTGCCGATCATCCGCAGCTCGGTCGCGAGCGCCGAGGTGAAGAAGATCATGAACGCCGTCAGCGCCGGGCTGACGACGAACGACCTGATCGACATGAACAACCAGGCCGGCCCGCAGCACCAGGACCCCGACGCCGTGGCGGCCGCCTACCTGCAGAAGCACAACTACTTCAGCTAAACCATCGTCTCAGCGATGGATCAACAGGCCGCGCTGGCCGAATTGGACGCTGCCCGCCAGGAGTGGGAAGAGGCGTTCGCGCGCGTGCCCGATCGCGCGCTGACGTACCTCAAACCGGGAGACGATTACTCGCTGGGCGGTCTGCAGGTTCACGTCAACTGGGTGCTGGCGCACTACCGGCGCGTGCTCGAGGGGATCGTCAAGACGCGGTTCGCCCATTTCCGCGCCCAGGACCCGCCTGGCGCCGAGACGAAGGCGCTCGAGTGGGCGCGCCGCGGGTTGACGCCGGCGGAGCGGAGCAAATCGCTCGACGATATGGCGCAGCTCCACGCGGCGGTCTGCGCCGCCGTGCGCGCGCTACCCGCCGCCGACTTCGGGCGCAAGGCGCCGGTCGTGTACAGCGAAGGCGAAGACCCGTACCCCACGTGCGCCGAGGACATCGTGGGGTGGCTGCAGGAGCATTACCGGGAGCACGTCGAGCAGAGCGCGAGCCTGGTGGAGGAGTGGACCGCTTCCGGCGCCGGCGGCTAGTCGATCTGCGTCAAGCCCAGCAGGTTTCCGTCCGGATCCTTGAACCACGCAGTCCATACGTTCGGGCCGCTGTGCGCGATGTCCCCCTCCATCTCCAGACCGGGGACGTCGAAGTGCTCGAAGGCAACGCTCTTGGCTTTGAGCGCGGCGGCTTCGGCCTTGATGTCGGGCACGCGCCAGCTCATCTGGGTATGACCTCCGGGCCGGCTCCTGCTCGGGTAGACGAAAAACCTCGTTCCGCCTGAGCGGTACATCACACCGCCCTCGGTGACCATCTCCTCGCGGAGGCCGAGCGTGTCGCGGTAGAACGCCCTCGCGCGCGCGAGGTCGGTGACCGGAAGGGTCGCGTACGTGTCCTTGTCGTCGAGCATCTGAACTTCTCCTAGGGCAACCGGTTGATCCAGGCCGGTGTGGCGTACTTGGTCTCGACGAGCTGCTGCGCCCGCTCGAGCTCAGCGTGCGTCGGTTCAGTCGTGGCCGCGCCGAATTCCTCAACGAAGTACTCGGTCATGGTTCGCGCCACGTCATCGCAGGAAAGCAGCGTGAACCAGGACAGGGGAGACACGGACTTGTCGGCGCTGCGCACGCCGCGTCCGGAGAGACTGGACCGCCCGATGCGGATGAGTCGCGGCAGTACCGTGACGTCCATCGCGTGCGCGATCGTCGTGTGGTGCAGCACGAACCCCCGGCGCCGCGCCTGGGCCGCGCCCGCGATCTTGCCGCGCGGCGAGATTATGTCGTTGATCTCGCGGTAAGACGCCGGCACGCCGATCCGGCGAAACGCCTGCACCGCCCACTCGTCGAGCAACGCGTACGACTTGCGAAAGCTGATCCCCGCCACCGCCGACTCGGGCAGGTACATCGAGAACGTGATCGTTCGGTCGGGCTCGCACAGCATCGTGCCCCCGCCACTCATCCGCCTCGTCACCACGAACCGCAACGCGTGCGCGGCCGCTGCGTCGACCTCGTTCATCACCGATTGATGCGATCCGAGCACGAGCGCGCAGTCGGCCCAGCGCCACATCCGCATCGTTGGCGGCCTGCGCCCCGCGATCACCTCCTCGAGCAGCACCTCGTCGAGCGCCATGTGCATGTGCGCGGGATGCGGCGCGTACGGCATCACTTCCCACTTGGCATCGTGCAGACCACCCGACATGGCTCTGCCAGTATTCCTGAAGGACATGCAGCACCGACGGACGTTGTGGACCCTCTACGCAGTCAACTTCCTGAACGCGATCGGGATGTGGTTTTTTCTGCCTTTGCTGCCGATCTTCATCGGTCGGAGGGGAGGCTCCGCCGCGCTCGTCGGCGTCGTCTTCGCCGCGGGCTTGGTGGCAAACGCGGTGGTCCGCTACCCGGCCGGCTGGGCGTCCGACCGATTCGGCACACGCACTGTGCTGATCGCGTCGATGGTTGCGACGTCCGCCCTCTTTCTCGCGTACCTGCTGCCCCTGCCTCTGGCCGCGTTCGTGTTCGTGCGGCTGCTGCACGGTGCGGCGCAGGGCGCCTACTGGCCGCCGGCAAATGGTCTGGTCGCCGAAGTCACCGAGCCACGGGAGCGAGGGCGCGCCTTCGGCTACATGCAGGCGACGAACATGGCCGGACTCCTCATCGGGCCCGCGGTGGGAGGCTTCATCGCGCTCTTCGACCTCGGCCAGGTGTTCTTGATCGCCGCCGTCCTCTCGGCGCTGTCCGTCGTCGCGCTGGCGATGCTGCCCAACGTCCGCGTCCAGGCGACGGTGGGCATGCCGGCTCGAGCGACGCACATCGCGCGGGTCCTTCTACCGCTGCTGTTGCTGGGGGCAGGCACCTCGTGGATGATCGGCTCGTTCGACACGATCTGGTCGCTTTACCTGACCGGCCGGGGCGCGTCCACGTTCGCCGTCGGCCTGTCGTTCGCGGCGTTTGGACTCCCGGCCCTTCTGTTGAGCGGCGTGGCCGGATCGCTCGGTGATCGCTTCGGCGCGCGCCGCTTCATCCTCGGCGGGCTGCTCTCGACGGCGTTCTTTGCCGCGATCTATCCGTTCATCGCCTCGGTGCCGTGGCTCATCGGTCTAGGTTTGATCGAGGGGATGTTCACGATCTCAGGCGTACCGAGCACGATGGCGGAGGTGAGCCGCGTGTCGGAACCCGGTCAGTACGCGCGCACGCAGGCGGTGTATCAGACGGTGCAGACCGCGATCGAGATCGTCGCCGCCCTCGCTGCCGGCGCGCTGTTCACGGTCAACCCGACTTACGCGTTCCTTGCCATCACGCTGGTCTGTCTCCTCGGCGCCGCCACCGCGTTCGTTCCTCGCCTGGCGCTGCGGACCGCGGTCGAGAAGGCATGAGCGCGAGCTCGAGCCCGATCAAGCACGTGGTGATCATCCTCAAGGAGAACCACGGCTACGACAACTACTTCGGCTCGTATCCCGGCGGCAATGGGGTCGCGATGCCCGCGAGCCCGAACCCGCCTCCGAGGGACCCGGACCACCGCCACGCCGCATGGTTGACCCGCGACAAGACCGCGCCTCGCGTCGCGTTTCCGCAGAGCGAGATTCCTCACTACTGGGGTTACGCGGACCAGTTCACGCTCTGCGACAACTACTTCACCGACGTCGCCGGTCCGTCGACGCCCAACCACCTGATGGCGATCATGGCCGACTCGGCGGGGCTGATCGACAATCCCTCGACCAGCTACCGCAAGCATCCGGGGCCGCCGCTGGTGGATCAGCCCTCGCTGCCGTCGCAGCTCGACGCCGCGGGGTTGTCGTGGGGCAACTACAACGGTTACGCCTTCGAGTTCATCAAGTACACCGCAGGCAAGAAGAAGACGTGGCAGCAATTCGCCGCGGACGCATCCGCGGGCAAGCTGCCTTCGGTGTCGTGGCTTTACTCGGACGAGCTCGAGAGCGAGCATCCCGCCGACACCGCGACGCAACGGGTGGCCGGCATGGGCGACGTGAGCAAGGGCAGCCAGTGGACGGTCGGCCAGGTCCAGGCGGCCGCCGCCGCGGGCCTGTGGCCGCAGGTCGCGATCTTCATCACGTGGGACGACTGGGGCGGCTGGTGGGACCACGTCGCTCCGCCCGAGGTCGAGAAGTGGACCGACGGGACGCAGTTCCGATTCGGCGGCCGGGTGGGATGCCTGGTGCTGAGCCCCTACGCGCGCAAGGGGTATGTGTCGAAGGCGCAGCACTCGCACGTGAGCCTCATCAAGTTCTGCGAGAACCAGTTCGGCCTGCCTTCACTGAACGCGCGCACGCAAGCGTCGGACGGGATGGAGGACTGCTTCGACTTCACGCAGTCACCGCTGCAGCCGCCTCAGTAATCGCGCGATAGTCCGGACTAACTACGCATCATCGCCGCGCGGATACGCGGATAGTCCGGACTTACGCCTAGTAACGGACGTCGTCGAGCGAGCGCCAGCCGTAAGAGACTTCTTGAAGCGAGGCCGAGCCGATGGTGATCGGCTGGCTGCGCACGTAGCCGCCGCCCAGCCGCTCATAGAAATGACGCGCGTGATGGTTGTCGCGCAGCACCCACACGATCATGTCCGGGAGGCGCAGGTCGCGCAGTCCCTGCACCACCGCCTGCACGAGGCGGCGCCCGTGGCCGCGCCGCTCCGCGGTCTGCAACACATAGATCGCGTAGAGCTCGCCGCTGAAGCCGTCCTCACCCGCGCGCTCGCGGCCGCCTGAGGCGAACCCGACGACCTGCCCCTCGTCCTCTGCGACATAGACGCGACCCATGCCCGCGCCCAGGGTTCGCCCCCATCGCTCCGCGTAGCCGGCTTCGTCGAGCGCGGCGAGATAGTCGTCGGGCAGCAGTCCTCGGTACGCGGTGCGCCACGTCTCCACGTGCACGCGAGCAACCGCCGGCGCGTCCCCCACGTCCGCCGGTCGGATCACGCTGATCATTGCCTTCACAATCTAGACGGCGGGGGTAACCGGCTTTGCCCTAGGCCCGCACGAACGCGATCACGGCGCGGGCTTCCGCGACGATCTCTCCGCCGTCGTGCTCCACCGTCGCCTCGCAGAACGCGAGCCTCTTCGTCCGGTGGCGCACGTTTGCCCGCGCGACAAGCCTTCCCGGCTTGGCGGGGCGGAGAAAGTCGATCTTGAGGTCGGCGGTCACCGTGGACTGCCCTTCGTCCGCCAGCGTGAACGCGACTGTGGCCAGTGCCTCGTCGGCCAGCGTCGCGATCGCTCCGCCGTGCACGATCGGACCGCGAGACGTCGGGAAGCTGTGCCGCTCGGTGGTCAGGTCGGCGGCGAGGACCAAACGCCCCGGCTCCGCCTCGACGACCGTGCCGCCGATGTTGGCGATCATGCCGACGGCAGCCCACTCTTTGTAGATCTGGGGCAGGACGCGCAGCCCATACGGGCTTGAGGGGCTCGTCACAGCGTGTGCTGCAGCTCGATCACGAGCGCCACGAGCATGTATCCCATCTCCGCATTGATGCTCAGGATCGCCGGGTTCTCCGCGTCGTTGCTGGTGCGCACACGCGTGTATCCAACCTCGATCGCCTGCGCCATCGACTGATACTTCAGCGCGCGGGCGATACCGCGACCGCGCACGCTGCGTCGCGTGCCGGTGTACGCGGTCCAGGGAACGCCGCGGATGACGGGGCAGTCGAGGACCGAGCAGCCGACGATGTCGTCGCCTTCGCGTGCGATCCAGAAACGGTCCTGCCGGATCGCGGGATTGTCGAACCAGTAACGCCGCCACTCCTCCAGCGTCATGTCGCGCTCGGGCACCGACCGTGGCACGTCGTGATGCGACTCGAGCATGGTCCCGTACAGCTTTCGGTACTTTTCGGGGTCCTTGTCCTCACTGAATGGATGCATGACGATTCCCTTCTGGCGCATGTGATCCCGACAATCCTCCGCGGTGGTGAGGATGTGATCGCGCCGCGCGACGAGGTCCAGCTCCGACGTCCTCAGCCGCCGGTCTTCGCGAAACCCGAGACGGTCGAGCACGCCCAGCTCGCGGGGAAAGTCTTCGCGCACTCGCGCCACCGCGACCTCGGCGCCCTCAGCGCGCAACCACGAAGCGCCGATGTCGACCAGTTGGGCGTAGTCCTCGTCCTTCCATCTCTCATAGCGAAGCAACGGGCGGATCACGCCAAACCGCGTACCGCCGTCCGTCCAGAGATCATGCGAGACGCCAACGAATGCAATTGCGGCGCCATCGTTGACGCGCACCCGTCGCATCGCGCGCTCGAGCTCGTCGCTCATCTTCCACCAGTAGCGCAGCAGCACAGGGTCGCGCGGCTCCTGAGGATCTCGCATCGATTCCAGGTCGGCGACGAGGGCGGCGTCGTCCAGCGTGGCCGGGCGCAGCTCATGCTCCAGGTCGGTTGCGGGCATCCGTTGATTAGAAGGTTAATCTCTGCGGGTTGATTAGCCGAGCAGCCATCGGGATCGGTGGATTGAGAGGTCGCCGCGTGCGCTCGGTGCATCGCCTCGCGCTGTCCCCGGCCTGCTGGGGAATCAGCGAGCACACGAATTGGGGACATCAGATCGACGTCGAGCGTGTGCTGTCCGAAGCGGCCGCGGTGGGCGAAGGGGCGATCAGCGCCGGACCTCCGGGATTCCTCCCGGACCGTAGCGACCAGGCCCGGCCGCTGCTCCGCCGGCATCGCCTGCAGGCCGTCGCCGGCCAGGTGCACGCGGTCCTTCATCACCACGAGATCCGCGGCCTCGAGCTCGCGCACATCGACGGCCATGCGCACTGGCTCTCGGCGATCGGCGCCGGCACGCTCGTGCTGGCGGTCATCCCTGAGCGGGCACCCGGCGCGCAGCGCCCGATCCTGTCGCACTCGGAATGGGCCCACCTGCTGCACTCCATCGGCTCGGTCGAGCACGTCTGCGCACGGCACAAGCTGCGCCTTGCCGTCCAGCCGAGGTTTGGAAGCACGATCGAAGGTCCAGACGAGATCGAGCGTCTGCTCGTCGGCTCAGAGGCGGGCCTCTGCCTCGACGTCGCGCACCTCGTCATCTCCGGCGCCGACCCGGTCGAGGTGATCGAGCTGGCCGCCGGCCGCATCCGCCACGTACACCTCAACGACGTCGACCTCGACCTCGCGCGGCGCGTGCGCGAGCACGCGCTCGACTTCGACGACGCGGTCACGCGCACGCTGTACCGGCCGCTCGGCGAGGGTGGCGCGGACGTCGCGCGGGTCATCGAGGCCCTGCGATCGGCGAGCTACCGCGGCTGGCACACGCTCGAGCAGGAGACGCGCCTGCCGACGCCCGACGTCCGGCCGCTCGGCCGGATCAGCCGCTCGCTGGAGTTCGTTCTGCCGCTACTCGGCTAGCTCCGGTCAGTCCGCCTTCTCAGGCTCCCGGCGGCCGGCAATATTGCGGATAGTCCGGACTATCCGAGGTTTCAGATCGTGCGGCCGGCGCCCGCCCAGTACCCCTCGCGAAGCTTGCGCTTCAGCAGCTTGCCCGCAGCATCGCGCGGAAGCTCGGCGACGAAATCGACCGAGCGTGGCTTCTTGTAGCCGGCGAGCCGGTCGCCACAGAACGCGATCAGCTCCTCGGCGGTGGCCGTTGCACCCGGTCGCAGCTGCACGATGGCCTTGACCGATTCACCGAACTCGTCGTCGGGCACGCCGATCACAGCGACGTCCATCACCGCGGGGTGCGCCGACAGCACCGCTTCGATCTCCGCCGGATAGATGTTGACGCCGCCCGAGATGATCATGTCGATCCGCCGGTCGCAGATAAAGTAGTAGCCCTCGGCGTCGCGATAGGCGATGTCACCGACGGAGAAGAACCCGTCGTGCATGCTGCCGCTGGTGGCGTCGGGCCGGCGAAAGTACTCCGCCAGCCACGTGTTTCGCACCATGAACTCTCCCGGCTCGTCGACCTCTGCCTCGGTGCCGTCCGCGCGCACCAGCCGGACCTCCTGGCCGGGCACGGCGGTGCCACACGACCCCGGCTTGCGCAGCTGGTCCTCGGGCCGCAGCACGGTGTTGATGCCAGTCTCGGTAGCGCCGTAGAACTCCCACACGACCTGGCCGAACGCCGCCTCCGCGCGCACCTTCAATGCGTACGGACACGGAGCGGCCCCGAGGATCAGCGCGCGCAACGAGGAGGTGTCGCGCGGACGCCGTTCCTGCGCGTCGACGAGGCGGCTGAGCAGCGTGGGCGCCATGAAGGCGGTGGTCACGCGATGTTTGGCGATCAGGTCCAGGGACCCTTCGGCGTCGAACTTCGGCTGAAGGACCACGGTCGCGCCGAGCAACTGGTGGAGCACCGTGAAGAATGAGACCGCGCTGTGATAGCCCGGGCCGCACATCAGGTGGACGTCGGAGTTGTCGATCTCGAAGATTGAGATGATCTGCAGGACGTTCGCGAGGTCCACGCCGTTCGGTCGCCAGGCGCCCTTGGGGTGACCGGTGGTGCCGGACGTGTACACCATCGAAGCGCCGATGCCGTCGCCGACCGCGACGAACGAGTCGGACGCGCCCGACATGAGCTCGCGATAGGTGACCCAGCCGGGCGGCAGCTGCTCGCCGATCGCGACGAACCGCACGTCGTTCTTCACCTCGGATTGCGCGGCGGCCATGAATCCGACGTGGTCCGGTCCGGCGAGCGCAACCTTCGCGCCCGAGTCGTTCAGAACGTACGCGATCTCCGGACCCCGGAGCCGGTAGTTGACGGGCACTATCACCAGGCCCGCGCGCCGAGAGCCGCTCGAGATCTCTGCGCCCTCCAGCGAGTTGAAAGACATCAGAGCGACGCGGTCTTCCTCGCGGCACCCGAGCGAGGTCAGCGCGTTGGCCGCCATGTTGGCGCGCCGGTGCAGAGTTGCGAAGTCGAGGATTCGGTCGCCGAGGATGAACGCCGGCTTGTGCGGAGTGCCCTCCGCGTGGACCGCGAGGAAATCCGTCACTCCAAAGATGCTAGGAGTGCGAGGGCGACGGCGACGCGGAGGGCGAGGTTGGAGCCTTTTCGGAGCAGAGGGTCGGCACTGTGAGTCCAACCGTCGACGCGACCGGCGGAATGCTCCCGGTGATGACCACGCGATAGCGATAGCAGCCGCCGAGCAGGGCCCAACTGTCGATCGCGGCCCAGTGATGCAGCACCACGCCGGCCGCGAGCGGCGGGTACTTGCCGAGCACGGCGGGCGTCGCGTCGGTGATCGCCGAGATCGGCGAGGTGTGCGTCGAGTCGAACTGCCACACGTAGACCTTCGTGAACGGCCGGTTGGCGGCCGTGTCGGCGGCAGCGGGGAGCTTCGTCGCGGCGAGGAGCCCGTCCACGATGGCCTGCGGACCGGCGCTCGGCTTCACGGCGGTAAATGTCTGCTGCTCGATGGGACCGGACCACGCGACGCCGGAGACGTTCGCGCCCGCAAGGAGCTTGTTGACCGGCGCGGTTCCGTCCGGCGATGACGCGCCGTAGATCTCGATCTCGCCGTTGACCGCGAGGGCAAGCTGCTTGCCATCCGGGCTCCACGTGAGTCCGTCTGGATGAGGGAGCCTGGAGTTGACCGAATGCGGTGCGCTCGCCGAGGGATGGGCCGACGGGCTCGCCGAGGGATGGGCCGCGCTTGGGTTCGCGCTCGCGCTTGCACTCGGCGTCTCCACCGGGAGACCGCTGTTGATAGGCTCGATCACCGCGCCGTGATCGGGCATCGCGACCGCGACCAGCGTGCCGTCACCGCTTATCGCGATCGGCCCGTCGTCCTGGCCGAGGGAAAGTGGGAAGGGGTTCAGCACGTTCGCGTCGGCGTTCAGCCAGTACCACGACCCCGTGCCGAACTGCCGGACGGCAATGAGACCGGAGCCGCCTGGCACGATGCCTTCGGTGAAGAACGCGGGCTGCGCGGGCGGTTTGGCGAGCGTCTTGAACGAGACGGTGGATTGCGTCGTCTGCGAGAGATCGAGCGCATCGACCTCGTACGTCGTGCAGCAGCCGACGGTGAGGGCGACATAGTGGCTGTTGGCGACCACTCCGAACGGACCCTCGCTCGAGGAGTCCTGCGATGCGGCGATCGGCTCGATCGTGCCAAGGAAGGGGTCCAGGCGGAAGAGCCAGTCGTACGGCTGGACGCCGCCCGAGTTGCGCGTCTCCGCGGGCCGGTCGTCGTGGATCGTGAAGTAGAGGACCGGATGGTCGAGCTTGGGCTGCGCGGCCCACACCGGGCCCGCGATCCGAAACGCGCCCGGCGGGCCGGGAGCGACGATGGCCGACTTGCCGGTCGAAGGATCGAGCACGCCCACGCCACCGTCCGCGACGTACGCGATCAGGCCGCCGGTGAGACCGCCGGTCAGCGGCGAAGGCGATTTCGCGGGCGGGGTGGTCGAACCGGCGCTGCACGCAGACACCAGAAAGGCCGCGGCAAGCGCGAGGAATCGATTAGGCAAGGCGGTCGATGTTATCGACATCTGTTACCCCAACGGCGCCTGGCGCGTTTCGGCTACTGATGGCACGCGTATTGATCGTGCTCGCTTTGCTGGCTATGAGCTGCGGCTCGGTTGGCCTGGGTGCGGGCCCAAGCCCGTCGGACAACCCGATGCATTTCGACGTCACGGCGACCGAGAAAGACCACGCCGTCTCCATGCACGTCGGCCAGAAGCTCGAGGTCGTCCTGCATGCCGGCGATCAGTTCACTTATCAGCAGGTGAGATCGAGCAACACCTCGATCCTCGAGCCGACGGTTGACCCCGCCGCCGCGGCGGCGCGCGGTGTGACGCTCGGGGCGTTCAAGGCCAGGGCCGCGGGCGGGGTGAAGGTCACCGCCGTAGGCGTGCCGGTCTGCCCGAGCGGGTCCATGTGCCCGATGTACGTGATGCTCTACACCCTGGACGTCACGGTCAGCTGACCACGCGATAGTCCGGACTATCACCCGGTGCGGGGCGTCTCAACGCGTAGTTAGTCCGGACTATCGCGAGAGAGGGCGCCTACGCCGTAGCGGGCAGGACCGCGGCGTGCAGGGCCGCGGCGATCGCGTCGAGCTGGGCCCGCGCCGGCGGGCGCTCGTACGAGCTTGGGAAAGTCAGGCCGAACCCATCGCCCGGGTACCGCGGGATCACGTGCACGTGGAAGTGCGGCACGTCCTGATAGGCGGCTTCCCCGTCCATCACCAGCAGATTCACTCCGCTCGCTCCGAGCGTGTGTCGGGCCGCCCCCGCGAGCTTGCGCGCCACCTTGAACGTGCGCATCGCGACGGTCTCGTTCGAGTCCGTCATCAGCACCGCGTGCTCACGCGGGACCACCAGCATGTGTCCCTGCGTGATTGGCTGGATGTCCATGAACGCGACCACGGTGTCGTCCTGGTACACCCAGCTGGCCGGGGCCGTGCCGCGGACGATGTCGCAGAAGACGCACTGGTCGCTCATCGGCGCCGTGAGTCTAGCTTTCGGGTTCGGAAGTTGATTCGACTTGAGCCGGTTGGGGCTCTGGAACCTGCCCGACAGGCTCCGACCCGTTCTGGGAAATGGCCGCCTCCCCATTCGTGACCACCTCGGCCGGCAGCCGCTGGCCCCGCCGCCGGCGACGGCCCCGGCGGTCGCCGCGGTGCGGCCGGGACAGGCGCTGAACCTGCGACCGAATCCCCACGCGCTGGCAGGCGGTCACGACGGCGCCGACCCCGGCGACGAGCCCTTCGTCCTTGCAATGCTCGAACAGCGGCCCGAACAGCTCGGGGGCGCCGCCGATCACGGTCTTGGAGTCGCCCACGATGACCAGGAGCTTCTTGGCTCGCGAGATGGCGACGTTGACGCGGTTGGGGTCGTTCAAGAATCCAATCGCCGCGCGGTCGTTGGAGCGAACCAGCGACAGGATCACGCCGTCCGATTCGCGCCCTTCGAATGCGTCGACCGACTCGATGTCGTCCGGCGGCACGATGCCCTTCAGCGAGCCCTGCAGGCGGTTGACCTGCGAGTTGTACATGGCGATCACGGCGAGCTTGGCCTTGCGCACGCGGCGGCGAATGATCGACGTGATGTCCTTGCACAGTGCAACTTCAAACTCGTTAGCTACTGACCTCTGGGCGTCGCGGTACTCGTCCTGCGCACCGGTGTCGACCCACACGAGCTCGCGGTCGAACGGCCACGGCAGCGGCATCCGCGGATGCGGCGCCTCGTGTATCAGCTTTCCTTCGTAGAAGAGGTCGGACACGACGTGTCCGATCGGCTCGCGCATGCGGTACTGCCGCGGCAGCAGGATCCGTGAGCCCCCGGGGACCTTGTCCCAGATCCAACCGTAGAAGCTGTCGTCGCGGACCATCTCGTCCAATGGCGTCGTGATCTTGAAGGTCGATGCAGCCTCCTCCATCACCGGCGGCAGCTGGTTGAGGTCGCCGATCATCACCCAGCGCTTGGCCAGCGGCATGACCGCCAGCGCCTCGTTGGCGCGGACCTTGTTGGCCTCGTCGAGGATCAGCCAATCGAAGACCTTGAAGCGAAGCCGCGAGTCGATTGTGAGCCTGTTCACCGTTCCGGCGACCAGGTTGTACGGCTCGAGGTCGTCGCTTTCCACGAGCGTCGGCCGCAACCGGCGCGGCACCTTGCCGGGCTCGGCGATGCGCGCCTGCCGCACGTGCGAGAAGCCGAGCAACCGCTCCTGGCCCGTGTCGACTGCATCGTTCGAGTGCGAGGAAAGCAGGATCGACGAGTTCGGGTTCCGGCCCAGGATGCGCCGGATCGACTCCACGATGGCGGTGGTCTTGCCTGTACCCGGCGGTCCCTGGATCAGGTAGAGCTGGCCCGGCCGCATGCCCATCACCCGGGCGACCGCCTCCGCCTGCTCCTCGTTCGGGTCGGGCAGGTGGTGCGCGCGCTTGCCGTCGAGCGCGACCCGCGGCGGTGTCCCCAGCCAGCCCGGATCGACGAGCTCCGCGGCCAGCGAACCGGTGCGCGGGCTCGCGATCTGCAGCTGCCGGATGCAGGACCGCTGCGCTTCGAACATCTCCACGCTAGCCGTGGGCAGGACGATGCCCTCGTCGGGCAGGGGGTCGTAGCGCCGGAAGCTGACTGAGAGGTTCGAGCCCTGGATCCGGTCGAGCGACATGCCGCGGTACTCGGGGAAGCCCGCCGAGCGCACGGTCAGAGAGTCGATCCCGCGGTAGATCCGCCCGTCGGCGTCGTCGACCAGGTGCAGGATCGCGCGGACGTACTCGCCGCCTCGCATGTCCTCGCCGCAGCTCGGGCAGTGGATGCCGTTGGAGGTCGGCACCTCGGTCTCGCACTTGGGGCACTCGATCCACTGCTCGGTCGCCTCATAGCGCCTGACGGCCGCCTCGGCGAGCTTCTCGCGGTAGTCGCGGAGGTGCTCGATGAACCGCATGGTCGAGTCGAGCAGCGGGTCGGCTTTGGCCTGCTCGCGCAGGGCGATGGCGGTGAAGCCCTCGAGCTCGCCGTCCCACTCCTTCACCACGTGCAGCTCCTGGAAGCGGAGCCGCAGCCGGTTCTTCTCCATCTCGTAGGCGCCCTCGAGCTCCTGCCAGTCGGTGATCTCGAGCGCCAGCCCCATCGGCGTCCGGCCGAGCTTCCCGGTCAGGAGCGTCGAGCTGACCTGGCCGATGAACTCGAGCGGCTTCTCCGGCTTGACGATGTTGTAGGTGCCGTCGATGAGCTTCTGCTCCTCCAGCACCTGGCGGAGCAGCTCGGCGCCTCCGGCGGCCTCGAGGGCGGTGACCTTCGCGGCGGCGGGCGTCCCGGGCCGGACACGGATGCCGAGGCGGCCTGCCTGGATCTCCTCACCCGGGATGTCGGGGTTCCAGAGGGGCAGGACGTCGCCGGGGATGGGCACGCTCATGCCGGGCGAGTCTTGGTAGGGGCGAAACGTGTGATTGGGATCAAGTCAATTCGAAAAGGGGTCCCTTGGCGGGACCTAGCACCCCAACGGGCACGGCCTACGTTACCACACCTTTCGAACGGTTCAAGATTGAGCCGGCCTATGTGGAAGAACCGCCTCAAGCCCTACGACTGGCTGTCCAAAGACCAGGTCAACGCCATCCACGAGCAGGCCATGACCATCCTCGAGGAGATCGGAGTCGACTTCCTCCACGAACAGGCCCGCGACCTCTTCGCCAGTGCCGGGATGCGCGTCGAGGACAACCGCGTCAGGTTCGAGCGGGCCTGGGTGCTGGAGCAGGTGGCGAAGACGCCCGCCACGTTCGAGCTCCATGCGCGCAACTCGAAGCGCACCGTGACCCTGGGCGGCGACAAC
>DATEHC010000150.1:0-5040 GCA_035279785.1 Candidatus Dormiibacterota bacterium
CGATCTCGGGCGTCAAGCGCGAGCTGGCGACGATGGGCCTGGAGGTGAGGCAATGAATCCAGATTTCTCCAAGGGCCTTGTGCCCGCGGTCGTGCAGAACGCCGAGACCGGCAAGGTGCTGATGCTGGCGTACATGGACGAGGAGTCGTGGACCAAGACGCGCGAGACAGGTCGGGCGTGGTTCCACTCGCGCGAGCGAGGCTTGTGGGAGAAAGGCGCGACCTCGGGCAATACGATGGAGGTGGTCGAGATACGGCTCGACTGCGACCTCGACGCCGTACTTCTGCGGGTCAACCCCGCGGGCCCTGCGTGTCACACGGGCGCGGAGTCGTGCTTCTTCAACGAAGCGGGGTAGTCCGCATGTTTATGCAGTCGGTTGTATACTCATGCGCTCTTGGCAAAGAAGGTTCGCGCCGCCGTCGCGGGCGCCAACGGCTACGCGGGGATGACCGCAGTGCACCTGCTCGCGCGTCATCCGAACGTCGAGCTCGTCCAGCTCACCTCTCGCTCGTACGCGCGTAAGCCTTACCGCGAGGTCTTCCCGCTCGTAGGGCTGAACGGCGAGTTCGCCGCCGAGCCATCGGTAGAAGGTGTGGATGTCATCTTCAGCTGCCTACCGCACAACGTCGGAGCGGCCAAGGTGCGGTCGTGGCTAGAGGCGGGGATCCGCGTCATCGACATGAGCGCCGACTTCCGCCTGCACGACGCCGAGCAGTACCCGAAGTGGTACCGGCAGCCGCATCCCGCACCCGACCTGCTGGCAAAAGCGGTCCTTGGGCTGCCGGAGCTGCACGAATCCGACCTGAAGAACGCGCAGCTCGTCGCGGTTCCGGGCTGCTACTCGACGGCGTCGATCCTCGCCCTCGCACCCGCAGCTTCCACGGGACTTGTCGGATCGGACATCGTCATCGACGCCAAGTCCGGCATCAGCGGCGCCGGTCGCTCGGCCGGACTCGGTGTGCACTTCAGCGAGGTCAACGAGTCGCTTCACGCGTACGCCGTCGAAGGCCACCGCCATCTGCCGGAGATCCTCCAGGAGCTATCCGCCGGGGTCGCGGTGACCTTCGTTCCCCACCTGGTGCCGATGACTCGCGGCATCCTGGCGACCTGTTACTTCGACCTCAAGGGTTCGGTCGCCGAGCTCGATGAGGCCTACCGCGAGTTCTACGCGAGCGCGCCATTCACTCGGGTGGTGGACACGACGCCGGCGACCAAGCTCGCGAGCCACTCCAACATCTGCCTGGTCAACGTCGCGGCGCAGGGTCGCAAAGCCGTCGTCACGTCCGCGCTGGACAACCTGGTCAAGGGTGCCTCGGGCCAGGGCGTGGAGTGCTTCAACATCGCTTTCGGATTCGAGCGCACGACAGCGCTCGAGGGTCCGATGCAGTGGCCGTGACCTTCGCCCGCGGCTTTCGCGCCGGCACCGCGGCCTGCGGCATCAAGGCGTTCACGGCGGGCGCGTCCGCGATTCCCCGCGATCAGCGTGACGACCTGTGCGTGATCCACTCCGCGTACCCGTGCGACACCGGCGGCGTCTTCACGACCAACAAGGTGAAGTCGGCGTCGGTGGTGATCGATCAGCTTCACCTTGCGCGAAATCGCGTCCAGGCGTTGACGATCAACTCGGGCAACGCCAATGCGTGCACGGGCGCGCAGGGATTCAGGGACGCGCTTCTGATGGCCAAGCTGTCGGCCGACCGGCTCGACCTCGACCCCGACCAGGTGCTGGTGAGCTCGACCGGCGTGATCGGCCGCTACCTGCCGATGGACGCGATCAAGTCGGGGATTGGCGAAGCCTGCGGGAAGCTGAGCCCGGAGGCAGGCGAGGCCGCGGCGCGCGCGATCATGACCACTGACACCGTTCCGAAGACGGCGCGGACCGAGCTCACAATCGGCGGCCAGATCGTGCGCGTGGGCGGCATGTGCAAGGGGTCCGGGATGATCCACCCCAACATGGCGACGATGCTCGCCTACGTCACCACCGACGCGGCGGTCGAGCCCGGCTTGATCGGCCAGATCGTGAGGTCGATCGCCGACCGCAGCTTCAACCAGGTGACGGTCGACGGCGACAGCTCGACAAACGACAGCTTCCTGATCCTCGCCAACGGGGCAGCGGGCAACGATCCGATCCGTGCCGACAGCGCGGAGGCGGAGGCGCTAAGGGCCGCCATCGAGGGCGTGGCGCGCGAGCTGGCGAGGTCGATCGCCCGCGACGGCGAAGGCGCCACCAAGCTCATCACGGTCCGCGTCCTCGACGCGGCTTCCGACGCCGACGCGCGAACGGCCGCCCGGACGGTTGCGTCGTCAAGCCTCGTCAAGACAGCCGTTCACGGCGGGGATCCGAACTGGGGCCGGATCGTGTGCGCCCTCGGCTACAGTGGGGCCGAGCTGGCGCTGGACCGCCTCCACCTCAGCATCGGCGGTCTTGTCGTGTTCGAGCGTGGTGCCGGCGTCGAGGTCGACCTGGGCGCCGTGCGCCGGGCCTTTGAGCAATCGGAAATTGAGATCGTGGCCACGTTGGGGCTCGGTGACGGGAGCGCTGAGGCCTGGGGCTGCGACCTATCGGAGGATTACGTGCGGATCAACGCCGACTACACCACATGACGCTGACGGTCGACGAGCGCGCCAAGGTCCTGGTCGAGGCGCTGCCGTACATCAAGCGATTCCACGGCCAGACCGTGGTCATCAAGGTCGGAGGCAACGCGATCGAACACGCGCGCGACGAGACGTTGCTCGATGTGGTGTTGCTGCGGTATGTCGGCATGCAGCCGGTGCTCGTGCACGGCGGTGGGCCGGAGATCACCGCGATGAGCGAACGCCTGGGCCTGAAGGCGGAGTTCAAGAACGGGCTCCGTATCACCGACGACCGGACGATGGAGGTCGTCAAAATGGTGCTGACCGGGAAGGTCAGCCCCGACCTCGTCGCCGCCATTCACCGCCTCGGTGGACAGGCGGTGGGCATGAGCGGCGAGGATGGTCCGACCATCATCGCCGAGCCGCTCGACGAGGCGATGGGATTCGTGGGGCGGGTGACGCAGGTCAACAAGGAGCCGATCACTGCGCTCCTCACACGCGGATACATCCCCGTCATCGCGTCGATTGGCCTCGGCTACGACGGCCACGCGTACAACATCAACGCCGACACCGTCGCAGCGGAGATCGCCGTTGCACTCGGTGCCGCGAAGGTGATCCTTTTGACCGACGTGGCCGGCGTGCTGGGCGCAGACGGAGAGGTCGTGCCCGTGCTCTCGATCAAGGATGCCCGCAGCCGCATCGATCGCGGCGAGGTAACTGGCGGGATGATCCCCAAGCTCGAGGCTTGCCTCCGCGCGCTGGACGGCGTGCCGCTCGCTCACATCGTGGACGGGCGCACCAAGCACGCGCTGTTGCTGGAGCTGTTCACCGAAGCGGGCATCGGGACGATGGTCACGCCGTGATCGAGGCAGCCGAGAAGTACCTCATGCAGACCGGGCGCCGGCTGCCGGTCACGTTCGTGCGTGGGCGCGGTTCGCTCCTCTACGACGAATCTGGTCGCGAGTACCTGGACCTCGTCGCCGGCATCGCGGTCAACCTGCTGGGCCATTCGCACCCGGACGTGGTGGCGACGCTGACGCGACAGGCGTCACAGCTCATCCACACGTCGAACCTCTACTTCACGCAGCCGCAGGTCGAATTGGCGAAGCGCCTCGTCGAGCTGTCATTCCCCTCGCGCGTCTTCCTCTGCAACTCCGGCGCGGAGGCGAACGAGGCGGCAATCAAGCTGGCGCGCAAGTGGGGCCGCAACAATCGCGATGGCGCCTTCGAGATCATCACCGCCACCGGCTCGTTCCACGGCCGGACGCTCGCGACCGTGACCGCAGGCGGACAGCACAAGTACTCAGATCCTTTCGAGCCACTTCCGTCGGGCTTCGTGCACGTGCCTTACAACGACATCGAGGCCATCGAGACGTCGACGACCGACATGACGGTCGCGGTGATGCTCGAGCCGGTCATGGGCGAGATCGGAGTGATACCTGCTGCGCCCGGCTACCTGAAACGCGTGCGCGAGTGGTGCGACGCCAAGAACCTGCTGCTCATCCTCGACGAGGTTCAGACGGGCGTCGGTCGCACGGGCCGATGGTTCGCGCACCAGCATGCCGGCATCGAGCCCGACGTCATGACTCTCGCCAAAGGGCTGGGCGGCGGCGTGCCCATCGGGGCGTGCCTCGCGAATCCGCGCGCGGACGTCTTCGAGCCCGGAGACCACGGCTCGACCTTCGGCGGCAACCCGCTCGCGTGCGCGGTCGCGACCACGGTCCTCGCGGTGATCGAACGCGACCGATTGGTCGGCCACGCCGCCGAGATGGGCGACGCGCTGCACGCATCGATCCAGGAGCTCGGCGCCAAGGAAGTCCGCGGCCTGGGGCTCATGCAGGCCTTCGAGTTCGCGGAGCCGAAGGCCAAGAAATTCCAGAGCGAGTGCCTTGATGCCGGCCTCGTCGTCAACGCCGTCGACGATCACTCGGTGCGGCTCGTCCCGCCGCTGATCATCACGCCCGACGAGATCGAGCTCGCGCACGGCGTGATGAAGAAGGCCGCGTCCGCGTGACCGCAACCAAGGCGGAGCGCCATTCGGCGATCCTCGAGCTCGTCAATCGCGGCTCCGCGCACACGCAGCAGGAGATCGCCGCGGCACTGGCGCGCAAAGGAATGCGGGCGACGCAGGCCACCATCTCGCGCGACATCCAGGAGCTCGGGCTCGTGCGGTCCGGCGCGGGCTACCGCAGCTCCGCGGCACTCGTCCGCGAGCTGGTGCTGTCGGTCGAGGTCGTCGAGCCGATGGCGGTGATCCGCACGCCGCCCGGCACCGCCAACATGGTCGCGAGGCGCATCGACGAGGCGGCCCTGCCGGGCATCGCGGGCACGGTCGCCGGCGACGACACGATCATCGCCGTCCTCCGCAATCGCGGCGCCGGCCGGGCGTTGAAAGAGCTGCTCGCCAGTGCCTGACCGAAAGCTGGTGCTCGCCTACTCGGGCGGGCTCGACACATCGGTCGCGAT
>DATEHC010000151.1:0-5990 GCA_035279785.1 Candidatus Dormiibacterota bacterium
TTTGCTCGGACGGTGACTCATGCGAAGCTGGTCGGGCGGAGAGGATTTGAACCTCCGGTCTCCTGGTCCCAAACCAGGCGCTTTACCGAGCTAAGCTACCGCCCGCTTTACCGATTCCCAGGATCGATCCCGCGCTCCCGATCGACAAGATCGAGCCGGCGCTGCCGATGGACAATATCGAACCCGCGCTCCCAATCGAGAGGATCGAACCCGCGCTCCCGATGCTGAGCACGGACAACGCGCTCAACAGGCTGCCGATGCTCAGAAGGCTGTCGGCGCTCCACGCGCTGCCCCAGCTTCGCGTGCTGTTGGAGCTCGGCAGATCGAGAACGTTGCGCCGGGCGCGCCCGATCGTCGCGAACATGGAGATCAGCAATCGAACATCACCTCGTCGTCAGGGAACGGAGCGCGCCCGACTGTAGCAGCGCCCGCGCCGCCGCGGCTCGGTGGCTGTACTTGCTCTTCTCTTCGGGCGGCATCTCGCCAAACGTCTTGCCGGTCCCCGGGATCTCGAAGATCGGGTCGTAGCCGAACCCGGCCGCTCCTCGCCATTCCGGCACGATCTCGCCGCGCACGTCCCCTTCGAAAAACTCAGTCGGGTGTCCCGGCGCCGCCAGGGCAATCACCGACACAAAACGGCCATTCCAAGGACGCGGCACTCCTTCGAGACGTCGCAGAAGCTCGGCCGTGCGCTCCCGCTGCGTCGGGCCCAGTCGCGCAGAGCGCAAACCTGGAAATCCGCCCAGCGCCTCGACTTCCACTCCCGAGTCATCGCCGATCGCGGGCAGACCGGTGCGCTCAGCGGCTGCCTCGGCTTTCAGCGCGGCGTTCTCCGCGTAGGTCTTTCCCACCTCCTCGACCTCGGTGTCGAAGGCGACCAGCTCGAAGCCGACGGGCGCGAGCAGCTCTCTGAACTCGCCGATCTTGCCCGCGTTGCCCGAGGCGATGACCAGTCGAGGCCGGTCAGGCAAGCGCGGCGAGTGCCCTCTTCTGCGCGACGATCAGCTCTTTGATGCCCTTGAATCCGAGCGCCACCATCGAATCGAGCTCGGCGCGCGAGTACGGCTGGCCCTCCGCCGTGGCCTGCAGCTCCACCAGCCGTCCGTCCTCGGTCATCACGCAGTTGAGGTCGGTGGAGGCGTGGAAGTCCTCGGAGTAATCGAGGTCGAGCACCGGCGTGCCGTCGACGACGCCGCAGCTCACGGCCGCGAGGTGCTGGCGGATCGGTATCTCGTGGATCATGCGCGCATCCTTCATGCGCTTGGTCGCCATGTAGAGGGCAACGAACGCTCCGGTGATGGAAGCGGTTCGCGTTCCACCGTCCGCCTGCAGCACGTCGCAGTCGAGCGTGATGGTGCGCTCGCCGACCTTCGACATGTCGATGGCCGCGCGCAGCGACCGGCCGATCAAGCGCTGGATCTCATGCGTGCGTCCGCCAAGCCGGCCCTGGATCGCCTCGCGCGTGCCCCGGTCGTGCGTGGCGCGCGGAAGCATCGAGTACTCCGCGGTGATCCAACCCTGGCCTGTGCCCCGGCGGTGCATCGGCACGCGGTCTTCAACGCTCGCCGTGATCCACACGCGCGTGCGGCCCATCTCGATCAGGCACGAGCCCTCCGCGTGCACGTTGACACCGAGCTCCAGCTTCACCGGCCGCAGCTGATCGGGCGCGCGCCCATCGTGGCGCGCGGCCGTGCCCGTCATCGTCCGAGAAGCTTCAGTAATAGCGCGGTCCCCTCAAAGAACACGTAGAGCGGAATGAACATGATCATAGGCGTCAGCGGATCCACGCCCGGCGTCAGGAAGTTGGCGAGGAGGCCCAGCGCGAGGAACCAGTAGGGCCTGCGCTTGTAGAGCCAGCGCGAGTTGACGATGCGCAGCATTCCGAGCACGAACAGCACGACCGGAAGCTCGAAGACCAGTCCGAATCCGATCGTCATGATCAGCACGAAGCTGACGAGCTCCCCGATGTCGGGCAGATAGGTCACGTCTGCAGGCGCAAGCGACCCGAGGACCCTTATGTAGAGCGGCAGCGCGTACATCGCCACCGCGACTCCGAGCGCAAAGAACGCGATCGTTGCGAGCACAAGCGGCAGCACGAATCGCCGCTCGTGCGGATGCAGGCCGGGGCTGACGAACCACCAGACCTGCTGGATGATCACGGGCGCTGCAAGAACGATGCCGATGTAGAGCGCGACCTTGAGCTGCAGCAGGACGCCGCCGCCAGGCTGGAGGTAGATGGCGTGTCCAATGCCCGCGCGCGTGATCAGGAAGGTGATCACGCGGCCGGCGACGAAGATCGCGGCAACTGTCGCGATCCCCCACGCGATGAGCATGATGATCAGCGCGCGGCGGAGCGCCTCGAGGTGCTCGATCACCGACATACGCTGGTCTTCGACGGGAAGACTCGGCCGGGGGCCGCGTTGCAGGACGCGGTCGAGGATGGCCACCGAAGCGGCCTAGTTTCCGGTCGGCTTAGTCTCTGACGTCGAGCTCTTGGTCGTGTCGGTCGACGACGGAGCAGGGTCGGCCTTGACCGCGTTCGTCACGTCGTTCGTAATTTCCGACGTCGCCTTACGAAACTCGCGCATCGCCCTGCCGAGGCCGGATCCGAGCTCGGGCAGACGGCCCGGCCCGAAGATGATCAGAACGACGACGAGGATGACGACGAGCCAGAGCGGGTGAAATGGCATTTGAGGCGATTATAGGGTCGCGGGCGGCGGGCGCCTGATCAGCTGAACGTCAAGAAACCTTGATCGTGATGGAGTTGATCGTGTCCGTGACCCCAAGCGCCTGGACCTTGTCCATGCCCGACGTGACCGTCCCGAACCGGTTGTACACGGCGGTCGGGCCGTTCCCCGGCCAGGCGGCCTTCTCTATGAAGAACTGGCTTCCGTTGACCGGGCCGCCCGGGATCCTGGCCATACCGATGGCCCCAATGTCCCAGGCGTCGTTGCTGCGCTCCTCGGGCAGGTTGTAGCCGGGACCACCTGTCCCATTGCCCTGCGGGTCGCCGTTCTGCACCACCCAGTCCTCCGCCTTCCAGAAGATCAGGCCGTTGTAGTACCCGTGGATCGCGAGCACGACGAAGTTGTTGACCGTGACCGGTGCGATCTCGGGGTGGAGCTTGACCACGACGTCGCCCTGCGAGGTCGTGATGGTCGCGGTCAGCTGCTGCGTCGCCGTGATGCACATCGGCTGGAGGCCGATGTACTCACGCTGACCGATCTGGGTCGACGTCTTGCAGCTCGCCAGCGCCGCCGGCACCGGGGGCTGGAGGGCTTTGCTGATGAGGACGCCCGATCCGATCACGACCGCGATCACGGCCCCCATGACGACAAGGGCAAGCCACGTCTGGCGGTTCCACACGACCGGGACTTCCGGCTCTGGCGTGAAGGCCGCGACCGGCCGGCGCGATGGTCTGGCCTGGCTCATTTGCGTGCGGCCGCCTCGGCGATCGCCTGGACCAACCCGTGCGTCGTGTACTCCCGGGCGACGATGGATACGTCGAGGCCCAGCTTGCGGGCCGTGTCGGCGGTCACCGGGCCCATGCACGCGATCTCGGCGTCACCGAGGATCGCCGGCAGGCGGTCCTCCGGGAACGCCTGGACGAAGTTGACGACGGTCGAGGAGCTGGTGAACGTGATCACATCCACCCCCTCGCCTTCGAACAGGCGCAGGAGAGCCGGCCCGGAGTCGGCCGGGCAGACGCCTCGATAGACGGGAAGGATCTCGACTTCAGCACCTCGGTTGGCAAGCAGCGATGGTAGGGCGTCGCGGGCGATCTCCGCACGTGGAACCAGGACGCGCATCCCGCGCATCTCCCATCCCTCCAGGGCGTTGGCCAGCCCCTCCGCCGTGTACTCGGAGGTCACGAGCTCGGGTCGCAGACCATGTGCCTCGAGCATGTCGGCCGTCTCCTGGCCGATCGCGCACAGCTTCGAGCGGTGCATCGCCCGGGCGTCCAGGCCCGTGGACATGAGCATCTGGAAGAAGATGTCGACCGCGTTGGCCGAAGCGAAGATGACCAGCGCCGTGCGGTCCAGGCTCTGAATCGCCTTGCGGACGCGGTCGTCGGTGGGCAGTCGCTTGATCTCGAGAGTCGGAATCTCGACCACGGCGGCGCCAAGATCGACCAGCTCGCGACGGAACGGGTCGACCTGGTGCCGCGCCCGCGTGATCAGGATCCGGCGTCCGTGCAACGGCCGGCGCGACAGGGTGTCCAGGCTGTCGGACATCTCCACGCCAGGGCCGAGCACGAGCAGCGCATCCCCACGGATGCCGTAGGTCATCGCCTTGCGTGCCAACTCTCCGAGCGGGGCGCTCACACGGTGCTGGCCCGGCAGTCCGGGATGCAGGATCAGAGCCGCCGGCGTGTCCGGCTTGTGACCGTTTTGCAAGAGCGCGCTGATTCCCGATTCCCACCAGCCCGCGGCAAGGCGCAGCACCATCGTCTCGCCCCCGTGCACGAGGCCAAAACCGATGGACGCGGAGCGACCCTCGATGGTCAGCGGTATGCCGCTCATGACCGGCGCAGCGAGCTCGACGATCAGGCCCGGCACCGCCTCGAAGTCGATGCCCGCGCGCTCCAGACGTTGTGCGATTTCGCTGCCGTTGGAGAACGCGTAGGGGTTGCCTGGAAACAGCACGGTGACGTTGCGTCCGCTGCGTGCGAGTCTTACGACCTCGTCGATGGATTGCATTGGCGCGATGTCCGCATTCGCCGGAGCGAGATGCAAAAGACCGGTGCCGCATCCGTCGCAATTGCGAATCACATCGGCTTCGCGCACTGCTTCGACAGCCTGCACCGTGGCCAGACCTGGATGACCCGGACCTACACCGACCAGCCTGACCCTGCTCATATCACAATGCCCATCCCACCCCGGGACACAGGGAGAGAGATTAGAGCTTTCGGCTGACCACGTAGTCCGTCAGCGACGCGAGCGCGTCGACCGCATCACTCGGCGCCAATGAATGAAGACGATCGCGGGCTTCGCGCGCATGTTTCTTTGCCTCATCGAGCGCGCGACGGGGCCCGTCGCTGTTGCGCACCGCATCGACGATGCGCTCCGCCTCGCTCCGATCGAGCTTGCGGTTGTCCGCGACGTCGACCGATGAGAGCAGCAACGGAAGAGTCGCAAAGCCCTCAACGATGTCATGTCCAAGCGGCTTGCCAACCTCGTCTTCGCTGCCCGTGTAGTCGAGGACGTCGTCGGCGATCTGAAACGCGATGCCGAGAAACTGCCCGTAGGACGCAAGAGCGGAGCGCGCGTCTTGATCCGCGCCAGAGAGCAGGGCTCCAATCTCACAACAAGCGCCGAGGAGGATCGCCGTCTTGGCTGCGATGCGCTGCATGTACTCCTCGATGCTCGTGTGATAGCGGTAGCGGATCGACTGCTGGCGCACCTCGCCGTCGCAGATGGTCATGACAGCGCGCGCGAGGATCGCGACAACCTCGGCCGAGCCGGTGCGCGCCGCGAGCTCGTAGGCCTTGACGAAGTAGTAGTCGCCGATGACGATGGCCGGGTTGTCGCCGAGGCTTGCGGCCACGGTCGGCCGGCCGCGTCGCGTCTCCGATCGGTCGATGACGTCGTCGTGGACGAGAGTGGCCGCGTGCGTCAGCTCCACCGCGGTCGCGGCGGGCGTGAGCCGGCCTATGTCGTAGTCACCGCACTTCGCGGAAAGGAGAACGAGCGCGGGCCGCAGTCGCTTGCCGCCTGCATCGAACAACGCCGCCATGGGTATGCCGACTTCATCGGGGTCGTGCTCGATCTCCCAGCGCATCGAGCGTTCGAGCGCGGCGAGATCCTGAGCGACCGGCCCGAACAGGTCTGTGGCGCTCTCCGTCAACCGCCCTTGACCGACAGGCGGTATCCGAGCCCCGGCACCGCCTCGAGGCTGACGCCGGTGTTGGACCGCTCGGACAGCTTGCGGCGCAGGCGCTGCACGTGCGGATCGACCGAGTGATCGTCGAGGTCGTGCGGGTAGCCCCA
>DATEHC010000152.1:0-9435 GCA_035279785.1 Candidatus Dormiibacterota bacterium
GGTCGTCTATTGCTGGGGACCAGGATGCAACGGAGCCGCGAGGGCCGCGCTCGAGCTCGCGCGGCTCGGCTGCGACGTCAAGGAAATGCTGGGCGGGTTCGAATACTGGGTCCGCGAGGGCCACCCCATCGAGGGCTCCGAGGCAGGCGCGGTAGCCGAGGGTGTCGATTCGGTCGGCGTCGTCAAGCTCCGCGGCGCGATCAGCTGCCTCTGCTGACGGACCTGACGAAATGATCGCAACGCTGATCACGCTGCCCATGTTGTGTTGGAGATGAACCGAGCCGTCACCGCCGCCCGCTCCCCGCGAGTAGATGCCGCTCCGCTCTTCGCCGGTCTCTTCACGGTCGTCTTATGGGGTTCGGCCTTCGTCGGCATCCGGGCGGCCGGGGTGGCCTTCTCTCCGGGATCGCTGGCGCTGGCTCGGCTCCTGGTGAGCTGCCTGGTCCTGGGCGCGGCCGCGGCTTTCCGGCGTGACCCCTGGCCGAGCCGGCGGGACGTTTTCAAGATCGCCGTCTACGGCGTGCTCTGGCTTGCCGTCTACAGCGTTTCCCTGAACGCGGCGGAGCGGATCGTAGATGCCGGCACTGCCGCGCTTCTCGTGAACGTGGGGCCGGTCGTGGTCGCCATCCTGGCCGGGATCTTCCTCGGCGAAGGATTCCCTCCGCGGCTGTTCGTCGGGTGCGCGATCGCGTTTGCCGGCTGCGCGCTCATCGGCCTTGCGACCGCTCAAAGTCGAAGCGGCGCGGCGGTGGGAATCGTCCTGCTCGCCGTCGCCGTGATCGCTTACTCGACCGCCATCGTCGTGCAGAAGCCCGTGCTCGCGCGCGTGCCACCGTTCCAGGTCACCTTCATCGGCGTCGCCGCGGCCACGATCGTGTGCCTGCCCTTCGCTCCTACCCTTGTTTCAGAGGTCGGCAAGGCCGGATCCGGTGTGCTCGCCTGGACGGTCTACCTGGGCGCATTCCCCACAGCGATCGGCTTCGCGTCGTGGGGCTTTGCGCTGCGCCGGACCAAGGCGGGGCAGCTCGGAACCCTGACCTACCTCGCCCCGGTCGTCGCGGTGCTGCTGGGTTGGGTCGTCCTGCGCGAGACGCCGCCGTGGCTCGCGGTTGCCGGCGGCCTGCTGGCCCTGTCGGGCGTCTACTTCGCCCGCCGAGCACCCGCGGTAGCGAAACCTGCGCGCGTATCGTCTCCAGGCAGGTGACAAAGGTCGTCATCGTCGGGGGTGGGGGCACGGGCGATGCCTCTGCATTCGCGCTGCGCAAGCGCGGCTTCGACGGCGAGATCGTGATCCTCAGCGCGGACCACGACCGGCCTTACGACCGTCCCTATCTCTCCAAAGAATTTCTTCGTGGCGAGATCGAAGAGCCGAAGGTCTTCCTGCACGACGAAGAGGCGTACGCGACCGAGCGCATCGACCTCCGCCTCGAGCAGCGAGTGACGGGAGGTTCGCTCCACGAGCGCAAGCTCGCCCTCGCATCGGGTGACGAGGTCGCCTTCGACGTGCTCGTGCTCGGGCTCGGCGGCACTCCGCGCAATCTGCCGGACGTGCCCGCGGCGCGCAACGTCAGGACGCTTCGCTCGTTGCGGGACAGCTCTGGCCTGCGCGAGTCCTTGAAGGAGGCGGGCCGCGTGCTCCTGGTCGGCGCGGGATTCATCGGCGCGGAGGTCGCGGCTTCGGCGCGCCAGCTGGGCAAGGAGGTGCTGCTGCTCGAGGCGGCGCCGATCCCCCTCGGCCGCGCGTTGGGCCAGGAGGTCGGGCAGATCTACGCCCGCATCCACCGCGATCACGGCGTCGACATCCGCACCGGCACGACCGTGACGCGGTGGCACGTGGAGCGAGATCGCCTGGTCGCGGTGACGCTCTCCGATGGAAAGCGGGAGGACGTCGACCTCGCGCTCATGGCGGTCGGCATCCAGCCCAACGTCGAGCTCCCCACGGCCCTCGGCATGAAGATCGAGGGCGGAGGCGTCCAGGTCGACGAGTCGTTGAGGGCCGCGCCCGACGTCTACGTCGGCGGCGACATCGCGTTCCACCACCACCCGGTGCTGGACCGTTCGATCCGCGTCGAGCACTGGGAGGTGGCGAAGGGCCAGGGTCGCGGCATCGCGACGTGCATCGCAGACGGCGCGACTCCCTACAAGAAGCTTCCATATTTCTGGTCGGACCAGTACGACGTGAACCTCGAGTACCGAGGCCAGGCCTCGGGAGACGACACCGCGGTTTGGCGCGGCGATCGCGATGGGCTGAAATTCACGGTGTTCTACCTACGGAACGGCCTGGTCGAGGGCGTGCTCTCAATGAACGACTCCAAGACCAACGAGCTCGGTGGGAAGCTGATCGAGAGCCGCCGGCGGGTCGATCAGTCCGACCTGGCCGGCGCCGATCTGGCGGAGCTGGTCACCGCGCAGTAGCTGCGTCAGGCGACCGGCTGACTTTCCTCCGGAAGCAGCCAGGGCAGCGCCTCGGACATCGGCCGAAGCAGCGTCGACTGCTGCTGCTTGTTGATGAGATTCCCGGCGACGATGCCGAGCGCGGCCATGAAGGCCGCGTCCTCCGCCTTGTGGCCGGTCTCGCCGTGCTCGGCCTTCCAGCTGACGAGCGCGCCGCCTGATTCGGTCAGGCCGAACAGGTTGCGCCGCACCTCGTCCCACGCCTCGCCGCGACCCGACTGCTCGATGGCGTGCACCGCCGCCTTCTCCGCTTTGTGGATTTCGTCGAGCCCGTGCAGGCGAGCGTGCTTGTCCCAGCCTTGCGCCGCACGCTCGATGCCGGCGGGCGAGAGGACCCGAATGTCGTCGACCAGGCGCTGAATCGTCCTCTGGTGTTCGGGAAATCCGTAACCCTCTGCGTCCACGCTCATCTCGACAAGGTTAGCGGAGCCACGAGGGCACCCAGCCGAGACGGCCGAGGGTGTAGGGCCCGGGCCCGGATGCGATGAGCTGCGCGTTGACGAGGACCCCCAGGTAGTAGAGCCATCTGAATCCGTCGTCGGTCACCGCGAACGCGACAGTCAGCGCGATGCCGACGGCGAGGAGAAAGCCCAGGATCGGCGCCCACCGCGTGACCAGGCCGAGGATCAGAAGGACGGCGACCACCGTTTCCCCGACGCCTTCGGCGACTGCGAAAGGAAACCAGTTGGGCGCGACCAGCGCGACAAGGATCTGGTGCAGGCCCGGGATCGGATTGTCCTTCGCCATCGAATCCATCACGCCGTGCATCCAGCCGACGCCGGTCCACTTCTGGCTCGCGAAGTAAAGCCAGTAGAGGCCTACGACGACTCGGAAGACGCTCGGCCACGCCGTATACAGGGGCCCCCGCGAAATCACGGCGAAGCCTCTGATTTCGTGGGGATATTACTCATGACTGTTCACAGCCACGACCAGCAGTCCGATGCTTGGGTCGGGAGCGACGGCCACGGCCGATGCGCCGTCCGCTAAAGTCCGAGTGGTCCGGCCGCTTATGGCCAGAACCTCCCTGTCGCCGTGGGCCGCCACGTAATCAATTCCCCCCGACTCAACGACCTGGTCGGGGTCGCGAGGCCGGGCCAACGGGGTGAATGCGCCGCTCACCGTGTCGAAGGAGAACACGGCGCCGGGGTCGGCGTCTTCGTTCTCGCCCTCGGCGGCGATCAGGAGCGTCGCTCTGGGGCCAGGCCCGAGCCAGAACGGATGCACCGGCGAGGGAAGCGGCACCGCGGTTCCGCCGCCGGCCGGCATCAGCTCCGACCGCGCGTAGTCGGCCGTCCACACTGTCGATCCGACCAGTGCGATGCCGAATGCGCTGCCCGCCGCCACCACGACCTTGCCATTCGCATCGACCGTGATCGCGGCCGGATGCTCGGGAGCCGGATCGGTCGCGAGCAGCTTGCCGCTCGCCGGGTCGAGCTCGGCGATGGACTTGCTGTCGTAGAGGGACACGTACAGCCGTCCGTCGTGCAGGACCATGCCGAACGGCGCGCCGCCAGTGTGCGTCTTCCAGCGCACTTTCAAGTCAGGGACGCTCGCCGCGTACACGTCACCCGGCGCGCTGTCCGCGACATAGGCGGTACGACCATCGTCGGCAAGCGTTACGGCCACCGGATCGCTGCCGATTCGTGCGCTTGAGTGCAACGAGCCATCGCGAAGTGAGAGCAGCACCAGCCCGGTTGCGGGGTACGCGGGAGCCGGTGGCGGCGAACCGCATCCCGCCAGCGCAAGGAGCAGGGCTAGCGCTACTTGAGCGCGCGTAGCACCGGGTCGGTGGCGAGCTGGAAGGCTCGGGCGGCGGGCCGCATATGCATGCGGTTGAGGCGGTGCTGAATCGCCCCCTTGAGGATCGCTACGCGAAGCTTGCTCTCGGAGAAGTCGGTGTTGAACAGCAGGCGATTGTGCCGGACTTTGTGCCACTCGCCGCGCAGCCTGCGCTCGCGCACCCGTTCGTAAAAACCAGTGCCCGGCAGCGGGTAGGCGATCGTGTAGCTCACGTAGTCGAGCGGCAGGCTGGACGAGAAGTTGATCGACCGGATCAGCGAATCGGTGGTCTCGCCCAGGTAGCCGACCATGAAGAAGCCCGCCGCTTTTATCCCGGCGGCGACGCACGCCTCGACCGCCGCGCGTGCCTGCTCCGGGGTAATCCCCTTCTTCATCTCCTTGAGCACGCGCTCGTCCCCCGACTCGATGCCGAAGAAGATTCGCTTGCACCCGGCCTTGCGCATCTGCACGAACAGCTCCTTGTCGACGTGCGTCACGCGGCTGAGGCATTCCCACGTGAGCGGAAGGTGCGCGTCCTCGATCGCCTTCGCGAGCTCCATCGTGCGCTTGTAGTTGAGCGTGAACAGATCGTCCGACATCCAGATGTGGTCGTAGCCCAGCGCGGCGATCTCGCGCATCTCCTCGACCACCGATTCGATCGGCCGTGCGCTGAACAGGTCACCGAACACCGACTTGTGGCAGAAATCGCAGCGGAACGGACAACCTCGCGTGGACATCAGCGGAGTGGTCGCGTCCTTCCAGTGCTTGCGCCAGTAAGCGATGTACCGGTCGTTGGGGATGTCGCCGCGATAGGGCAACGGAAGATCCGACATGTCCTTGCTGCGGTGCCGCGCGGTGCTCTTGATCACCTCGCCGTCGCGCTTGAACACCACCCCGGGGATCTCCTCCCAGCGCCGGTCGCCGAGGTGCTCCATGATCGAGACGATCGTCTCCTCGCCCTCGCCGACCGCCACGACGTCGAATTGGTCGACGAACGTCTCCGGCTCGCCCGAGGGGTAAGGACCTCCAACGACCGTGAGCGCCTTGCCGCGCACCTGCTGCGCGAGGGACAGGGCCTCGTCCTGCATGGTGATCATGCAGTAGATGCCGACGACCGCCGGCTGGAGCCGGTCGATCTGCTCCAGCACCTCGTGTCGCTCGAGGAACGTGTGGTCGATGTGGCGCACGCTGTAGCCGGCGCGACGGAGCGAAGCGCTCAGATACATGAGACCGAGTGACGGCATGATCCAGTGACGGCCTTGCTTCGGTGCGCGTTGCGGGTAGACGAGGACGACGTCGACGTGCTCGCTCATCTCGCCCTCTGCACGTTCACGTGATAGGCCGCGCCGGTGAATGGGCCGTCAAACAGGTAGTCGAGGCCGGCCCAGTTGAAGTCCGGCGGCGCAGATTCGCGCCCGGCGTACAGCGACGCGCCCGCGACGGACGGCACCGACCATTCGATGCCCAGCCCATTCGAGCGCACGCGCGCCCATGAGCCGGTCACCGGCGTCCAGCTCGGGAACTGCTTGCCGATCAGAGTCGCCTCGTGGTCGGCGGCGAGATCGTCGAAAGCGGCGGACTGCTCGTTGAGCACCGCGACCTGCGAGTAGCCCGGTTCGAGCCACATCACATGGACGGCAATCGACACCCCGTTTGCGTCGAGCGCGTAGGTCACTCGGATCGCGCCGCGCGATGCGATGGGCACGAAGCGGTAGTCGTGGGCGTTGTCGCCGCCGATCTCGTCGAGCTGGTAGGTCCTCTGCCATGAGTTGCTCGAGAGCGGCGCGTCGCTGACGGTTCGCGAATAGACCCAGCCGTCGGGATACCGCACTATCGGAACGCCGAAACCCATGCCCTCGCCAGTCGCGGCCGGACCCATGGTCATGCCCTTGGCGAGGGGTGCCGTCTTGCCCTGTGGTGTTTTGCCCTGGGCGACCCCCTCGAGGCTCAGCTCGGGCCACAGGCGGTACACGTAGACCGGCTTGCCCGCGGTCACCTGGTAGTTCTTCTGGTCGCCGACCGAGATGAAAGGTCCGATCGCCTGGCCACGCGCGAGGTCCGGGAAGACGGTGGTCGCGCGGTAGTAGCTGATGTCCTCGAGGGCGAGCGCCGTCACGTCCTTTGCCCGCAGCCACGCTATGGCGTCGGACTGGTCGGATGGAAGGCTTCGTGAGCCGGTGATCTCCGCCGGCGCCTTGCCGCTGTAGTACGCGACCACCGGCGAGTCGGTGAGAAGCATCCCAGGGCTGGTTCCCGCGGCGCGTCCCGCCGCGACGAGGCCGCCGTCGATGCTGCCAAAGCTGGCGAACACGGGGAGGAACGCGACCGCGAGCAGCGTTGTCGCGCCGATCGCAGTGAGGCGAACGGCCGGGGAGTAGCGGTCGAGCGCCGCGGCCGCGAGGAGCGCCAGCGCGGGGAGCGCCGGGTAGAGGTAGCGGTGACTCCCGGTGTAGACGCCCAGACCGACCAGGCCGAAGACCGCGGCGAGGTAGGCGATCGCCGGCGCGTACAGGTAGCGCCAGGCCGAGGTCGCGTGCGCCCGGATCGCCAACACGGCGCCGAGCGCGCCGAAGACGAACAGCGGAAGGGCCGCGAGGCCGAACGTGCCGCCGAGCTCCAGCACGCGCGTCAGTGGATTGGCCGATACGCTTCCGCGCGCGGTCGCCGACATCACCTCTATCGTTCCGCGCGCCACCGAGTGGCTCGCCGGAGCGAATCCGAGCTGGAGCACGACGAGAACGCCGAGCGCCGGGATCGCATACGCCACCGCGGTGCGCGAGCGAGCGCCGGCGCGCGTGCGCACGAGCTCGATCGCTGCGAAAGCGATCACCGCCGCAAGCCAGATCCAGGCTTTCGTCGAGGTGGTGACCGCAAACGCGGCGAGAAGCGCGGCGAGCTTCACCCGGCCGCGGATCGCAGCCAGCGCGGCTCCGCTGATGAGCGCGGTGAGCATCGGCTCGACCACCGCGGATCCGGACGTGAAGAGGAAGACCGGGTTGAGAACCAGGAGCGCCGCGGCGAGAAGTCCCTGGCGGCGATTGGGCGCGAGGGCGTAGACGCACGCCGCGGTGGCGACTCCGAACAGCGCGCTCATCGCCTTGAGCGCGCCAAGCTGCCACAGCCCGAACACGTGCAGGACGCCGGCCGCCAGCACGCTGTATCCGGGCAGCCACGTGTCCTCCATCCCAAACAGCGGGTCGTGGAGATGGCCGGTCGCCGCGAGGTTGGCCGCGATCAGCCAGTGACCGTATCCGTCCTCGAACGGCTCCGGCAGCTGCGCCGCAAGGACCAGAAGGAACGTGACCGCACCAAGAAGCGCGGCGGCCGGCCACGCTGCCTGGACACGAGACAGGGCCCGGGCGCCCAGGCGCCGCAGTGTCAGGACTTCGAGGAAGTCGACGACGCTGAGGAGGGCGACCACGAGAAACCCGGTCGCGAACATCGACGCGTAAACCGCGATGAGAAGCTGGCCGCGCACGAGGGCGAAGGGAACGATCGCCAACGCCAGCAGCCCGCCCCCCGCTTCGAGAAGCGCGCGAGGATCGCCCACTCGCACGTACGCCTGGTCGCGCCACTCCTGGCCGCGGCGCACGATCCGGTACTTCGGCGTCCGGACGAAGGCGCCGCCTGGTCGCGTCGCGCGGGCGAGCGAGATGAGAGTGTTCAGCGACATCCCGGCGCCGACCACCTGACACAGGAGCGCGGGGACGCCTCGCCACCATCGCTTGCCGCGCCGGGTCTGCGCGGCGATGAATCCGACCCACGGCGCGATGCCGACGAGGATCGCGATCACCGACCAGTCCGCCACGTACCAGGGCAGGTGATAACCCCGCGCGCCGAACGTGGCGAGGATCAGCGGGTAGCACGCGAGCTGCAGCAGCATCACCGGGCCGACGCCGTAAGCGAGCAGGTGGATGACCGCCTGGAACTTCACCGCTACGGATCGGTCGCTTTGAAGGACCGGCCGCAGCAGGCGGATGGCCACCTGGAAGCTGCCGGTCGCCCAGCGCGACTGCTGCCTGCGATACGCATCGATGGAAACCGGCAGCTCCTCCGGGACTACGAGGTCGTCGACGTACGCGGCCTTCCAGCCGCGGAGCTGCGCGCGGTAGCTGAGGTCGAGGTCTTCGGTGAGCGTCCGCGCGCTCCACCCGCCGGCGTCTTCGATCGCCGCACTCCGCCACACGCCCGCCGTCCCCGTGAAGTTGGTGAAGTAACCGGCCGACGATCGGACCGCCTGCTCGACGAGGAAGTGGTAGTCGATCGCCATCGCCTGCAGCCGTGTGAAGAGCGAATAGGTCTCGTCGAGGTGCCCCCAGCGAGCCTGCGCGAACGCGACCTTCGGGTCGTCGAAGCGGCCCATGATGCGGCGGAGGAAGTCAGGTTGCGGCGCGAAGTCGGCGTCGAAGATGGCGATGAACGGCGCGTCGGTCCGAGCGAGGCCGTGAGCCAGGGCTCCGGCCTTGAACCCTTCGCGACTTCCGCGCCGGATGTGATTGATCTCCACGCCTCGCCGCCTCCAGTGGGCCACGCGTCGCGCGACGATCGCGATGGTCTCGTCGTCCGAGTCGTCGAGGACCTGCACCTCGAGGCGGTCGTGCGGCCACTCCATCGCGCAGACCGCGTCGATCACACGCTCGGCGACGTAGCGCTCGTTGAAGATCGGCAGCTGCACGCAGACGCGCGTGGCGATGTCGTCCAGTCCTTCGGGGGGCGAGGCGAAGCCGATGCACGACGTGCGCAGAGCGCGCACGGTCATGTACAGGAGGTTCACGCCGAACGCGAACAGCAGCGCGCTGGTCAACGCGAGGATGGCGACCGGGATCAGCCTGATCATCGCCCGTCGAACAGCGCATACGGCCGCATCGTCGCGCGCACGTACGCGACGCGCGCCAGCGCGTTGGGCCGGTTGCGGCGCGTCCACTGCATGTAGCGCCAGGCCGCGCTTCCCATCAGCTCCGCCGGCCTGTCGAGCAGCGATGGATAGAGCGCCTTCGGGGCGCGGCGTCGTGGGGCGTCGATGAGAAGCGGCGCATCTTTGCGAGCAAGCTGCGGGAAGTGCTCGAGCAGCGGCTCGTTGGCGGCGAGCACCTCGCGCAACACGTCCACACCGAACACCGGCTCGCCGACCAGCAGCTCGAACGCCATGTCCTGGTCCTGCCTCACCAGCGGAAGGCATTGCGAGCGTTCGAGGATCAGGTT
>DATEHC010000153.1:0-3651 GCA_035279785.1 Candidatus Dormiibacterota bacterium
GGGCGTGCCGCTCCAGCGTGCCGAGCAGCCGCAGCGCCGTCGAGCGGTGCACCCCAAGGCCTCGCGCGACCTCGGCGCCGGTCTGCCCGCCGCGCTGGGCCAGCTGGTCCAGGATCTCGACCGCGCGCTCGACCGAGCGGACGGAGACATCCCGAACCTCGTTGCTCATTGCGCAACATTATCGTTGTGCGCAACAATGTGCGGGTGAGCCGGGAAGAAGAGATCCGGGCCGGCCTGTTCGAGCACACCCTCCACGGCCACGCGCCCGAGGTGAAGGCCCTCACCGAGGAGGGGCTCGGCCTCGGCATGGACCCGATGGACATCCTCTTCAAGGCGCTGATTCCCTCCCTCGAGGAGGTGGGCCGGCGATTCGAGAAGGGCGATTTCTTCGTTCCCGAGATGCTCATCGCCGCCCGGGCCATGCAGGGTGCGCTGGTGATCCTCCGGCCGCTGATCGCTGAGACGGGTGCCAAGCCCGTCGGGCGCTACGTCATCGGCACTGTCAAGGGCGACATCCACGACATCGGCAAGAACCTGGTCGTGATCATGCTCGAGGGAGCGGGATTCGAGGTCTTCGACCTGGGCGTGAACACGCCGCCCGAGAAGTTCGTCGAGGCCGTCCAGCAGCACGAGCCCGACGTCGTCGGCTTCTCGGCCTTCCTGACCACGACCATGCCGATGTTCAAGGCCAACATCGACGCGCTGGTCAAGGCCGGGGTCCGCGACAAAGTGCACGTCGCGGTCGGCGGCGCGCCGGTGACCGTCGAATACGCGAAGCACGTCGGCGCCGACAGCTACGCGCCCGACGCATCGATCGCGACGCGCATGGCGAAGGACCTGGTCGGCGCGCGCGGCCCTGGCTCGGCTGCGTTGGAGCAGGCCGTGATGAAGATCGACGAGACCCTGCGTAAGGGTTAGGTCCTAATGGACACCCGCGTGTCCTCGCGCTCGCGCGAGGTGGTCATCTCCGGCGATCGCCCATTCGTGATCATCGGTGAGCGCATCAATCCCACGGGCCGCAAAGTGCTGGCGGCCGAGATGAAGGTCGGGGTGATGGACCGTGTTCGCTCGGATGCGATCGCCCAGACGACCGCCGGTGCGCACATGCTCGACGTCAACGCCGGCATCCCCGCCATCGATGAGCCCGCCTTGCTTGTCGAGACGATCAAGGCGGTCATGGAGGTCAGCGACGCGCCGATCTGCATCGACTCGTCGATCATCGAGGCGCTCGAGGCCGGGCTCTCCGCCTACGAGGGCAAGGCGCTCGTCAACTCTGTGACCGCGGAGGAGGAGCGCATGGAGCGAATCCTTCCGCTCGTGAAGAAGCACGGCGCCGCGGTCATCGGCATGGCCAACGACGAGACGGGGATCTCGATGGTCCCGTCCGAGCGGCTCGCGCTGGCGCGCCGCATCGTCGAGCGCGCTGCCGACCACGGCATCCCGCAAGAGGACGTGATCATCGACCCGATCGCGATGACGGTGGCGGCCGATCCGACGTGCGGTGTGATCACGCTCGAGACCATGCGACTGATCCGCGACGAGCTCGGCAACAACATGACGTGCGGCGCGTCGAACGTGTCGTTCGGGCTGCCCGACCGCCCGACGGTGAACGCGGCGTTCCTTCCGCTCGCGATGCACGCGGGGCTCACCTGCGCGATCACCAACCCGCTAGAGGCCCAGGTGCGTCGGGCGATTCTCGCCGGCGACCTCCTGCTCGGCCACGACGAGTACGCGATGAAGTGGATCTCGGCATTTCGCGCAGAGCAGGCCGCCGCGGTCGCCGGGCGCGCGCAGGGCGCACTTCCGGACAAGAAGTGATCGCGCGCAAGCTCGAGGTCACCTACCTCCCCTACGACAGGACGACGCGCGTGCCCGCGGGCACGACCGTCTTCTCGGCGGCGCACTGGATCGGGCTGCCGATCGACTCGACGTGCGGCGGCCGCGGCACGTGCGGCAAGTGCAAGGTCCGCGTGCTCGAAGGCCTGCCGGATGCGTCGCCGGCTGACCACCGATTGCTGCGACCGCAGGAGATCGCCGACGGCTGGCGGCTTTCGTGCCAGGCGCCGATCTACGACGACATGACTTGCGAGGTGCCGCAGCTGTTGCGCGTGCCCAAGGCCGCGACGATGGGCCTGGGCCGCCTCGTCATCCTCGACCCCAACGTCCGCAAGGTTTACCTCGAGCTGAGCGAGCCCTCGCTGCACGACCAGCGCAGCGACGTCGCTCGCCTGAAGGACGCACTCACGGAAGAGGGCCACGACATGGTGGCGAGCGTCGCCGTCCTGCGCACGATGCCCAGCGTCTTTCGCGAGGCGGGATTCAAGGTCACCGCGGTGCTGGCGGGCGAGCACCTCGTAGCCGTCGAACCCGGCGACACGACCGGTGAGTGCTTCGGTATCGCCTTCGATGTGGGCACCACGACGCTGGTCGGCACGCTGATGAACCTGCGCACAGGCATGGCCGCGTCGGTGTCCTCCACGCTCAACGGCCAGGCGCCGTTCGGCGCCGACGTCATCTCGCGTATCAGCCATGGCATGAACGGGCCGGAGGCGATCGTCGAGCTGCGCGACGCTGTGGTTGCGACCATGAACCTGATCCTCGACGAGCTGTATCGCGAGACGGGCGTGTCGTTGATGCGCACGTACGAGGCGGTCGTCGTCGGCAACGTCACGATGCTGCACCTTCTCCTGGGCATCGACCCGACCCCCCTGTCGATGTCGCCGTTCACGCCGGCCTTCATGGACCAGCTGAGCGTGGAGTCACGCGACGTCGGGCTGAACATCCACCCGCAGGGTTACGTGCAGACGCTTCCCGCGCTGGGCGCCTACGTGGGCGCCGACATCGTCGCCGGCGTTCTCGCGACCGGTGTCGTTCGCGAGGACAGAATGCGTGTGTTCGTCGACGTCGGCACCAACGGCGAGATCGTCCTCGGCAACGCGCAGCGCGCCCTGGCGACGGCCGCCCCGGCGGGGCCTGCGTTCGAGGGAAGCCAGATCCGCTGCGGCATGCGCGCGACCACGGGCGCGATCGAGGGCGTGACCCTCGGCGATCGCGTCGAGCTCCAGGTGATCGGCGGCGACGTGGCGCCGCAGGGGATCTGCGGCTCGGGGCTGGTGGACGCCGTGGCGCAGCTGCTCCTCGCGGGCCTGATGGAGCACTCGGGGCGACTCAGGCTCGCCGACGACGTGCCGCATCACCCGCTGCGAGATCGGCTCATCGACGTCGACGGCGTGCGCGCGTTCCTGCTGGCGGACGGCGTCTATCTGACCCAGCGCGACATCCGCGAGCTGCAGTTCGCGAAGGGCTCGATCGCCACAGGGATCAAGGTGCTGATGGACATCCTCGGCGTGACCGCCGATCAGCTCGACGAGGTGCTCCTCGGCGGCTCGTTCGGCTCCTATCTCAACCCCGAGAGCGCCAAGGTGATCGGGCTCGTGCCGCCCGTCGACGTCGACAGGATCATCGCGGTGGGGAACTCTGCCGGCGAGGGGGCGAAGATCGCGCTCCTCTCTTATCGCGAGCGACAGGTCGCGTTCGAGCTGCCGGCGCGCATCGAGTACGTGGAACTGTCCGGCCGATCCGATTTCAACGACTCGTTCATCTCGGTGCTCGGGTTCCCTCAGTTGGAGGCAGTGACGCCGGGCGCGCGCA
>DATEHC010000154.1:0-9884 GCA_035279785.1 Candidatus Dormiibacterota bacterium
CACCCTGCGTGCGGAACCCGCCGGCCTGTCCGGGCTGCACGCCCGCCGCCGCGGCGGCCGCCCAGTTCTCGCCGAACTCGTCATAGAGCTTCTTCTTGTTGGCGTCGGAGAGCACCTCGTGCGCCTCCGAGATCTCCTTGAAGCGGGCCTCGGCCTGCTTGTCGCCGGAGTTCAGGTCGGGATGGTACTTGCGCGCGAGTTTGCGGAACGCCGCCGAGATCTCCTTCTGCGACGCCGTCCGCGGCACGCCGAGCACCTCGTAAAAGTCCTTGGTCTTAGGCACTGTCCTTATCTACCCGCTTGTGGTGCTCGACGAATCCGGGCCGGCGGACATAGCCGAGGCGCTCGTTGATGTGCAGCATCGGCGCGTTCTGGGAGTCGTTGTCGGTCAGCACGTATGGCACGCCGAGCTCGACCGCCTGGGCCAGGCTCTGCAGCTTGATCGCCCGCGCGATGCCGCGGCCGCGGTGGGCGGGATCGGAGCACGTGTACCCCGTCCAGATCGGGCCCCGCACCGGTGGAAAGCGCAGGTAAGACATCGCCACCGGCTGGTCACCGGCGATCGCGACCCAGTAGCGGTCCGCACGCCGGTCGGGACCGTTGGTTCGGCGTTCGAAGTCCTCGTAGGACTCGCTGACGATTGCCACGGAAGTCGGAATGTCGTGACGCGTGCGCCGGTCGAGCTGATGAAGCTTGCGCAGCTTGTCCGGGTCCGCCCAACCGGCGAGCGTGGTCAGCGCGATGCCTGCATTCGACATCTCTTGCAGCGCCTCCGCGGCCTCGGCCATCAGTCTCGCGCCGTTCGCGCGCAGGTCTAGCTCCCAGACCTTCTCCAGCCGTTCGCGCTGAAAGCCGCAACGCGCCAGCGACTCGAGCATCTCCGACTCGTCCTCCCCAGCGTACGCAAGCAGCAGGTGAGGCTCCTCGACCGCGGCGCGATCCTCTACGAACGTCCACATCGCGGCGAGCAGGTCCACGTCGAGCTGGTCGCGCGAGAGCCATACCTCGACCTCGCAGTGGCGGTCCGGGAGCTCGTGCCACGGGCCGTGCAGCCAGCCCAGGAACGCCGCCGGCACGCCATCGCGCTCGGCGATGAATCGACCGGCCACGAAACCCTTGCGCAGGTTCCTCCAGCGGAACTCGGTCGTCACCGGATCCTGGGGCATTGGCGGGTACGCCGCCGTCATCAGGTCCGACGCAAGCGCCGCATCGTCGAGCGTTGCCTCCCGATAGGTGACTCCGGGCACGATGGAAGAGCCTACAGGCCGATGACGCGCGGGACGATCCCCGCCTCCCCCACCTCGAGGATGCCAACCGAGGGCGGCTCAGTCCCTCGCATGTGCCGTGCGACCTGAAGCCAGCACCACTCGAACCACCCGGGCTTGCGGGCCAGGCGGCGCGCGACCGAGTCGGCGGTCCACACGTAAACCCCTCCGGGGTTGAAGAGCAGCGCGCCGCCGACGCGCTGGACGTCGGCCCGATGCGTGTGGCCGTAGACGATCGCGTCGGCGTCAGGGAAACGCCGCCGCAGCTCAGCCGGCAGGCGGCGATGCGGCCGGAAGTAGCCGAGCGTGATGGTCCAGAGAAACGTGTGCGGCTCCTCGATCCATCGGGACCGGTTCCCGTGCACCACGACGATCTTTTTTCCCTCGACCGTGATCTCCAGCGAGCGGGGCAGTGAGTCCAGGCCCCGGTCATGGTCGCCGCGCACCGCGCGCACGGGCGCGATCTTCTCCAGGTCCTTCAGCGTCGACGCCGCGTTGACGTCGCCCGCGTGCACGATCAGGTCGACCCCCCGCAGCGCCTCGAAAACGCTGCCGGGAAGCCGGTCGATGAACTCCGGGCAGTGCGTGTCCGCGACGACGCCCACGCGTGTGGTCATGTGACGCCTTCCATTATCCGGAGTTCAGTCGCCCAAATTTAGCGTCCGAACTTGACAAATTGGCAAGGTGTGCTTTCTAATTTGATGCATGAACGATCTCAGACGCGAAATCTTGAACCAGGTGGCAAGCGGCACGATCACCGCCGAGGAAGGCGCCGCCCGCCTCGAGGCGATCGAATCCGACGAGCCGGCGCCGGCGGCTCCCACGCAAGCCTCAGCGAAGGCGCCCGAAACCGGCATCCGCCAGATCACCGTCAACTCCCGGTTCGGCAACACGGACATCGTGGGCGACCCCAACGTCGCCACCGCGGTCGCGGACGGCCCACACCGCGCGCGCCAGGACGGCGACACCTTGGTTATCGAGCAGTCCTTCCTGGTCGGCGACACGACATTCGAGTTCAGCCGCTCGCGCATCTCCATTCCCGGCCTCGAGAGGAGCAACAACCTGACCGTGCGCATGAACCCGGCGCTGGCGCTGCGCACTCGCGTCCAGGCCGGCAACCTCCGCATCCGCGGCATCAAGAGCTCCATCACCAGCGACGTCCAGGCCGGCAACTGCGTGGTCGAAGGCTTCGCCGGACCCATCAACCTGATGGTCTCGGCCGGCAACCTCGAGGCCGGCGGTCGCCTGGACGGTGGCAGCAGCGCGATCCGCTGCCAGATGGGCGAGGTCAAGGTGAGGCTCGACAAATCGTCCAACGTCCGGATCGCCACGCACACGACGCTGGGCGAGGTCGACCTCGAAGGCGTCGAGGACCAGGTCATCGGCAGCGGGGCCGGCAGCCTCGAGATCAGCTGCACGATGGGCGACGTCAAGTTGAAGGTCGGCTGATGGCCAAGAGCCAGGCTCGGCGCCCGCCCACCAGCTGTCCGGTGTGCAATCACCGGCTCGCAACCACAAGACTCACTTGCCCCGAATGCACGACGGAGCTGTCCGGCGCCTTTGCGTCATGCGAGTTCTGCGTCCTCAGCGATGAGGACCGGGACGTCCTCCGCGTCTTCCTCGCGTCGAGGGGAAACATGAAAGAGCTCGAGCGCCACCTCGGGGTGAGCTATCCGACCGCGCGGGCGCGATACGACAGCCTGCTTTCGAAGCTGGGCATCGATCGTCCCGCCGCGCCCATACCGTCGCGCGTCGAGCTCATGGAGCAGGTCGCGCGTGGCGAGATCGACGTCGACGAGGCGATGCGTCGCCTCGAAGCAACGAAGGAGGGCTGATGGCCATGATGCCGATGGAACCCGGACCCGAAGACTTCGCACGGCATCTCGCCGAACGGCGCGCGCAGATGCAGTCGGCGCGCGGAATCGTGTGGATGGCCCACTCGAGACGCGGTCTACTTGCCCGATTCCTCGAGCGCCTCGCCGACCGCGTCGACCCGAAGGGCAGTGCGCGCAGGGACCTTCGCTAGCCATGCAAACGACCGACAGCATCATCGAGACCGCGCCTGCCGCGACGGCGGTCGCGAGGCCGAAGCCGTGGACGGTCTTCGCATCCGGCCCGTTCCGGCTCCTGTTCGGCGGGACCCTGCTTTCCCTCTTCGGCGACTTCTTCAGCTACGTGGCGGTGGCATGGCTCGTGTTGCAGCTCACCGGATCGAGCCTGGCGCTCGGCACCGTGCTGGTCGTCCAGGCCCTGCCGAGGGCCGCGCTCATGGTCGTTGGAGGCGCGCTGGCGGATCGGTTCACACCGCGGCTGACGATGCTCGCCTCGATGCTCCTGCGCGCCGCGTTCGTCGGCCCGCTCGCGATCCTCGTGCTCACCGGGCGAGTGCAGCTCTGGCACGTCTACGCAATCGCAGCGGTCTTCGGAATCGTCGATGCGTTCTTCTATCCCGCGCGCTCGTCGATCCTGCCCAGAGTCGTCTCCGACCGCGAGCTCGAGCCAGGCAACGCGGTGCTCAACGTGACCGGCATGGCGTCGGTGATCGTCGGCCCGGTGCTCGGCGGACTGGTCGTCGCGTCGTTCGGAATTGGATGGGCGTTCGTGGGCGACGCCGCCTGCTTCGTGCTCGGGTTCCTGTTCATCCTTGCACTCCCCACCGCGTCGGAGAGCGCACCCGGCAAGGCGCATGCGGACGGCGGCCTCGGCGGACAGATCGTCGCGGGACTGCGATACGCGTGGTCGGACATCGGCATCCGCATCACCCTCATCGTGGTCGCGGTCATCGACTTCGGGGCCAATGGCGCGATCGGTGTCGGGCTGCCCACCCTCGCCCACGGCCGCTTTGCCGCGGGCGCGTCCGGATACGGCATCATCCTCGGCGCCTGGGGATTGGGCGCCACCGTGGGGGCTGTCGCCGCTGGCATGATCCCGCCACCGAAACGGTTCGGGTGGCTGATAGTTGCGCTGTGCCTGTGGCTCGGCACCGGGGTCGTGGTGGTCGGCCTTCTCCCCTCCCTGCCGCCGGCCGCCGCCGTCATGGCAGTCTCGGGAATCGGCACCGGCGTGATCAACACCTACGGGATCAGCTGGCTCCAGCGCCGGACCGATCCGGCGATGCAGGGGCGGGTGATGTCGCTGGTGATGCTCGCCTCGATGGGTTTGACGCCGATCGGCTTCGCGGCTGCGGGCGCGATCGCGCAGTACAACGTCACCCTGTTGTTCGCGTTGGCGGGATCCATGACCCTGCTGTGCGGTCTGGGCGCGGCGGCCAGCCGCCAGGTGCGCCTGCTGCGGTAAGTCCTACCTGATACCCGCGGCGGCGAGTCCAGCCGCGTGGGCGGCCGATGCATCCTGGCCCGCGTCAAGGGCCCGAATTGCCCCGGCGGCGAAAAGGTGGGCGCGGTGCTGATCGAGGTTCAGGTCGATGTTGGCGAGCGCGAACCACGCGCAGTACTGGGCGCGCATTTGTGAGACCGGCTCGGCGGGCTGGCTCATCGCCGCCGTCGCCCACTGCACGGCCGTGTTCACGTCCTTGCCACTCGACAGCGCCTTGAACGCACCCTGCGCGGCCGCGTGGCACACGCTCGCGGGCGCTCCTCCCCGCTTCGCCCAAGCGAACCACTCCGCGTAGGAGCGATCCTCGGCGGTCAGTCCGACCTGCCCGGGTACGTGCGGGCCGGACTTGCGGGGCTGCTCGACGACCTGCCAGGTTGGCTGACCGGGCGGCTGCGCCCCCTGTTGCGCTTCGGGTTGAGGCGCCGGCTTCGGGATCGGCGCGACCGGAAGCTGACCTCCCACTATCGGCGATGCGGGCTCCAGCTCCGGGATCGGCACGGGCGGCGCGATCGGTTGTGCGGTCGCGTGCGGAATCTCTTCCTTCGGGCTGAACCACGTTGGGGTGCCGGGCTGCGAGGCAAGCGGCACGCGAGGCGCCCATGACGGAACCTGCATCGCGGCCTGCTGCTGCGTATGTGTCACGGGAGGTTGATCCGAGGTCGGGCCAGGGGCCCAGGCCGGCCGGGACGGTGTCTCGGGCCGCGATCGCCGGCCAGGGGGAGGCTCACTCGAGACCGGAGCCGCGGGCGCGGGAAGAGGTGCCGGTGCAGCGGGTGGAGGCGTTGGCTCGGCAACCGGCGCGGGTGGTTTCGATTCGGCAGCCACTGGCGCGGGCTTGACGGTCGCCGGCGGGAGCGGAATCGTGGGCTTCGCGTCGGGGGTGATCGTCGGAGGCACGGTGGGCGCCGATGGAGATGTCGAAGCGCCTGCCGCCGGAACCGCATCGAAGGAGTCGGGCCAGCTCGGGATCGCCTGATCCGGAGTCGCCGGCTCCTCTTCCTCGGCCTTTGCACGTCCTGCGATCTCGGAAGACGGCGGCCAGGCCGGCATCGCGCGCTCGGTCGGCGGCTCGGGCGGCCAGATGTCGGTCTCCTCCGGTGGGGCCGGCGAAGAGGTGGACGCTGGAGGCCAGGTGGACTTCATCGCGTCGGCCGCGACGGCTTTCGGGGGATCGGTCAATGGAGCAGGCGTCGGCGGCTCGGAAGTGGCCGCCGACTCGACGGTTGCGTGCTCAGCGGGCGGCGGCGCTGTCACCGGAGGCGTGCTCGCCGCCGCGGGCTCTGCTTTCGTCGCCTCCACGTCTTCGTCAGCGCCGGGCGCGGTGGGCACCGTCGCGGCCCAGGCGCGCTCGGGCTTGCCACCGTCGCCGTTCGAAGGCGTCTCGGTCTTGGACCAGTCGGGGTCGCCCTTCTTGTGCGCGGGCGCGGCCGGATTGGTCTGGGCCCAGATTGGAGTCGTCTCCTTCGTCGGCACGGCGCGAACTGGTTCGTCGGGTTCGGCGGGCGTGCTTTCAGGGGGCGTCGAATCGCTCGGGGAGGCGGGCTCGGTCTCCAAATCGAGTGATGAGTCTAGCTATGCGAATACGTTTTTGAGTGCGTCTTCGGGAAGCGGGTCGGGCTGCTGCTCGGCCCAGTCGGCCGCGTCCGAGGCTTCGCGGTCGCACTCCGCCTGCAAGGCGGCGGCGGCCTCCGCGGTCGTCCAGCGACGGTCGATGAGCCAGTCGACGAAACGCGCGATGGGATCGTGGCGCGCGGCTTCGTCCAGCTCCTCCTTGGAGCGGTACTTCCCCTGGTTGTCCTCCGAGGTATGGGAGTTGATGCGCCAGATCTTGGAGTCGATCAGCGTCGGACCCTCGCCGCTCCGCGCGCGCGCGACCGCCTCTTTGGTGGCGGCGTAGCACGCGGGTACGTCGGTGCCGTCCACCGTCACACCGGGAATGCCGTAGCCCGCGGCGCGATCGGCTACGTTCGGGTTGGCCATCTGCAGCCGGATCGGGACCGAGATGGCGTAGCTGTTGTTCTCGCACACGAACACCACGGGGAGTCGATGCACCGCGGCGAAGTTGACGCCCTCGTGGAACTCGCCCTGGCTCGTGGCGCCGTCGCCGAACGTGCAAAGAACGACCGCGTCCTGCTTCTGCAGCTTCGCGGCATAGGCGATGCCCGCGGCCTTCGGGATCCAGCTCGCGACGACCTGCGACACCGGCGCGATCTTCAGCTTGTGGTAGCTGTAGCAGCCGCCGGGGATGTTGCGACCGGCGGACAGCGGGTCGCCGGCCTTGGCGAAAACGGCAAGCATCCACTCCTTCATCGTCAGGCCGCGCACGATCGCGTTCGCGAGGCCGCGATAGTGCGGGACGAGCCAATCGTCGGGACCGATGGCCGCGGTGGATGCGACCTGTATGCCCTCGTGTCCGCGACTCGAACCGACAAATGGCGCACGGCCCTGTTTGACCAGGATGTGCATGCGGTCGTCGAGGGCTTTGGCCATGCACATCCACCGGTGCAGGTCGAGGAATTCCTGTTTGTTCGCGGTGTCGGCGCGAGTGGTGGTGGCCACCTAGGCGATGAGCGCCTTCGCGATGTCGACGACCTCTTCCGCGGTGAGTCCCATCCGGTTCAGGTGATCGTAGTACTGGCGATGGAATTCCGAGAAGTCGCTGCGCTCGGCCCGCTCCTCGCGAATCCGCTTCACCTCGCTGAGGACCCTGGCGACGAGCTCATGCTCCGGTTTGATGCCCGCGTCGCGCAGCGCATGCTCGACGGCGAGCGCGCCCGAGTGCTTGCCGTAGACATACGTGATCTCCGCGCCGAGGTCGTCTGGCGGAATGAACTGGTAGATCGCGGGGTGGATGAGCATGCCCGCTGTGTGGATGCCCGACTCGTGGCTGAAGACGTTGAGCCCGATGCCCGGTTCGGTCGGCTGCACGGGCACGCCGCTGATCTTTTCGAGATAGCGCGCGAGCGTTCGGAGCCTTTCGTACTTGAATCGCGGGATCTCGATGCCGAACAGGTAGCGCAACTGGAGCAGGACCTGGTGCATCGGTGCGTTGCCCGTCCGCTCGCCTATGCCGTTCACGCTCGTCGTGAAGACCTCGGCCCCGCTGCCCAGCGCCATGACCGTGTTCCACGCGCCGAGCCCGAGATCGTTGTGGAAATGCACCACCAGCGGCGCGTCGGGCGCGGCTGCCTTGATCGCTGGGATGTACTCGCGAACAGCGAACGGTGAGTAGCAGCCGACCGTGTCGGGTGTCGATGGCCTCGTGCCACCCGCCTTCAGGCCTTCGCGATGGATCTCGCCGATGTAGTCGACGTCCGCGCGGCTCCCGTCCTCGCCGCCGAACTCGATGGACGTCGCGCCCTGTGCGCGCGCGTACGCGATCGCCTCGGTCATCATCCGGATGTTCGCCTCGCGGTAGTACGACACGGGTAGCTCGAGCCACTCCGACTCGGGGATGCCCTCGCGATGGAGCAGCGTCTTGCCGAGCTTGTACTTCACGTGCAGGTCTGAGGCCGAGGTGAAGATGAAGTACGTGACTTCGTCGCGCTTGTAGCCGAGGTCGTCTATCACCTTCATCGTCGCGTCGATGTCGCCTTTGGTCGAGCGCATCATGCAGACGACCTCGAGGTCTTCGCGGATCTCGCCCTTCTTGCGTCCGTTCAAGACCAATCGAAGGGTCTCGCGCTCGCCTTCGCTCACCGATGGGAATCCGACGTCCATCACGTGCACACCGATGTCCGAGAGCATCCGCGCCAGCTCGTACTTGTGGTGCGGCGTGATGGCGACGCCGGGCATCTGCTCGCCGTCGCGTAGCGTGTCGTCGTACACGCGGATCTTGTCGGCCGGAGGGAACTTCAGATCGTGGTCGAAACGTTTAGGATCGCGAGCCAGCTCATCTAGCGGCTCCTGCAGCTCGACAGGTTTCTGCTTATCCACTCGCCGCGGGTTGCTTGCGCCTGCGTTCCTCGAGCTGCTTGCGCACCCAGGGCACGAGGCCGCCCATGCGCAGCAGGTCGGTCATGAACTGTGGGAAAGCCTCGGCGCGGTATTCGTCGCCCTTGGTGAAGTTGCGGATGACGCCTTCCTCGAGGTCGACCTCGAGCTCGTCGCCCTCCTCGATCGCTTCGGCCGCCTGTGGCGACTGCATGATCGGGTAACCCATGTTGATCGCGTTGCGGAAGAAGATGCGCGCGTAGGAGTCGGCGATGACCACTGAGATGCCGGCACCCCGAATGGCGACCGGCGCGATCTCGCGCGACGAGCCGCAACCGAAGTTCGAGCCGCCGACGAGGATGTCGCCGGGCTGCACCTGCGAAGCCCAGGTCTCACGGCCGGGGACGCCTTCGCACGCGTGCTTGCCGAGCTCCTTCTCGTCGAGCGAGTAGATCGCGTACTTCGCCGGGATGATCTGGTCGGTGTCGATGTTGTCGCCGAACTTCCACGCGCGGCCGCGGAGGGTCTTGGGCAGCGTCATCGAATGTCGGCCGGCATCTTCGCCAGCACCTCGCTCGGGTGCGTGATCACGCCCGCGACGGCGCTAGCTGCTGCAACTGCCGGGTTGCTCAAATAGACCTGCGCTTTCGGGTGGCCCATGCGACCTGGGAAGTTGCGGTTGGTGGTGCTCAGGCACACCTCACCCTCGCCGAGCACGCCCATGTGCCCGCCAAGGCACGCGCCGCACGTCGCCGTCGTCCACGCGGCGCCGGCGGCCAGGAACGTGCGGATCAAGCCCTCCTTCTCCGCCTGGATCGCGACCTGGTGCGATGAGGGAGTGATGATGAGGCGCACGCCAGGGGCGACCTTGTGGTTCTCGAGCACGGCCGCGGCTCGCCGCAGGTCGGTGATGCGCGAGTTGGTGCACGAGCCGATGAACACCTGGTCGAGCCTCGTGCCGGCCACGTCGGACAACGGCGCGTAGTTGTCCGGCGACATCGGCTTGGCCACGCCCAGCTCGACCTTCTCGGCGTCGAACTCGAGAACCTTCTCGTACTCGGCGTCGGCGTCCGAAGTGACCGGCGTGTACGGGCGCTTGGCGCGGCCATTCAGATACTCGCGCGTGATGTCGTCGAACTCCATGATCCCGTTCTTCGCGCCCGCCTCAATGGCCATGTTGGTCATCGTCAGCCGCGCCTCCATGTCGACATGGCGCAAGGCTTCACCCGTGTGCTCCATGGCCTTCGAGCGCGCGCCGTCGACACCGATCTGGCCGATCACATAGAGGATCAGGTCCTTCGCCTCGACCCATTCGCGAAGGCGGTTGTGATAGACGAACTTCAGCGTCTC
>DATEHC010000155.1:0-9559 GCA_035279785.1 Candidatus Dormiibacterota bacterium
GGTCGAGACGACGGGCGAGGCCGGGACGCCGATCCGGCACTACTCTCCCGAGAAGGACGAGCTGTGGGGCGATGACATGATCCTGGAATCGGACCCGCCGCGGCGGCTCGTGCATCGGTGGCGCTCGCTGTACAACGCCGACCTTGCGGCCGAGCCTTCGAGCCGGGTGACGTGGGAGATCGAGGCCCAGGATGGTGGCATATGCAGGCTGACCGTGATCCACGACGAGCTCGAGGGCTCGCCAATGACAGCCGCCAGCGTCTCAGGCGGATGGATGTTCATCATCAGCGGACTCAAGACTTTTCTAGAAACCGGCGAGCCGCTCGCCCCCCGCAGCATCGGCGCATAAATAGAGGACGCGCGCGCGAGCTCGCGTCCTCGTCGAATTCAGCTCGCGGTTAGGGGTAGCTCACCACCGCAACCGGAGTGTCGGGGTTGGCCACCGTGGACGGTCCGCCGGTGTCGTTGACGACGTTCAGGATGCCGCCTTTGCCGTGCACCTTGTCGAGAAAGATCGTGAGCAGGTCGCGCAGGCTCCCGGCGGGGAGCGTCGCCGGCACTTCAAACGCGTGTGCCGCGTAGATGTTCACGCCCTGGTTGAAGAAGCTGTAGCTGCCCATGCCGTAGCCGTGGAAGCTGGTGACGTCGTCGCCCACTTTGAAGGCGGCGAAGCCGTCAACTCCGGGCTCTTCCATCCACGCGCCCTGGCTGGGCACGTCGTACGGCATCTCGTTCTGGAAGAAGACGTCGGTGCCGTTGTCGCCGTTCCAGACGACCTCGTACTTCTGGAAGTGCTCGACGAACAACCCATACGCGGTCACGTTGTCGCCATTGACGATGACGCCGGTATCGGCGGGGTTGCTCGTCCAGCCGACACCGTTCCCATGGTCGGCCCTCCAGGCCCACACGTCGTCGAGGATCGTGTTGTCGCTGTTGACGACGAGCGCTGCCGTCGCCTTGCCGGCAGCCGCTCCGCCTACACGGAAGAACACGTCATGCAGGGCGGCGGGACCGGCGTCCTTTTCTCTGTCGCCCTCGTTTCCACCGCCGACCTTGAGCAGCGCGGCTGACCGCTCCCCTCCGGCGTCGAAGATTATGCCGTTGATCGATGCGCCCGCGCCGGTCGCCATCATCGACGCGTTCCCCTCGGTCGGGACGAGCGTCGGGAAGCCAAGCCCGAGCACGACGGTCCCCGCCCGCGATGCCTCGAGGGCGCGGTCGAGCCGATAGATGCCCGGCGTCAGGATTAAGTTCTTGCCGCGGCGCAGCGCCTTGTTGATGGCCGACGCCGAGTCGCTCGGCTTGGCGATGAAGAACGAGCTGATGGCCAACGATGCGCCCGGAGTGGGAGCGTTTCCCCAGCTGGTGCCTGACATGTTGTGCTGGACCGCCGGCACGAACACTCTGTACCGGCCGGTCGAGTCGACGTAAAGGAACGGCGCCTCACGCGTCACCGCCGTGGTTGGCAGCACGGTGTAAGGCGGGTTGGGGAACCCCTGGGCAGGCGCGCCCTGGACGCCGGCGAACACTTGGTTCCACACCGCGTTCGACCACCCGCCGATCGAGCTGTTGCGCGTGAACCACTGCTGCTGACCCGCGTTGATCACGAAGCCGGTCTTGGAATCGGCGATGAAGCCGCCGCTCGCGAATTGCGGTTGGCCGCAGTAGTCGAATAGGAACACGGTGCCGTTGACGTTGACGCGGCGGAGCGGCGACGCCTGTGAAACCGCAAAGAGCTCATTGCTGCCTACGCAATCTGGCTTTTCGGGCGCCGTTGCCGCTGCCGGCAAGAGGTCGGCGCCGGCCGTGTGCACGTCGATGGTGAGGTTGGACACCGACCGCCAGAAGTTGACCAGCGCAAAGCACTGGTTGATGTCGTTGTTGTTGCACTGGTTCGCCACCTCGATTGCGCCGACGACATGGACGTCGTTCGGCGAGAGGCCGAGGCCGGCCACGCTCGTGTAGTAGCCGAGCTGGAAGACCAGCGGATGCGACACGGTGCCATATGTGCCAGGCTCGAAGAGCACGGCGTCGCGGCGCTCGCCGAACTGGTTGTGGACCTGGGCTACCGCGATGTCGTTGAGCGTTGACTGGATCGTCGCCTGCGGCATGGTCGGGCTGAAGATGTGGACGTTGGTGCCGAAGTCGGGCGTGGTTGACGCGCCGGCGCCGGCCGTGGTCGTGATCGCAGCAGACGCGAGCGCCAGCGCGCCCGCAGCAAGCACCGCACGAAATCTCATCTATGACTCCTCCCACAAACCAGATCCATCAGCAGCCAAAAGAAGTCCTTGCGCGCGCCTAGGTCATCGCACCACCACCTCGGCGTCAAGCCTGAGATCGCGCGATGAGCGCCCGACGCGCAGCGTGTAGCTCCCCGCCGGCGTGACCCAGTCGCCCAGCGATTCGTCGAAGCAGGCGAAGGCGCGCGCGGTCAGGGACACGTGTGCTTCCACCGTCTCCCCCGCCTCAGCTCGCACGGAGGCAAAGCCCGCGAGGGTTCGGAGCGGTCGCGAAGGATCTGAGGCTTCGGGCTGGAGGTAGACCTGGACCACCTCGCGACCCGAGCGCTTGCCGGAGTTGCGCAGCCGCACGACGACCTCGACGTCGTCTCCGACGCGAGCGGTCAACTCCTTGGGAGTGGCGGACAAGTACTCCCATTCCGTGTAGCCGAGGCCGTGACCGAAGGCGAAGAGCGGCTCGACGCCGCCGCGGTCGTAGCCGCGATACCCAACCAGGAGACCTTCCGCGTACGCGAGCGTCCCGTTGTCGGGCTGGGCGCGAAAGACCGGTGAGTCACCTTCGACGCGGGGCATCGAGATCGGCAGGCGTCCACCAGGCTCGGCGTCACCGCTCAACACCCCCGCCAGCGCCTCGCCGAAAGCCTGGCCGCCGAACCATCCCTGCACGATTGCCGCGACGTCGTCCACCCACGGCATCAACACGGGCATGCCCGAGTTGACGACGACGACCGTGTTGCGGTTGGCCGCCGCGACGCGCCTGACCAGCTCGTCCTGGCGACCGGGTAGGGCCATGGTCTCGCGGTCGAAGCCCTCGCTCTCGGTGCCTTCAGCGGAGCCGACGACAACGACTGCGACGTCGGCGGCCGCCGCCGCGGTCGCCGCCTGCTCGAGGAGCTTCTCGTCGTGCCAGCTCGGGGCGACGGCGAGACGCATCGTGACGAACCGCCCGTTGGGCCGGAACTCCGCGCGCACCTCGACCTCGCGCCCGACGTGCATGGTGAGCGGCACGCGGAGCTCGGGCGGTTTCGACAGCGCCTCGACGACGTCGCGCGGCTGAAGGCTGGTGGATTCCGCGACCACAACATCGCCGACCGCGATTCGCATCTGGCCGACCCCCGCCGCTCCGATGACGTGCGGCCCGTCGATCTCCGGCCGGTAACGCGCCCGCACGACGACCTCGGCGCCGCGCATGTGCACAGCGTCGGGGAGCCCATCCCACCAGGTCAGGACGCTCGTCGGGTGCGGCGCGTCGTAGACGACGGTTCCATCGGCGTCGCGAACCTCGAGGCGGACGCCGGCCCGGCCGCTCACGGGGTCACGAAGCAGCCCATGCGCCGGGATCGCGACCGTCGACGCGGTCAGCGTGCCCTGGTGGACGGTCAGCTGGACGTCCATCGCGTCGCGGAGCGCGTCCGCAACCGCTGGGCGAGCGACCGATAGGACGCGGACGCTGCCCCCGCCCTGCAGCTGCGGCTCGATCGCGTTGGGACCGATGAGCGCGACCCGGTGGACGCTCCCGGCCGCGAGCGGCAGCACTGCGCGCTCGTTCTTCAAGAGGACGAAGGAGCGGGTCGCGGCCTCGCGCACGAGGTCCGGGTCGATCAGCGCTGCGTGCGGACCGGCGCCGTTCGCGGGCTCGCCGTTCAACGCGCCGACCTTGCGCGCGAGTATGAGAATCCTCGCGACCTTGTCGTCGATGACCGCTTCGTCGAGGCTGCCCGCGCGCACCGCGGCGACGAGCTTCTCGCCCCACGGGCCGTGCGGTCCAGGCATCACGAGGTCGAGGCCGCCGACGGCGCTCTCCACCGTCGAGGTCGTGGCCGACCAGTCGGAGACGACGACGCCGTCGAAGTCCCACTCTCCCTTGAGCAGGCCGTTGAGCAGCGGAGAGTTGGCGGTCATGGTCGCGCCGTTGACCGAGTTGTACGCCGCCATCACGAGGAAGGCTCCAGCTTCGTTCACCGCAGCGTCGAAGGGCGCGAGATACAGCTCGCGAAGTACGCCCTGCGTTATGCGCGCGTCGTAGGTTCGGCGCTCGGTCTCGGAGTCATTGGCCACGAAGTGCTTCGCGGTGGCGCCGACGCCGGCCTTCTGCACGCCGCGCACGTAGGCGACGGCGATGCGCGATGTGAGCAGCGGATCTTCCGAGAAGCACTCGAATCCGCGCCCGCTGAGCGGCGTGCGGACGATGTTGATGGTCGGCGCGAGCAGCACGTCAACGCCTTTGGAGCGAGTCTCGCGACCGAGCGCGGTGGCGAGCTCCTCGATGAGCTCCGGGTCCCACGTCGCGCCGAGCGCGATCGGACAGGGCAGCGAGGTGGACGGGTTGGCCGCGTCGAAGCGCACGCCACGGACCCCCGCGGGCCCGTCGGACGTGACGATCGGCCGCAGCCCGACGGCGCTCTCTCCATGCAGCACCCATGAATCCGCGCCGGTGAGCAGGCGGACTTTCTGCTCGAGGCTGAGTCGCGCCACGAGCTCCGACTCGCCACCGCTCACGCCAATGGTCGCGCTGCTCAATCAGGCCTCCTTGAAGGGTTGGATGTGGAGTCCGGCCGGCGCGATGCCGGCCGGACTTTCATTGGACCGACCGAAAGGCTGTTAGCCGACGGGCTTGAGCTGCATGAGGATGTACGGCATCTGAGGGTCGCTCGGCGAAGGGTTCATATACGGGTGCGATTGGTTGGGCCAGCCCGTGTACTTCGCGCTGCTGTAGACGTTCCAGTCCGCCCCATAGAGAAGCGGAGCGTAGGGCACGTCCGTGGACATGATCTTCTCGAGCTTCTGAACGGTCGGGTAGAGCGATGCCGTGTCGTTGGGGTCGGTGCTGGCGTACGCGGTGAGGGCCGCGGTGGCGTCGGCGTTCTTGTAGCCGACCTGGCCGGCCGCCGTGCCCTGGAACCAGTCGTAGTACTGGATGTAAGGGATGCTGCCGCCGTTGCCCCAGTGGATCATGGTCTGCCATCCCGCCGGGTTGGAAGTGAGCGTCGTGTTCCAGTCCGAGTAGCCCTGCGCCGGCTTGGTGGTTACGTCCATGCCAAGCGGCTGAAGCTCCTGCGAGATGAGCGCCGCGTTCTCCCAGTAGTCGGAGAACGGAACCGGGTCGTAGACCGAAAACTTGATGATCTGCCCGCCCTTGGTCCAGCAGTTGGCGTTGTTGCTGCCGTCGCAGTTGCCGCCGGACTTGAAGGTCTGGGTGCCGCTGTCGTAGTGCGAGGTGGCCGGCGGTGCCCAGCCCGCGTTCTTGAGGATGTCGTAAACGTCCATGCCGGCGGGCAGGTTTTGCGCCTTCGCCGTGGCCCCGTCAGGAACGTTGCCGCTGATCGACAGGTCGTTGGCGAAGCTGCCGTCGGTCGGCAGAAATGCCTTCTGGTTCGGGAGGATGAGCGCGCTCGATGAGCTTGCCGCTCGCTCGTAGCCGGACTCGCCGAGGAGCGCCAGGGCGTTCCGGTCGATGGCGTAGCTGACGGCTTTACGCACCGCGGCCTCGTTGATGCCGGTGGCCCCGCCGTTGCCGGGGTTCAGGTTGAAGTAGAGCGTGACCGTGGAGCCCGAGGCAAACCAGGCGTGGTTGGTCAGGGGGTTCAGGTTGACGTAGTTCTGATAGACGTTCGGGATGTCGTTGCCGGCCCAGTCGAGCTGGCCGCTGATGAGCGCGTCGCTAGCGGCAGCATTCGTCGCGATGGCCGGCGTGTCGATCTCAGACTCCGGCGGGGTGCCGCCCCAGTAGTTCGGGTTCGGCTTCCACTTGATCAGCGAGCTCGTGTAGCTCGAGAGCATGAATGGACCGGTGCCGACCGGGTTGGCGATCGTCATGGTCGGGTTCGCCGCGACCTGAGACGCCACCGACGCCTTGAGGATGTAGGTCTTGCCGAGGATCGTGAAGAGCGACGTGTACTGCGGCGTCGTGAAGTGAAGCGTGACCGTGTTGCCCGAGACCGTCGCGTCAGAGGCCTGGTCGGGGACGCCGAAGATGTTGGCCTTCGGATTCGCCACCACCTTGTAGGTCGCGGCCACGTCGGCCGGCCCGAAGGACGAGCCGTCGTTGAACTTCACGTTCTGGCGGATGGTGAGCTGGATGTCCTTGCCACCGTTGGCAAACTGGTAGGCCGTCGCCAGCCACGGGTGGGTTCCGGCCGCCGTCGGGTCGAGCTCGTCGAACTCGACGAGCGGTTCGTTGACGATGCTACGGGTGCCCATGCTCGACGAGACCGAGTTCGAGTCGTACGGGTTGAAGTCCTGCGAGAACGTCACTCCCGTGGTCGGTTCGGCGATGAGCGGCTTGCCGCCGGACACCGTCGCGGTGTTGCTGGACTGCTGGCACGCGGTGAACACCATCGCGGTGACTCCCAGCAGTGCCGCCAGAGATCGAAACTTCATGGATCAATCACCTCCGTGAAATGGACGGGAATAACGCAGGCACCACAGCCTCCATCCCTCCACGGAGGGAAACGAAACGCCAAACACGAGCTCACCTTTCCTCACCTCTTTTGTGAATCACTGACGACATCCTTCGTCGCCACCCTTCCGTTGTCGCTGGCCTGCCGCTCGGCGGGGTCGACGTGCAGCCAGCACGCCGCGATGTGGTCCGCGCCGACCGCGATGCTCGGCGGGGCCTCGCGCTTGCACACGTCCATGACGTGAGGGCAGCGCGTGTGGAACCGGCACCCGCTCGGCGGCGCGAGCAGGCTCGGCGGTGCGCCACGATCCTTCAGCTCAGGAGGCTGCGCCCGATCCGGATCGGGCGCAGCGGAGAGCAGTAGTTGCGTGTACGGGTGCGCGGGGTTGTCGGTCAGCTCCGCGCTGGGCGCGGTCTCGACGAGCTGTCCCGCGTACATGACGACGATCGTGTCCGCCAGGTAGCGCGCGGACGCGATGTCGTGCGTGATGTAGAGAATCGCAAGGTTCTCTTCGTCGCGCAGGTCGGCGAGGAGGTTGAGCACACCGAGGCGAATCGAGACGTCGAGCATCGACACCGGCTCGTCCGCGATGAGCACGCGCGGCCGCACCGCCAGGGCGCGCGCGATCGCGACGCGCTGGCGCTGCCCACCCGACAGCTCATGCGGGAACTTGCTCGCGTAGCGCTCGCCCGGCCGCAGCGCGACGCGGTTCAGCAGGTTGACGACGACCGCGTCGGCGTTGGCGCCGGCCAGGTGGTGGATCTCCAGCGGCCTCTTCACGTTGTGGCCGACGCGGTGCACCGGGTTGAGCGATGCGAACGGGTCCTGGAAGACCATCTGCACCTGCCGCGCATACGAGCGCGGGCGGCCCGCCGGAACGGGCTTGCCATCGAGGAGCACTGTTCCCTTGTCCGGCTTGACGATCTCGGCGAGGATCCGCGCGACGGTCGTCTTGCCGGCGCCGCTCTCGCCGACGAAAGCGGTGACCTTTCGCTGCTCCAGGCTCACAGTCACGTTGTCGACGGCGTGCACAGGGGCCTTGCGCGCGAACGGACCGCGGCCTTGCTTGACCCAGAAGTACTTCGTCAGGTTCCGACCCTCGAGCACGGGCGCAGTCGCGACAGCGGCCGTCATTGCCGTATCACCTGCTGGGCCAGGCGCTCGCGAAATACCTCGGCGGGCTCGGGAAGCAAGAGCTCCGGCGGCGCCTCCGCGCCATCGCGGTGCAGCCAGCACGCCACTTCCCGATTCGGCCCGGCGACCGCCTCCAGCACCGGGTCTTCCTGCTTGCAGCGGTCGAATGCCCACCGGCACCGTGGGTGGAAGGCGCATCCCGTGGGGAGATTTCGAAGGTCGGGAGGTGACCCGGGAATTCCCTCCATCGGGACGCGCTTTCCATGCATGGGCGGGAAGCAGTGCAGCAACCCGTGCGTGTATGGAAGGCGCGGCGCGCGGAACAGCGAATTCGCCGGCGCGCGCTCCATGAGCCGGCCCGCGTACATGACCGCGATGTCGTCCGCCAGCTCGACGAGCAGCGAGAGGTCGTGGGTGATGAACACCGCGGCGAAGCCCAAGCGGTCGCGCAGCCCCATCAGCTCTTCGAGGATTTCGCGCTGCGTGACGACGTCGAGGGCAGTCGTCGGCTCGTCGAGGACCATCACCTGAGGCTCGAGCGCGAGCGCCATCGCGATCATCGAGCGCTGACGCATGCCGCCCGACAGCTCGTGCGGGTAGCTTCGTAGCCGATCGCCGTTCATACCCACCATCTCCAGCAAGTCGGAGGACCGCATGTGGCGCTCTTCTCGCGACATCTGCGGACGATGGGCGCGCAGCAGGTCGTCGAACTGCGCTCCGATGGTGAGCACCGGGTTGAGTGCGTCGAGCGAGCTCTGGAGCACGACCGCGATCTCCGACCATCGGACTTCGCTCAGCTGGCGCGGCCCGGCGGCCAGCATGTCGATCGTTCCCTTCGGTCCGTCGCCGGTGAACGGCCGGGAGTGGAACAGCACGCTGCCGCCAGTGATCACGGCAGGCGCCCTGAGCAGGCGCATCGCCGCGAGCATCATGGTCGTCTTGCCGCTGCCGCTCTCGCCCGCCAGCCCGAGCACGCGGCCACGGCGCAGGACGAGATCGCAATCCCTCACCGCGTGGACGGCGTCCGACCCGTAGCCGTAGTCGACGGAAAGGCCGCGGATCTCCAGGACGGCGTCGAGCGCGCTTTTGGTCGTGGGTGCGGCGGCGGGTGCCGAGCGGATCACCGGCGTCGGGGCAAGCGTCCCGACCTTCACACCCGCTTTGCGCGCAGCCTTCGCCGTCAGGCCGGCGCTGCGCAGGCGCGGGTTGATGAACTCGTCGATGCCGAAGTTCACGAGCGCGAGCCCGGTGCCGAGAAGGGCGACGCAGATTCCGGGCGGCGCCCACCACCACCACCAACCACCACGGACGGCGTTGTTGGCGAAGCCCTCGCGCAGCATCTCTCCCCAGTTCCACAAGCCTGGCGGCGAACCGGTCGGCGACCCGGCCAGGCCGAGGAAGGAGATCGCGACGTACGCGTAGGTTGCGGAGAGTGTGGTGAACAGGAATGACGCGGCGACGATCGGGATGAGGTTGGGAAGAATTTCGACGAGGATGATCCGGGTGCGCCCTTCGCCCGACACGCGGGAGGCCTCGACGAAGTCTCGATTGCGCAAGGACAGCGTCTGGGCGCGGAGGGTCCTTGCCGTATAGGCCCACGTCGTGACGGCGATGATCGCCGCGACCAGGACAATGCTCGCCCCGGCGGACGGCACGTAGTCGGCGAGCACGATCAGCAGCGGCAGGCCGGGGATGGCGAGAAAGACGTTGGCCACGAGCGAAAGCCCTTCGTCCGTGCCGCCACCGATATATCCCGCGGTCACTCCGAAGAGGATCGAGAGGACC
>DATEHC010000156.1:0-30450 GCA_035279785.1 Candidatus Dormiibacterota bacterium
AGGTGCAGACTGGCTGCTGGGGTGGGCAGATGCAGTCTTTGGACTCGACGTTGAAGAATGACTTGACCAAGCGGTCTTCCAGGGAGTGGAAGCTGATCGTCGCCATACGACCACCGGGTTTGAGTGTCGAAAGAGCTGCTCTGAGTCCTGTCTCGATCTGACCGAGCTCGTCGTTGACCTCGATCCGCATTGCCTGAAACGTGCGAGTCGCGACGTGGATGTCGCGGGGCCAGGCTTTGCGTGGGATCGCGGCTTCGACGGCTGCAGCGAGGTCGCGCGTGGTGCGGAGCGGGCGCCGCACCACGATGAACTGAGCGATGCGGCGGGCCCATCGCTCTTCGCCGAAGTCGGTGAGGATCCGTTCGAGCTCGCGCTCGCCGTACTCGTTGACGACCTTCGCCGCGGTCAGCGCTGATGTCTGGTCCATCCGCATGTCGAGCGGCCCGTCGTTGCGGAAGCTGAATCCGCGCTCGGGGTCGTCGATCTGCGTGCTGGAGAGACCGAAGTCGAAGAGGATCAGGTCGGCCGGCTCGAAACCATGCTGAGCGGCGATCGAGCCAAGCTCGGCAAAGGCACCGTGGACGAGGAACGCCGAAGCGCCAAACGAAGCCAGCGACTCCTGGCCGGCCTTGACCGCCGCGGGATCACGGTCGATCCCGAGCAGCCTACCGCCAGGCGTGATCCTCTCCAGGATCTGGCGGGCGTGGCCCGCCTGCCCGAGCGTGCAGTCGATCGCGACCGCCCCCGCTCGGGGCTGGAGCAGCTCTATTACCTCTTGTGAAAGTGCTGGTACGTGTGGGCTATTGCCCTGAGATGACCCTGTCAGCGAATTCGGTGAAGCGTCCTTGCGCGTCTGTGCTGTAACTCTCCCATCGGGCCTCGGGCCAGATTTCCACCCGTGAGCCCATCCCTATTACCACCACGGTAGACGTGCTCTCGATCCCCGCCAGCCGGCGTTGCTCCGGCTGGAGGCTGATCCGGCCCTGGCCGTCCGGCTCGAACGGGACCGACATCGAGTAGAGCGTGCGCGCCAGCGCTCGCTGGTCGGGTCCCGGCAGCGGGCTCTGCAGCTGGGCGGCCAGGGCGTTCCACAGGTCCGGCGGGTAGATGGCGAGAACGGCGTCCTGGCTGACCGACACGTAGCTGCCCTCGCGCAGCTGCTTGCGGAACTGCGACGGGATCGCCAGCCGGCCTTTGTCGTCCACCCTCACCCGATGCGCTCCGGTGAACACGCTTCACCGGGACTCCCAGTAATGGAGGCGGCGGCGCTGTGTGCGGGCGCACATGCTGCAGCCACAACCGTGGAGCTCGAGGGGAAGGCGGTTGCCGTGCTTGTCGAACCGGTGGTTGAGACCGAGGTCTCCGCCCTCATCGCGGTTGCGGGGAGAAGTGGCGTAGAGGAGGTGTATGGCGTGCTGTACCTGGACGTAGGGTGCGACGTATGCTCCGATGTCTGTTGGGTTCACCACTTCTCCCCACTGATCACCGCGATTCGCCGCGAACCGTAGCAACCCCCGTTAAGGCTGTCAATACCTTTACCACAAGATCTAGAGGCGCGAAATCGGGCTCACGGAGATCAGACACACGATCTAGTAGGTAAGGTCCGGGCAGCCCCTAGATTCGGTAGGCAAACCTGACATTACCGAACATCAGTTTGGTCCCGAGAAAAATGCGATCTAGGCGGTCGCTTACTTCTCTTTACCCGCTCCGCTTGAGCAGGCCGAGCCTCTTGGCGCGGTTTTCCGCCCAGTTGAAGACCACCACGGAGATGGGGATGAGCGCCGCGCCCATCCCGAGCAGGATGGCCACGGTCGGCAGCTGGTCGGTCACCCCCGCCCCCGCGAGCAGGCTCCGGCGCATGCCCGCCAGCGCATAAGTCAGCGGGCTGATCATGCCCGCCGCCTGGAGCGGCGCCGGCAGCACGGTCAGCGGGTAGTAGACGCCCGAGACCAGGAGCATGAATCCCTGGACGGCGAACGACATCTGCTCCCCCTTCTGAGGTGAGAGCAGGGGAAGGACGGACGTGAGTATCGCCAGCCCGATCAGAGGGACGATCGACGCCGTCAACACGACGAGCGTCCCGAGGAAGTTGGCGTGGCTGAAGTCGAGGTCGAAGATGGCGACCGCGGCGATCAGCACGATGAAGGTGCGCACGAGGCCGTAGCCGATCGCGAACAGGCAGATCCCCATCAAGTGCGTCATTCGGCGCACGGGCGCCATGAACGTGTACTCGATCGTCCCCTCCCATCGCTCCCACGCGATGGCGTAGGCCGCCTCCATGAACACGAGCGAGAGGTAGCCCCAAAGCAGCGCGCCGATCAGGAGGTAGAGCTGGGTGCGGCGCAGGTCGAACGACGCTCCGCCCGCACCGAGCGAGCCGAGACCGGAGGCCAGGAAGCCGATCGACAGCACGCTGACGATGCTGTAGAAGAGCCACACGACCTCCCAGACCCAGTACCGCTTGTAGACGTAGAGCTGGCGCTCGGCGAAGCCGAACAGCGCGCTGAGCTCAGAGTTCCTTGCCCCAATCATTTGGCGACCTCCGCGGGCTCCTCGTCCTGCTCCTCGATGGTCTTGCCGGTCAGGTGCATGAACACGTCCTCGAGTGACGACGCTTCGAATTCCTGCCGAAGCCGTTCCGGGCTGTCGTCAGCCAGAACGCGGCCGCCGTCCATCATCAGGACGCGGTCGCACAACGCCGCCGCCTCGTCCATGTCGTGCGTGCAGAGCAAGACGGTGATCTCGCGCTCAGCCCGCAGACTCTCGAGGACGGTTTGCACCTCTTTCTTCGAGCGTGGGTCGAGCCCGGTCGTCGGCTCGTCCATGAGCAGAAGCGAGGGAGCAGTGAGAAAGCTGCGCGCGATGGCGACCTTTTGCTGCTGGCCGCGCGAAAGCTCCTTCATCGGCTGGTCGACCAACCCTCGCGCAAGGCCAAGCGTCTCGAGGATCTCGATCACTCGCCGTCGCGTCGCGGCGCTGCCGTAAAGCCGCGCGGCGTAGACCAGGTTCTCCCATGGGCTCAGCTCCTTGAAGAACGCGGCTTCCACCGAAACGCGGTTGACGTGGCGGCGCACCTGCAGCGCTTCGCTCACCACGTCCCAGCCGAAGACCTTCGCCGTGCCAGCATCCGGTGTGAGCAGCGTTGCCAGGATGCGGATCAACGTCGACTTTCCGCTTCCATTGGGCCCGAGGATTCCCGTGACGCCGCCGCGCTCCACCGTCAGGTCGAGCTCGTGCAGCGCCACCTTTTCCTTCGCCTCACGCCGCCACCACGGCCCGCCGGCCTGGCGTTCGCGAACGCGGAACGCCTTCCTTACGCCCTGTATGTCGATCGCCGGGGTGTTCATCACAATCTCCTAAAAACCAGTTCGAGCAAAAAGAAAAGGACCGTCACGGCGCCCAACTGCCGCACGGTCCTGCTCTGGTTTCTAGAAGTCGGTTACCGGACCAGGATCAACGGTGTGCGGATGGGCGCACTCCACCCTTCAACCGGGTGAAGTCCGTTGTGTTGACGCCGCCCATTAGCACACTCCTGAAAATTTGATGGACACACCCGGATGGGTGTGGCAACTCCCTAACGTTAGCTGGCGCCAGGCGCTCAGTCAAGGGCAAGCTGCGAGATGACGAAGGCCATGACGAACGCCTCCTCGCGCCACGACTCGTAACGCCCCGACGGACCCATGTGGCCCGAGCCCATCTCGGTCTTGAGGATGATCGGGCGGCTGCCGCGACTGTGGGTGCGCAGCTTCGCGACCCACTTGGCAGGCTCCCAGTAGGACACTCGCGGGTCGTTCAGGCCGCCCATGACCAGCAGCGACGGGTATTCCGCCTCCCGCACGTTGTCGTAGGGCGAGTAGCTCTTGATGTAGCTGTAGAAGTCCGGCTGCCGCGGATCGCCCCACTCGTCGTACTCGTTGACCGTCAGCGGGAGCTTCTCGTCCAGCATCGTCGTCAGCGCGTCGACGAATGGGACCTGAGCGATCGCGCACGCGAACAGGTCCGGGCGCATGTTGAGGACCGAGCCGATCAGCAGCCCGCCGGCGCTGCGCCCGCGGATGGCGATGCGATCGGCCGTCGTGTGGCCGTCGTCGATGAGCTTGCGGGCGCATGCGACGAAGTCCTCGAAACTATTTCGTTTGGTGAGCAGGCGGCCGTTCTCATACCACTCCCTCCCCATCTCGCCGCCGCCACGCACGTGGGCGATGGCGTAGACGAATCCGCGGTCGAGAAGGCTCAGACGGTTGGAGTCGAACATCGGGTCACTGGACGCCTCGTACGCGCCGTAGCCGTACAGCATCAGCGGCGCCGCCCCCCTTTTCATCTCCCGCCGGTAGACGAGAGAGATCGGCACCCGGACACCGTCGTGCGAGGTTGCCCAGATGCGTTCGGTCGCATAGTCGTCGCGGTTGTAGCCGCCGCGCACGGGCTGCTCCTTGACGATCGTCCGCGCCCGCGTCTCCATGTCGTAGTCGACCGCCGACCACGGCGCGTTGAGCGACGTGTAGAAGAAGCGCATCACGCGGCTCTCGTAGTCGGGGCTCGACCCTGGGAAGGCGGTGTACGCCGCGTCGGGTTGATCGACGAGGTGCAGGGCTCCGCTTGCCGAGTCCAGCACCTCGAGGCGCTGGAGCCCGTCGGAGCGCTGCCCGAGCACGGCGTGGTCGCGGTGAACGTCCATGAAGTTCAAGCGCACGCCTGGCCGTTCCGCCACCACCTCGGTCCACGAATCGCGACCGGGATGCGACAGCGGCGCCGCCATCAAACGGAAGTTGGTGGCGCCGTCGTTGGTGAGGATCAGGAACCGTCCCGCCTGGTGCTCCATCGAATACTCGATGCCATTGCGTCGCGGCTCGACCATCGACGGCTCCGCGTCCGGCTGTTCGCTGCGCAGATAAAGGCACTCACTCGTCACTTGGCTCGCGCTGGCGATGAATACGTACGCTTCGCTCTTCGACGGTTCGACGTTGACCTCGAAGCGTTCGTCGTCCTCCTGGAACACGAGCTCGTCCTGGTCGACGCCGGTTCCGAGGCGGTGCCTCCAGACCTGGAACGGCCGCATCGCGTGATCGGGCCGCACGTAGAAGAAGGTGCGGTTGTCGGTCGCCCAGGCCGCGCCGTAGTAGACGCCGGTGATTACGTCCTCGAGCTCGCGGTGGGAGGTCAGGTCGCGGAATCGCAGCTCATGGAGCTCCGATCCATTGAGGTCCGCCGCGTAGGCGAGGAGATTCTGGTCGGGTGAGCGCTCGACGTAGCCGAGCTCGAAGTAGTCGTGGCCGCGCGCCAGCTCGTTGCCATCGAGGATGACCTCTTCGACCGCGCCCATGGAGCCGCGCCGCCGGCAGTAGACCTCGTAGTCCAGGCCCTCGACGGTGCGCGTGTAGTTCCACCAACCCCGGTGAAAGAGTGGCGCCGAGTAATCGGTCTCCTGCACGCGCCCGACGACCTCGGCGTACAGCGTGTCCTCGAGCTCGCGAAGGCCGGACATGACCTCCGCCGTGTAGGCGTTCTCGGCCTCGAGGTACGCGATGACCTTGGGGTTGTCCTTCTCGCGCAGCCAGTAGTAGGGGTCGACGCGGCGGTCGCCATGCGATTCCAGGACGTGGGGATGCTGCGGAGCGACCGGCGGGACGGGCTTCACCCGGCTAACGATAGGCGCGCCCTACCCGGCGAGCTTGAACGCCCTCTCGACCATCCTCTTGACGTCGGCCCGGGATGCGTCCGCCGGTGAGGAGAGCCTGATGAACCGCATCTCCTTGCCCCCTCCCTGCAGCAGCCCGCGGCTGTCCCCGAGCTCGCGTCCGCGGTAGAAAAAGATCATCGAGTGCGCGGTCAGGGTCCCGACTCCCACGACGTTCTCGCCGTCGACGGCGAAGCGCACGAGCTTCCATACCATCGACTTGGAGCGCGGCGGGGCCATCTCGTAGTCGATCTCCTCGGCTTGCGGAGCGACCTCGCGGATCGTCTTGAGGGCCGCCTCAACGATGGGGCGAACGGCCGCCGGAACGTCGTTCCTCATTGTCAGAAGTTAAGACTACGGTCGGGCGGCGGACTCATCGTCCTCGCCATACTTGCGTCTCGTGCCCGAAACCGCCCTCGAGCTGCGCGGACTTACGAAGCGCTACGGGAGCCTGACGGCAGTGCGCGACCTGAGCTTCGACGTCAGGCCCGGCGAGGTCTTCGGGTTCGTCGGCAGCAACGGCGCCGGCAAGACGACGACGATGAGGATCGTCCTCGGCGTGTTGCTAGCCGACGCCGGCGAGGTCCTGTGGAACGGCAAGCCGATCGGTTTCGAAACGCGACGCCGCATCGGATACATGCCGGAGGAGCGTGGGCTGTACCCGAAGATGCGGGCGGGCGAGCAGCTGACGTACCTGGCCGAGCTGCACGGTGTGAATCCCGCCGTCGCGGCCAAGGCGACGGAGCAGTGGCTCCAGCGGTTCGACCTCGCGAACCGGACCAAGGACGAGATCCAGAAGCTCAGCCACGGCAATCAGCAGCGGGTGCAGCTGGCCGCTGCGCTGGTCTTCGATCCCGTGATGCTGATCCTTGACGAGCCGTTCGCGGGCCTTGACCCGGAGGCCGTCGATTCGATGAGCGAGGTCCTGCACGAACGCGCGGCCGCCGGCGTCCCGGTGATCTTCTCGAGCCATCAGCTCGAGCTGGTCGAGCGCATCTCGGATCGGGTCGGCATCATTCAGCGCGGCCATCTAATCGCGTCCGGCACGGTCGACGAGCTGCGCGGCAAGGGGCCGGAGCACTGGTGGGTCAACGCGCCGAACGCGCCAGAGGGTTGGGCGGGCACCATCCCGGGAACGAAGGTCGTGCGCACCGACGGCTCGCGGGTGCTGCTGGAGCTCGGTTCAAACCCAGATCCACAGGCCCTGCTTCGGGCCGCGCTGGCCACCGGACCTGTGCTCGAGTTCCACCGCGACGAGCCAAGCCTGCTCGACATATTCCGCGAAGCAATGACGGAGCAAAAGGTTGCCGCGACCGCCTGAAGCGCTGTACACGGTTTTTCTTATCGCGCGGCGCGAGTTCGTGACGCGGGTGCGAAGCCGCTTTTTCATCGTGGGCACGGTCCTGTTCATGGCCGCCATCGCGGGCTACATCGTCATCCAGGCCTTCGTCATCGGCCGGATGATGACCACCGTCACAGTGGGCTTCACCCCCGATTCCCAGGTGCTCGCCCAGCCTCTGCAGGCCGCCGGCAGCGCCGAGAACCTGAACATCAAGATCGAAGACGTCGCGTCCGCGGCCGCGGGCGAGGCCAAGGTCCGCTCTGGAGACCTCGACGCGCTCGTCAGCGGCGATCCCTCAGGACCGCAGGTCGCGGTCAAGGACCAGCTCAACCCCACGGTCGAGGCCACGCTCGACACGCTGGTGAAGGGGCAGGCTCTCAATCGCGCGCTGACGAGTGCGGGCGTATCTCCTTCAGTGGTCGAAGCGCCGGTGGCCGCCGCGACCATCCACGTCGTGTTCCTCGACCCCAACGCGGCGATCAAGACGCAGCGCACGGTCGTCGGCATCTTCGTCGCTGTTCTGCTTTACGTAGCGCTGGTGCTCTACGGGCAGCTCGTCGCCCAAGGCGTGGTCGAAGAGAAGTCGAATCGGGTCATCGAGATCCTGCTCGCCACGGTGCGGCCCCGGCAGCTGCTCATCGGCAAGGTGGTCGGCATCGGCGCGGTTGGTCTGCTGCAGCTGGTCCTCATCGGTGTGGTGGCCCTGATCACGGTGAGCCGGACGCAGGTCATCACGGTGCCGAACGTGGGCGTCGAATCCGTCGTCGCGGGCATCTTCTGGTTCATCGTCGGATTCCTCTTCTATGCGTTGATCTACGCGGCGGGCGGATCGCTCGTCTCACGGCAGGAGGACATCGGATCCGTCACGGCGCCGCTGTCGATCGTCATCGTCGGCACCTACCTCGCCTTCTTCTGGGTCGTGGCGAACCCGAACAATCCGATCGGCATCGGCCTCTCCATGCTTCCGCCGTTTGCGCCGATCCTCATGTCCTCGCGCATCGCCACCGGTGACGCACAGCTGTGGCAGTTCGTCGTGGCGGCGGTGCTCACGATCGCATCGATCTTCGGCCTCAACGCGCTCGCGGCGAGGATCTACTCCAACTCGGTGTTGCGCATCGGATCGCGCGTGCCAATCCTCGACGCGTGGCGCGGCGGGGCCTGATCATTGCCGGCTACCGCGAGACTAGCCCGGGAATGCGGCGGGCGCGGCGGATGCACCGCCGCGCCCTCTGTCTTCTGGTCTAAGCGCTCTCCGACGCGGCGCCCGCGCCCACTTCCGCGGCCGCCGTTTCGTCCGCCTCGAAGATGCCGAAGATGTTCCCCTCGGTGTCCTTGCAGTAAGCGAAGTAGCCCTGTCCCGGCACCGCGGTCTTCTCCTGCAGCACGTGGCCACCGGCCTTCTTCACGGCGTCGGCGCCGGCTTCCCACTTGTCGACGCTGATCGTGTTGATCACCGCCTGCTTGTGGTCGGTCCGGTCCATGATCGCGCCGTCGATGCCGATCTCGTCCTTCTCGCCGGTGGCGGCCAGCAGGTATGTAAACGGTCCACCCCAGTCGTTGATCTTCCAGCCGAACGCCTTCTCGTAGAACGCCGCCGCGCGCTTCGGATCGTCGGCCGTGATCTCGAAATGGCTGACTCGTCCCATGGTCTTCCTCCCTGAATGTGGCGGGCTCACCGACAGAATACAGCCGCCCGTTACGTGCCCGGATCTGCAAGAACTTTGTAGAAGAACGTGGTCGGGCGCAGCTGCCCGTCGGGCCGATACGCGAAATCGGGAATGACGCCGGCCGCGGTCCAGCCGAGCTTGCGATACAGACGTTCCGCGGGGCTTTCGGTCTCCGTGTCGAGAAACAGCAAGGTGCGCGACGCCGCGCGGGCGTGCGACTCGGCGGCGTCCATCAACTCGATTGCCAGACCCTGGCGGCGCATCGACGAATGGACGAGCAGCTTGGCCACCTCCGCGCGATGGCGGCCGTTGGGGAACCGAGCGAAGCCGAGCTGCACGGTCCCGACGATGCGGCCCTCGACTCTTGCTGCCAGCAAGACCGAGCGTCCCGCGCCGACCGCGTCCACTACCTCGGACCAGAAAGACAGGGCATCTCTTCGCGAGATCCCGGCTGGAAAGCCAACTGAGGCATTCCCATCGATGGCATCGAGGAGCAGATCGGAAAGGGCGTCGAGGTCCGAGCTGGCCACCGGCGGCCCGAGTCGCTCGATCATGAAGCTACATCCAGCGCTCGCGGCGCCGGTAGATGTCGACGACGGGGCCTTCGGGATGCCGTTGCTTGTACGCACGAAACCGCGCGAGCAAGCGGCGGTAACGCTCGTTCGAAGACCTGAGCTTGCGGTGCGGAATCTCGAGGAGATAGTTCTCGACCCTCCACACGTTCTTTTCGGAAAGCCGCCAGTCGTACGCGCCGAGGGCGCGCAGGTCCGCGAGCTGGTAGCCGGTGATACGACCGGTGAAATCGACGTATGGGTCGAAGTAGCTCCACACGAGGTCGCGGATGCCACGGAACACGGGCTTGCGGCCATGAAGTCCGGCATCGCGCGAGCGGGCCACCGAGCCCCACTTGCCCCGACGGCGAAACACGAAGATCACGTGGTCGACGCCGTCCTTGGACTCGAAGCTCAGGACCAGCGGCGGGTAGCCGTGCTGCTCCAGGATCACGGCCGAGGCGAGCGCCGCCTCCAGGCAGTGAGCCGTGTTGAGGCGCACGACCTGGCGAAAAGATCGGAGGGTGTCGCCGCCTTTCTCCCAGTTGTAGGGGAGCCCGCGCAGGTACCGCTGGACCTGCTCCGGTGTGCGGTATTGCTGGATGATTCGCCGCTCGTTCGGAGTGAAGGCGTCAGGCGAAGGGGTCGGCGGATGCATGGTCGACTATTTTCCGGCGACCCGAGCCTGGTTATCGACGCTTACGAGTCTCCGTCGAGGACCTCGCGCAGCCTGCGTGCGAACGCCTCCGGCTTCCCGGGATATCCGGACTCCTCGCCCATGAATCCGCCGTGATGGCTCGGGAACATCGCGGGCTGCTGATCGAGACGGGCCGCGGTGGCAACCGAGGTGCGCCCGGTGAATATGGCCGTCGATTCTTCACCCAGACCGATGACGATCCGCGTAGGCGCAGCCTTCAGCGCGTCCCAGTCGGGCTCGTAGTCCGTGATGGCCCACGATCGGTCCGAGAGGAGGGGGTCGTCGCGTGACCCGTCATCGTCGGCCGGCATTCCGAACATCGCCGGATCCGGCGCAGGCTGCGCGAAGAATTCGTCGTTGAACTCGCCGCCGTGCGACGTCATCGCAATGAAGGCGGCCATCCCGGCGCCCCACCCCTTCGCCTCGTACGCGTCGCGAAAGCGGGCGCGAGCGCGCTCGGCACCTTTGACGTCAGGCAGGACCGAGAACAGCGGCGGCTCATGTGCCACGAGCGTCGTCACGTCGTTCGGGTATGCCGCCACGAGCGCCAACGCCGTGATGGCGCCGCCGCTGCTCGCGAGCATCTCGACGGGGCCGGCGCCAAGTGTCTCGATGATGGCGTGTATGTCTTTCGCCTGGACCATCGGCGAATTGTCGACCCGGCCGTCCTTGCGGGTGCTGCGGCCGAGCCCCCGCGGGTCGTATGTGACGACCGTGCGGTCGGGAAACTGAGACACCAACGCAGCGAATCCGCCGGCCGTCATCGGCTGCGCGATCATGAGGAGCGGTGCCCGGCCGGTCGCGGTCGGCAGCGGGCCGTGAACGTCGTAGACGATGTCGGCCTCGGGTGTTGACAGTGTGTGCGTGGTCATACCTCTATCGACTTCTCCCAAGTCACAAATTCATCGGAGCCCGATGACTATGCGCGGCACTCACGGTCTTACGTTTTGAAGCTAACCTCGAACAGGAGGAGACGAGATGCCTGAACACAAGGTCGGAACAGAGAAGGAATGGCAGGCCGCGAGGGCCGAGCTCGCCAAGCTCGAAGCCGAGCTGGCGGAGCGAGACGCGGAGATCAAGAAGAAGCGCCTCGACCTTCCGTGGGTGCCGGTCGAGAAGGAGTACGTCTTTGACACGGTCGACGGCAAGAAGTCACTGGCGGAGTTGTTCGACGGCCGCTCGCAGCTGCTGGCCTACAACATCATGTTCGGGCCTGATTTCTCGGTGGGCGCGTGCCCGGGCTGCACGAGCCTGGCCGACGGGCTCGACGGCACGCTGGTCCACATGAACCACCGCGACGTGACCCTGATCTGCTTCTCGCGCGCGCCGATCGAGCGGCTCACGGCATACAAGCGGCGGATGGGCTGGCAGTTCAACTACGTCTCCACTAACAACACCGACTTCCCGTTCGACTTCGGCCTTGCCCTGAAGAAGGAGGAGATTCAGCAGATTCCGCCTCTGATGGAGATCGTCAACAACCCGCCCGACTGGATGGTGGAATGGTCGCAGCAGGTCGGGGCGGATCTCATCGACGGAATACGCGAGAACCCGGGATATATCGCATTCGCCCGAGAGAACGGGACGGTCTATCACACGTACACGGTGACCGCGCCCGATCCGTTCGTCTCGCCCTTCTTCAGCTTCCTGCTCGACCGCACGCCGAAGCCGCAACCGCCCGAACCTCGCGCGTGGCGCAAGGACGAATACCCGGACTAGACGCGGCCCGCCGGTTCGCCCGCGGGCTCTCTCGCCGTGACCGGGGCCGTTTTCAGCCGCGTCGGCCTTCCCTTCCAGGCGAAATAGCGGTTGAACGCGACCGAGCCGCCTCCGAACCCCAGGAAGAGGATCACGGCCGTGACCAGCGGTGCTTTGCTCGGATGGACCGCCCCCTGTTCGGGATGCAGCAGCACCTGCACCAGCCCGAAGACGGCGACCGCAAAGATCACGGCCCACACGCCGCGGTGCCACGCGATCAGCTTGCCGCCCTGTAGCGACTTGAGCGGCAGGAGGCCGACGACGTTGCCCACCAGGCCACCCACGAAGACCGACGCCAGGAAATCATCGACCAGGATCAGCGGCCACGCCGATCCGGAGCGTCCGGCGATCGGATTGACAAGCGACCATGCCACCCAGGCCGCAAGGGCGAGGGCCATCGTGACGGCTGATGCGATCGCCGCCTGATGCCCGCCTTCGCGCTTGGCGAGCTGCGTGCCGAACGCAATTCCACAAACGAGCCCGTAGAAGTAGCCGGGCTGGAAGTCCGTCAGGCGGGACAGCAGCACGCAGGCGGCGGCGATCGCCAGACCGAGCGGCAACGCCTGGAAGCGCCAATCGGTCTTGCGCGCGCGGGCGCGTCGGTAAGCGAGACCCACGAGAGCCGACACGGCGATTCCATATGCGAGCGTCACCAGGGTGGCGACGTAGCTCGTGGCTGACTTCGAGGTGAACCCGAACGTCGGGTCGAGCAGGCCGTTGATCACTCCGCCGATCGCGAGAACTCCGACGAAGACGGCGAGCTCTCGCCGCCTCACGTCCATTGCGTGTGCGACTCGTTGACGCAGCCGTCGCGCGGCCACCACGGCAATGTCGAAGCGCTTGAGCGCGGCCGTGATCTCGGCGTAGTTCTCGCTGAGCGTGTGGTTGAAGAGGGCCGATGGAAAAGTGACGAAGAGAATGACCAGCGCCGTGATGACGACGTTCGCGACGATCAGGACCGGGCTTCGGAAAGCCTGCCGCGGAGAGTTGAGCGAGGAGGCGAGGCTTGAGACCGTCAGCGCCGCGGCGTGCGCCGCCGGAGCTACGTAACCGACGGGGTGGCCCACGATTGTGAGGTTCTCGGCGACCCAACTGGTCGGCTGGTTCCCGTTGCATCCCCAGCCGGCGACGAGGCTCTCGGTGCCGGTCACGGTCGTTGCCAGCCAGCCGGGCCCGTTCTGTTTGGCGTCGGTGACGCGCAGATTCAGGTGTTGGGCCGGCCGCGTAGCCCCGCCTGGTGGCGGACACGTGAAGCCGCCGAAACCGCTGATCGGAATGTCGACCGAGTAGGTCGGGCCCGACTGCTGGAGGCCAGTCGGCCCTGGAGTGCCTTGAAATCCGCTCGCGTTGCTGAAGAAGGTGAAGGACGCGGCTTGCGATGGATCGGGTCCATTCGGGCCCCAGATGCGAACGCTGCACGAGCCGGGCGACGGACATGTCGACTCGAACCAGATCTTGTCTGTGGCCTGATGGCCGACAGGCCTGTTGGTGGGCTGCTTCGGTCCGGTGTACGAGGCGACGGTCACGGTGAGGTTCCATGAACCCTGGAGGCGCGCGTTCACCAGGTCGGGGCCGGCGGCGGCCGCGGTCGACAGGCTTGCGGGCGCCAGGCACACGGCGAACAGGCAGGCCATGGCGGCGCGAACCACCCCGCGAATGCGACTCATCTCCCTCCTCAAATCACGCCGAGGCCGGGCCAAACAATAACCGGGCGCATCATGAGCACGGGAGTGCGATAGTCCGGACTATCTCCGCATGTCGGCGCGGCCGATGGTGTGTTAGTCCGGACTATCGCGTGATGGACCTCGTGGCCTTCTAGGCGATCTTGCGGCGATAGATGACCATGGCGAATGCGTACGCGACCACAAGGATGCCCACACACCACGCAAGTGCGATCCAGATGTCGGTGCCGACCGGATGCCCCGTGAACAGGTTGCGGATCGCGTTGACGATCGAAGTGACCGGCTGGTGCTCGGCGAACGCGCGCACGGGGCCTGGCATTGTTTGGGTTGGGACGAACGCCGAGCTGATGAACGGCAGGAACAAGAGCGGGTAGGCAAAAGCGCTGGCTCCATCGACCGACGTGGCGGTGAGGCCCGGGATCACGGCGATCCAGGTCAACGCCAGGGTGAACAGAACCAGGATGCCGGCGACAGCCAGCCACGCCGGCACTCCCGCGTCGGAGCGGAAGCCGATGAGGAGAGCAACGAGCACGACAACCATCAGTGAGATCAGGTTGGCGACGAGCGATGTCAGCACGTGAGCCCACAAGACCGAAGACCGTGCGATCGGCAAGGATTGAAATCGCTCGAAGATGCCGCTCTTCATGTCCAGAAAGAGCCGGAAAGCGGTGTAAGAGATGCCCGAAGCGATCGTGATCAGCAGGATTCCTGGCAGTAGGTAGTCGACATACGAATCGGTCCCTGCCTTGATCGCGCCGCCGAACACGAAAACGAACAGCAGCATGAAGGCGATCGGCATGATCGTCGTCGTGATGATGGTGTCGAGGCTGCGCGTGATGTGGCGCAGGGATCTTCCGAGCAGAACAGTGCTGTCGGCGAAGAAGTAACCGGTCATGGCTTGCTCCTAACTCCTCGCTGCCGGCGTTGCGCTCGTGGCCGGCCTCGCGGTTTGGTGGTCATCGCCGACGATCGCGAGAAAAACGTCCTCGAGGGTCGGCTGCTTCTCGACGTATTCGACCTTGGCGGGCGGTATCAGCTTCTTGAGCTCGCTCAGGGTGCCGTTGACGAGGATCTTTCCCTGGTCGAGGATCGCAATACGATCGGCCAGCTGTTCGGCCTCGTCGAGGTATTGAGTCGTCAGCAACACCGTCGCGCCGCGGGTGGCGAGCTCCCTGACGGCCTGCCAAACCTCGATGCGCGCCTGCGGGTCCAGCCCGCTCGTCGGCTCGTCGAGGAAGATCACCGGCGGATCTCCGAGAAGGCTCATTGCGATGTCGAGGCGGCGACGCATGCCACCCGAGTACGTCGACACCCTGCGTGTGGCCGCCTCGGTGAGCGAGAAACGTTCCAGCAGGTCGTCAGCCGTCCGACCCGGATCCTTCAGGTGCCGCAGCCGAGCGATGAGGACCAGGTTCTCCCGACCGCTGAGGATCTCATCGACGGCGGCGAACTGTCCCGTGAGGCTGATGGACTCCCGCACCTTCGCCGGTTGTCGTGCGACGTCGAAGCCGGCGATGCGCGCGGTCCCGGCGTCTGCCTTGAGAAGCGTGGACAGGATTCTCACGATCGTGGTCTTGCCGGCACCGTTGGAACCGAGCAGGGCGAAGATGCTGCCACGCGCCACCTCGAAGTCCACTCCGCGCAACACGTGCAGGTCCTTGTAGGACTTCTGCAGGCCGCTGACCTGGATGGTTGCAGTCGTGGTCATCTTGCCTGGCCTCGCTCTGCGTCCTCGATGGCCTTGGCCAGACGTACGCGTTCCTTGTCGATCCACTGCTTGCCCGTGTAGGCCTGGGCGAACGTCTCGGCGAACTCGACCGGGTTGTCGCCGACGATGTCGTGTATTGGCGTGCCATCGGCCGCTGCACGCTCCCAGAGGTCGACCAGGTCGCCCCACATCTTCATGGCCGTCTCTCCGTCCACGAAGCCGCCGAAGTACATGAAGTACCGCTGCAGTGCCTTCGCGACCGCCCGGTACGGCTCGGGCAGAGCGTCGATACGGACGCGGATCCGTTTGTACTGCCTCTTCTGCTCGAGCGATCCCGTGACCGCCTCGATCCACTTCGCCGCCATCTCACTTGCCTCCTTCATGGAGCTTTCCAAGGCGTTCAGCGAGGAAGCTCCAGGTCCTCCAGAACTCGTCGAGGTACTCCCGTCCCTGAGCGTTGAGCGAATACACCCGGCGCGGCGGCCCCTTCTCGGACGGAACCTTCTCGACGTCGACCAGGCCCCGCTGCTCCACCCTGATCAGCAGCGCGTAGACGGTGCCTTCCGCGATGTCGGCGAAACCCTGGTCCCGCAGCCACGATGTGATCTCGTAGCCGTACGCCGGCCGGCCGGACAAGAACGCGAGGACTATGCCCTCCAGAATTCCCTTCAGCATCTCGCTACTCAGCGTCATTGACTACCACTATATAGCAACGCTGAGTAGTAGCGCAAGACCCGTGAGCCATGATTTCGCAGAATCACCGCAATGAGCTCCGAGGCGACACGAGATCAATGAGCCGAAGGTGGGTCGACCGAACGGCCTGGGTGGCTGCTGTGACCGGGCCGCCGCTGGTGACGGCCTTGCTCTTCCAGCTCAGCCATCAGACCCAGCGCGACTACGTCTTCATCTATCTGGGGCTCGTGGCTGTCATCGCGGTCTTGAGTGGCCTGTGGCCGGCGATCCTCTGCGGAGCGATCAGCTTCCTCCTGGTCGACTACTTCTTCGTGCCGCCGATCTACACCTTCACGATCGCGGACGAGACAGACCTGGTGAACCTATCGGCCTTCCTCGCCGTCGCCGTCCTGGTGGGACTTCTCGCATCGCGCCGCCGCAATGCGCAGCTGCAGGCAGAGGCGCTCGCCCGCCAGCTGCAAAACGCGAACAGCGAGCTCATCCGCCTCAACAAGGAGCAGGCCGATGCCGCGCAAGCGGCCTTGCGCCTGGCCCGCAGCGAGCAGCAGATCAACGCCCTGCGCGAGACCGACCGGCTTCGGCGAGAGCTTCTCGCAAACGTTTCCCACGAGCTGCGCACGCCACTGGGCACAATCCTCACCGAGAGCACCAATCCGAGCATTGAGCGGAACCCCGAAGAGATGCGCAAAGCGATGGGCACGATCGCCGGCGAAGCGCGGAGGCTCAACGCGCTGGTGGCGGACATGCTCGATGTGACGATCATCGAAGGCGGCGCCCTCGAGCTCGACCTGGCCCCGGTCGACATTGGCGACGCAATCGAGGCCGCGGTGGAGCGTCTGCATCACGTCTCACCGGCCCGCGACGTCAACTGGGACAAGGAACAGTCACGAATCGTGGCACTCGCGGACTGGGATCGCCTTGGTCAGGTCTTCGACAACCTGCTCTCCAACGCCGATCGATTCGCGCCGGACAAGACGCCTATTGAGATCACCGTGGGCACAGAGCCCGCCGGGCTGGTGATCGTGAGCGTCATCGACCACGGACCAGGCATCGCGCCCGCGCTCCGCGACCACATCTTCGAACGATTCTTCCGTGGCCAGAGCAACGGCGCAGCGGGCGGCGGAACTGGCCTCGGGCTGGCCATCGTGAAAGGACTGATCGAGGCGCACGCGGGCACCGTGACGGTCGATGACGGTGCTGACCACGGCGCCATATTTCGGTTCACGCTCCCCGAAGCTCCGACCGAGTGAGCCGCATCCTGATCGTCGAGGACGATCCGGCGCTGCGCAATTCGATTCGTTCGATCCTCGAGGGCACCGGCCACGAGGTGCACTCCGCCGGTGACGGCGCGGCGGGAGCGCGCGAGCTCGAGCAGTCGGCTTACGAAATAGTGCTGCTGGACATAGGGCTGCCGTTCGTGGACGGGTGGCAGATCTTGCGGTCGCTCGAGAACAAGCGCCAACCGTCGGTCATCGTCATCAGCGCGCGTGGCGAAGAGCACGACAAGGTGCGCGCCCTCGACATGGGCGCGGACGACTATCTGGCCAAGCCCTTCGGCGCCGACGAGCTCATGGCGCGGATCCGCGCCGTACTCCGGCGCGCCCAACCGCCGGTGACCGAAGGCAAACAGGCGAAGGCAGGAGATGTGACCGTCGACCTCGGCAGCCGTGCGGTCCTGAGGAACGGCAGCGAAGTTCGCCTGTCGCCCACCGAGTACGGCCTTCTCGCTGCGCTCGCCGAGAACGCGGGTCAGCTGATGGACCATCGCACGCTGTTGCGGACCGTGTGGGGACCGGGCTACGCCGATGAACGCGGATACCTGCGCACGTTCATCCAGCGGCTTCGCGCGAAACTCGAATCGGATCCGCGCAACCCACAGGTCATAGTCACGGTGGGTGCCCGGGGTTACAGATTTGGCTCGCCTACGCCTGAACATTGACGGTTCGTTGATGTAGTCGCTCCTAGGCTGGCGCCATGCCGCTTGACGTCTGGATGCTAGGACTGGCGCTGCTCCTGGTGGTCGTGTCGCTTCTCTACGTCCGCGGCCTGGAGGAGTTGCCCTGATGCAGGCCAACCTCCCCTACATCATCACCGGCATCGTCGCGCTGCTTGTGACGATCTACCTGGTCGCGGCGCTCCTCTTTCCTGAGAGGTTCTGATGCCCGCCTGGATCGTCGACGTGATCGCGGTCGTAGTCACCTGGATCGCAGTGATCGTCGGGGCGTGGTTCCTCGGGGTCTGGATGGTCAAGGTCTTCCAGGGCCAGCGCACCTTCCTGCACCCCGCGCTGCGTCCCGTGGAGCGCGCGACTTACTGGGCCATAGGCGTCAAGGAGGACCAGGAGCAGACCTGGTGGCAATACACCGTGAGCCTCCTCGTCTTCTCGTTCGTCACCTTCCTGTTCACCTACGTACTTCTACGGGTCCAGGGCCATCTGCCCTTCAACGACTTCGGCCTCAACCCACAGGGCTTCGGACCAGTCCCCGCCGACCTGTCGCTGAACACCGCGATCAGCTTCATGACCAACACCAACTGGCAGAACTACACCGGCGAGCAGACGATGTCGTACCTCTCGCAGATACTCGCCCTGGTCTTCCACAATTTCCTCTCCGCCGCGGTCGGCATCGCAATCGCGGTGGCCCTTTTCCGCGGCATTTCGAGCCGGCAGCTGAAGACGCTGGGCAACTTCTGGGTCGACGTCACGCGGGCGACGCTCTACGTCCTCCTCCCCATCTCGTTCCTTGCCGCCCTGGTCTTCGTCTCCCAGGGCGTCATCCAGACCTTCGGCCCCTACGTCGTCGCCCACACCGTCGAGGGAGCGCAGCAGATCATCGCCGTCGGTCCGTTTGCGTCGCAGGAGGCGATCAAGGACCTCGGCAACAACGGCGGTGGTCCGTTCAACGCCAACTCGGCGCATCCGTTCGAGAATCCGAACGGCTTCACCAACCAGTTCACGCTGTTCCTGGAGCTCCTGATCCCGTTCGCGCTCTGCTTCACCTTCGGCAAGTGGGTCGGGAGGATCAAGCAGGGCGTGGCGATATTTGCCGCGATGTTCATCCTGCTCGCGCTGTTTACGGGCATCTCCGCGTACTCCGAGCAGCTGGGCAATCCGGCGATCACGGCGCAGGGCGTGACGCAGACGAGCTCGTCGACGCAGGCGGGCGGAAACATGGAAGGCAAGGCAGTCCGCTTCGGTCCAATCCTCTCGGCCATGTTCGAGGCCACGACCACTGGGACCAGCACGGGTTCGGTCGATGCCAGCCACGACAGCTTCACCCCGATCGGCGGGATGGTGGCGCTCGTCCAGATGCAGCTGGGCGAGGTCGACCCGGGAGGGATCGGCGCCGGGATCTACTTCATGCTCGTCTTCGTCGTCTTGTCAGTGTTCATCGCCGGCCTGATGGTGGGGCGCACGCCTGAATACCTGGGCAAGAAGATCGAGTCGAAAGAGGTCCGGCTTGCAATGCTCGCGATCCTGATCGACGTCTTCAGCATCCTTGGCTTCACCGCGATCTCAGTGCTCGTCCCCGCCGGGCTGGCCGGACCTCTCAACCCCGGCGCGCATGGCTTCAGCGAGATCCTCTACCAGTTCTCCTCGGCCACGGCCAACAACGGAAGCGCGTTCGCGGGGCTCACCGGGAACACCGTCTACTACAACTCGACCGGAGCCGCCGCCATGTGGATCGGGCGCTTTCTCGAGCACATCCCCATCCTCGCCATGGCCGGCGCCCTTGCCGGCAAGAAGGTCGCGCCCGCAAGCGCCGGCACCTTTGCCACGGACAGCCCCCTGTTCGTCGGCCTGCTGATCGGTGTGATCGTCATCGTCGGCGCGCTGACCTTCTTCCCCGCTCTCGCCCTCGGCCCGCTGCTGGAGCAGCTCCAGCTCGCCGCGGGTCACCTCCACTAGAAAGATGGAAGACAGAGAGCGACTTCAGAAACGGGAGCGGCGGCGAGGACGCAACAGCCTGACCGATCGGACGATCCTCCTTCCCGCGCTTGCGGATAGCCTCAAGAAGCTCAACCCACGCTGGATGGTCCGCAATCCGGTGATGTTCGTGGTCGAGGTCGGCTCCGTCATTACGACCCTCATCTTCGTGATCGACCTCTTCAACGGGACGCCGGGCTTCAGCGGCCCGAACAACGAGCTGTTCGTCGGCCAGATCGCCGCGTGGCTGTGGCTCACCGTGCTGTTCGCCAACTTCGCCGAGGCTGTCGCCGAGGGTCGTGGCAAGGCCCAGGCCGCCGCCCTGCGCAGGACGCGGTCAGAAACGGTTGCGCGCAGGCTGGTGGACGGCAAAGAGGAGCGTCTCTCCTCTACCCAGCTGAAGAAAGGCGACATCGTGGTCGCCGAGGCCGGCGACATCATTCCGGGCGACGGAGACGTCATCGAAGGTATCGCGTCGGTCGACGAGTCGGCCATCACCGGCGAATCCGCGCCCGTGATTCGCGAAGCCGGTGGCGACCGAAGTGCCGTGACGGGCGGCACCAGGGTCCTTTCCGACCGGATCGTGATTCAGATCAGCGCCAATCCCGGCGAGACGTTCCTCGACCGCATGATCTCGCTGGTCGAGAGCGCTTCGAGGCGCAAGACTCCGAACGAGATCGCGCTCAACATCCTTCTCGCTGCCCTGACGATCATCTTCATGGTCGCCACCGTCACGCTCCAGCCGTTCGCCATCTACGCGGGCACCACAGTGACGATCACGGTCCTCATCTCTCTGCTCGTCTGCCTCATTCCGACCACGATCGGCGGCCTTCTGTCCGCCATCGGCATCGCCGGCATCGACCGGCTGATGCAGCGCAACGTCGTGGCCCTCTCGGGCCGCGCGGTCGAGGCGGCAGGCGACGTCGACACCCTGCTCCTCGACAAGACCGGCACCATCACGTTTGGCAACCGCCAGGCCTCCGAGTTCCTGCCGGCGCCGGGCGTGGCGATGAACCGGCTCCTCGAAGCGGCCGAGCTGGCGAGCCTCGCCGACGAGACGCCCGAGGGCAAGTCGATCGTGGCTCTGGCTCGCCGCCTCGGCGCGAACGGCGCAAGCGCGAGCACCGGCATGACCTTTGTGCCTTTCTCGGCCACGACGCGCATGAGCGGGGTCGACGCCGGCAATCGCTCGATCCGAAAGGGCGCTGACGACGCGATGGCGCGATGGAGCGGTCAGGCGCTGCCGGACGACGTCAGCGAGCGCGTCGCCACGATCGGGCGCTCGGGCGGCACACCACTGGTGGTCGGCGAGAACCACGAGATCCTCGGCACGATCCACCTCAAAGACATCGTCAAGCCGGGCATTCGCGAGCGCTTCGCGGAGCTGCGCCGGATGGGACTGCGCACCGTGATGATCACCGGTGACAACCCGCTCACGGCAGCGGCGATCGCCCGCGAATCAGGTGTCGACGACTTCCTGGCTCAGGCCACTCCCGAGAAGAAGCTCGAGCTGATCAAGAACGAGCAGTCGCTCGGCCGCATGATCGCCATGACCGGGGACGGCACCAATGACGCGCCGGCCCTTGCGCAGGCCGACGTCGCGGTGGCGATGAACACCGGAACGCAGGCGGCCAAGGAGGCCGGCAACCTCATCGACCTGGACAGCGACCCGACCAAGCTCATCGAGATCGTCGAGGCCGGCAAGCAGATGCTCATGACCCGCGGTGCGCTGACGACCTTCAGCATCGCCAATGACGTGGCCAAGTACTTCGCCATCATTCCGGCCATCTTCTTCGTCACGCTGCCGGAGCTGAACGCGTTGAACATCATGCAGCTGCACAGCCCCAACAGCGCGGTGCTGGCGGCGGTGATCTTCAACGCGCTGATCATCATCGCCCTGGTTCCGTTGGCCCTGCGCGGCGTGCGCTACCGGCCGATCGGCGCGGCCGCGCTTCTTCGCAACAACCTGTTCATCTACGGCCTCGGCGGAATCATCGCCCCGTTCATCGGGATCAAGCTCATCGACCTCTTGATCACGGCCATCCACCTCGCGGCATAGGAGCGGAAATGCTGAGCCTGATTCCGTCCGACGTCCTCAAGTCGATCCGAATCACGCTCGTGATCGGGTTGCTCGGCGGGATCGTCTACCCGCTGGCGGTGACGGGGATCAGCCAGGTCGCCTTCCACGACCCGGCAAACGGCAGCCTTATCGTGGTCAACGGGCAGGTCGTGGGCTCGAGCCTGATCGGCCAGGGCTTCAGCGCGGACAAGTACTTCCAGGGCCGGCCTTCGTCCAACAAGTACGACGCCAGCAACTCGCTCGGCAGCAACCTCGGGCCGAGCAACCAGCAGCTGATCAGCAACGTCGCCAGCGGCGCTCGCGCGTATCGGCAAGCCAACGGCCTCGACCCGAACGCGCAGGTTCCCGTGGACGCCGTGACCTCCGACTTCACCGGCTTCGACCCCGACATCACGGAGGCCAATGCCCTGCTCCAGGTCCATCGCGTCGCCGCCGCTCGCACGCTCGATGAAGCCAGGGTCCGCGCGCTCGTCGAAAAGTACGTCCATGGCCGGGTGCTCTGGATATTCGGCGAACCCTATGTCAACGTGCTGGAGGTGAACCTGGCGCTCGATCGTGGAGAAGCTGGCTAGCGCTCGATCTGACAGCGTGTCCTCCGAGCCGTCTCGCGGGCGGCTCAAGGTGTTCTTGGGCGCGACGCCTGGCGCCGGCAAGACCTTTGCCATGCTGCGAGAGGCACACCTTCTCGCGGCGCACGGCCACGACCTCGTCGTGGGCTACGTCGAGACTTACAACCGGCCGCGGACGGTCGAGCTCATGGCCGGTCTCGAAGCGGTGCCACGGATTCAGATCCCTTACCGCGGAACGGTTCTCGAAGAGATGGACGTGGACGCGGTGCTCCGGCGCAAACCGGAGATCGCGCTGGTCGACGAGCTTGCGCACACCAACGTGCCTGGGGTCCGCAATGAGAAACGGTGGCAAGACGTCGAGGAGCTGCGCGCGTCCGGCATCGACGTGATCACCACGGTGAACGTCCAGCACGTCGAGAGCGTCAAGGACCTCGTCGAGCGCGTGACTGGAATCGTCGTCCGCGAAACCGTTCCCGACAAGGAGCTCGACGGCGCGGACGAGATCCAGTTCATCGACATCGCGCCCGAAGCCCTGCGCAAGCGAATGCGCCACGGCAACATCTACGCCCGCGAGAAGGTCGAGACCGCGCTCGCCAACTTCTTCCGGTCGCAAAACCTCGCGGCAATGCGGCAGATCGGGCTGCGGCTGGTGGCCGATTCGATGGCACGGTCGCGGCAGGTCATGGCCTCACCGGAGGATGTGCTGGTCGCGGTATCGTGCGACCCCTCGTCCGAAGACTTGATCCGCCGCGGGGCGCGCCTTGCGCGACGCCTGGGCGGCAGCTGCCTCGTGGTCACCGTCCGCGTCGATGACTCTGGCGCTGGGATGAACGAGCGCTTCCGTGAGCTGTCTGCGCAGCTTGGCGCATCGTTCGCCATGCTGGGCGGCACAGACATCGCCGCGGCGGTCATCCAGGCTGCGCGCGAAGCAGCCGTCGAGCACGTGGTCGTGGGAGAGAGCGTCGGCACATCGGCTTGGTCGCCTCTCCGTCCGACGATGGTCGATCGCATCATCGACGGGCTGCCCAACGCAGACGTCCACGTGATTGCCAGGCTGGTGCAGTGACCGCCGACCACGTCCGTCCCGATCCGATGCACGTTCTCAGACAGATCTCGGCCGAAACCGGCCGCCGGGTTCTGTTCCGGGTGTACCTCGGATACGCGCGCGGTGTCGGCGCCACGACGGCGATGCTCGACGAAGGCCGCCGGCGCCGAGGACGGGGCACAGATGTGGTGATCGGGGCATACCACGTGCACGGCGATGCCGGATTCGCAATGCGTGACCTGGGCGTCGTTGGCGGCAGCAGAGAGGTTGTCGATGCCAAGGTCCTCGACGTGCAGGCAGTTCTGGCACGGAATCCCGAAGTCGTATGCATCGACGACCTTGCTGACGTCGATTCCGGCGGCAAGCTGCGCATCGAAGACGTGTCGCGGCTCATGGCGGCGGGCATCACGGTGCTCGCCACGCTGCACCTCCTCTCGATCGAGAGCATGGCCAGGGCCTACTCGTCGATGCTCGGCGGGGCTTCCCCTCCGCGCGTGATCGACGACGTCGCGCTCGAGGCCATCAACGAGCTCGAGCTGGTCGACGTTACCCCTGCCGACCTGCTGCAGCGGCTGCGCGAACAGCCCGTGCTGCGACCGGCCGAGCTCGCCGTGGCGCTGCAGCGGGAGTTGCGCATCACGATGCTCGAGGCCCTTCGCGAGTCGGCGTTTCGCATGATTGCCGAACACTCCGACCGGCAGCTTGTCGGCTACATGCGGGCGAGTGGCGTCCAGGTTCCGTGGGACGTGCGCGGCCGCATTGTGCTGGGTATCCCGGTCGAGCGCGGCCTGGAAGGGCGCATCCGGCGCGCCGCCGCATACGCTCAGGTCCAGGACGCGAAGTTCTCGGTGGTCTCCGTGCGAACGCGCGGCTTGAACTCGGAACAGAAGGAATGGATGGGGGCATATGCCGCGCTCACCCATCAGCTGGGCGGTGAGTTCGTGCACCTGCACGGGCGGTCGGCCGCCCGCGCGCTCGTCGACTATGTACGCGAGTCACTTGCGACCGAGCTGATCCTCGGGCATCGCCGGCGCAACCGGTGGATGCCGGGCGACACGACCAGCGAGATCATTCGCCGGTTGTCTGGGCTCGACGTCCACGTGCTACGGGTGGAACGCGGTGGCGCCTAACCGCGCGGCGCCTCGCGTTTGCGTCCCATTGCGCACATCCATCCCTTGGAGGGTTCGGTAGTCACCTGAATGCTGTCGAATCCCGCGGACGTGAGCAGCCGGCGCTCATCTTCGACACTGGGGACATGCGAACCGAGCAGCTTCATCACGGATGCCTGGAGCTCGCCGCTGTCATGGCGGCTGTACGCCTCAGCGGCCACAAGCAAAGTGCCTCCCGGTTTGAGAACGCGGAGGATCTCCTTCAGATCGTTGACAGGATCAGGCCAGTAATACTGGGTTTCAAAGGCGGTCGCGAGGTCGATCTCATCGTCCTTGAATGGGAGGTGCGAGACCGAAGCGAGTTGAATTTCGACCTGACCGGAACCGATCAAAGCGCTGTTACCGGCGGCGGATTCGGCCACAGAGCCGCGGCTGTGATCGACGCCGTGCACCTTGCCCAATGGCGCCAGGGCAGCCAACTTGCGGATGGTCGCACCGCCACCACAGCCGACGTCGAGGACAGTGGCATCCGGTGCGATTCGAACGTGGCCTAACGCCCAATCACTCATGGCAGCGTGCGAAAGATTCATGGTCCGCGCAACAAGCCGGCCCACCCACCTCGTGGGCTTGCGCACCTGGCTCAGAGCGTAGGCGCCCGCGCCGACTGTGCAACCAATCACCAGCGCGACCGCGAGAGGTCCCAAGTCGGCGGAATTCTGCCTGCAGGTGGGATCCCTACGCAAACAGCCGAGGGCTACCCCGGATGTGGCGCTCATAGGCCTATGTAAGCGACGACTCCGATGACCATCAGGACTGCCGCTGTGATCGTGTTCGCGTTCCTTTCCAACCACTCACCGTGCATCTGATAGCCGGCTGCAGTCGCGATCAAGGTCAGCCCGACGAATGTGATCACTGTCACCAGAGCGAAGACGCCGAGCACTGACACCACAGCGCCAATGCCAAATGCTGCCGCGGCGAGAGCGAGCGGTAGAAACGAAAGGTCGGGCGAAGCAGCGACGCCGAAGGGCACGACGACCGCTGACAGCCGGCCCATCATCGTGGGCCTGGTCGAGCGCTCGGCGATCAATTCGGCCTGCTCCTGGATGAAGACTTCATGGTGGTGGCGATGAGAGTGGCGCGTGCCACCGTGCTCGTGCTCGTGCATGTGATCCCCTGACGCCACCAGCGCCATGGCCGCCTGGTGCTCATGCTCGTGGGCCTGTTCATCAACATCTGGCCGGCTCGGCGGGCGGCGATGGTGGTCTCCGTGGTCGTGCTCATGTTCCGATTGGTCGTCGTCTGAACCGTGCTCGTGCGCGTGACCGTGACCGGTCAAACCCCAGGCCAGAAAGCCGACCCCGGTAAGGACGAGCACGCCGCCGACGATGTGCCCTTGCTGGGTCTCGATCTGTCGCTGGAACTGGAGCCCGATGACGGCGACCACCCCACCCAGAGCAATCGAAGTCAACACGTGACCGCCGGCGGCAAGAACTGTCGTCCGAGCCAGGCGCGACATGCTCCACTTCTGAGTGCGGGCGACCACCGCCAGCGGGACCCAGTGGTCGGGCAGGATCGAATGCACGACACCGACAGACGCTGCGCCGACAAGGAGGAGGCCCACGGCCGACAGGTGCACGCCCGGACCGTAGACGATTGGCTTTTGATCCGAGCCCATCTTGCGCACATGCGACTAAGTCCCAAGTGCCCAGGAGGCCGCGGAAAACGAGCCTCTGATCAGCTCGGGTTGTCGATCCCGCCGCCCCGAGGATCCGACTTGTCGCCGAAGTCCGTCGACCTTCCCAGCTGGATCGCGGCGCAGCCCACTCCGCCCTACGCCAGCCACAACAGCGCCGCGCCAATTGCGGCCGGCAGGGCTTGGATGAGCAGGATGCGGCGACTGACGGTGAGCGCGCCGTAGATGCCGGCGACGACGATGCAGCCAAGAAAGAAGGTCAGGATCGACCTTCCGCCAGGGGTGCCGTAGGCGAGGAGGGCCCAGATCAGGCCGGCGGCGAGGAAGCCGTTGTACAGGCCTTGATTGGCGGCGAGCACGGCGGATGTCTCTGCCTGCTCGGGCGTCGTTCTGAACGTGCGGCGTCCGAAGGGGGTGCGCCAGAGGAACATCTCTAGGACCAGGAAGAAGAGGTGGAGCACCGCGACAAACGCGATGAAGATCGTCGCGGCGAGCTGCACGGCGACAGATTAGAGTGCCCGACCCAGGGGCGTCCTATGATCAGGGCGCGAGGAATGCTCCAATAGCCAGGGTGCTCGTCGTCGACGACGACCGGGTCGTCGCCGAGATGTTTCGCCTCGCGCTGTCGCGCGCCGGCCACGAAGTTCTTATCGCCAATGATGGTGTAGCCGCACTTCAATCCGTCGCGACCTCCGCACCAGACATTGTCTTTCTCGACGTGCGGATGCCAAGAATGGACGGTCCGGAGGTCCTACGTAATCTCGCGGCAGACAAGGCGACGCAGGATATCCCCGTGGTCATGCTTTCCAACTACGACGATCCGGGCTTGATCCGACAGACCCGAGACCTCGGCGCCAGGGAGTACATGGTCAAAGCCGGCACAAACCCGGCCGACCTGGACCTGGTTGTGTCCCGATGGGTCAAGCCAACGGGGTAGCGATTCCAGGCGCTGGCGCGCCGCGTGATCAGAGCTCGCCCGCACGGGTACGATCAGAGAGGCTTGTCGGGGGAAACGAGCTCGGAACCGTCCACGAGGCGTGCTGGCGAGCGTGGCCACGACCTGGTCGACCTCGCTTTCGACGCGATGTTCGTCCGGAGCTTTCGCGACCGCATCATCACCTATTGGAACGACGGTGCTCAGCGGTTGTATGGCTGGTCGCGGCAAGAGGCGATCGGCCTTGAGCCTGCCAAGCTCCTTGGCTCGATATATCCGATCCCGCTAGAGGCAATCGAGAATGAGCTCGAGAGAAGCGGCAGATGGGAGGGTGAGATCGTTCAGCGGCGCAAGGACGGTCACATGCTCACCGTCCGAGCACGATGGGGGCTCCAGACCGACGCCGCGGGTGGGCCCGAGGCGATCCTCGAGATCAACTCCGACATCAGCCGCGAGAAACGAGCGACAGATGAGCTGTCCCAGAGTGAGGAAAGGTTTGCGCTGCTGGTTTCGGCCGTCGTCGACTACGCCATCTTCATGCTCGACCCCGAAGGTCGTGTCGTCACGTGGAACCAAGGCGCGCAGCGCATAAAGGGGTACTCAGAGGAGGAGATCAAGGGCAGGCACTTTTCAATCTTCTACGCACCAGACGACGTAGCCTCTGGCAAGCCCGGCTGGGTTCTCGATCAGGCTGTGCGGAACGGTCACCATGAGGATGAGGGCTGGAGGGTCCGCAAGGACGGTTCCAGGTTCTGGGCCAGCGTGGTGGTCACCGCGCTCAGAGATCGCGACGGCGTTCTGCGCGGGTTCGCCAAGGTCACGCGCGATGTCACCGATCGCCGAAACGCGGAGCAAAGACGCAATGCGGAGCGTGACCGTGAAGCTGCGCAGCTTCGCGCCCGAGCCGAGCAGATGGCAGAGCTCGAACGAATGAAGACCGAGTTTCTCAACCTCGCTTCGCACGAGTTGCGCGGTCCGCTGGCGGTTGTCCGGGGCTATAACTGGATGCTTCGCGACGGCGTCGTGGGTGGCGACGAAGTGCCGGAGATCGCAAGAATCGTCGAACCGAAGCTGGCCCAGATCCACATGCTCGTAGAGCAGATGCTGGAAGCTGCGCGGCTTGAGGCTGACCGCCTCGAACTTGACCGCACGACTTTCGACCTGGTCGATGTGGCATCGGAGCAGGCACGTGCGTTCGCGTCAATGTCGGATGGGCGTTCCGTGGACGTCGTTAAGCCCAATGGGGCGGTCCGCGTGTCCGCCGACCGGGGCAGGATCGCGACGGTCGTAGGAAATCTCATGGACAATGCCCTCAAGTACTCGCCCGCCGATCGCAACATAGAGGTGACCGTGGGAGAGGACGACGGCTATGCGTTCGTCGCGGTCCGGGACTTCGGCGTTGGTATCGCAGCCGAGCACCTCCCCCTACTGTTCCAGCGCTTCAGCCGCCTGCCTACCGAACAGAATGTCACCGTGCCAGGAACGGGGCTGGGCCTGTTCCTCTGCCAGCAGATTGCCGCGCGGCACGGAGGTTCCATCGGCGTCGAGAGCGCGCCGGGCGAAGGCAGCGAGTTCACGTTGCGGCTGCCCACCGCCTCGACTTCCGCCAACGATTCACGCGCGTAGCCGTCTTGCCGCACGGTCCAAGCCCATGCGTCGTGTCGCACTACTTGGCAGTCAGCAGGCTCAATGCCGACCAGCGAATAAGCGAGTCGCGCCGGACTACAACTCGTTGCCTTGCTCCGGGCGGGACCTATCGAATTCTCCAACTGCCGATTGCATAGATCGGTGGCTCTAGGCCGTCGTTTCGGCCACGGCCGCGGAAAACGTGCCTCCGATTAGATCGGGTCTGATTTCGCGAGCGGCGGTCCCCCCACTTGGAAGGCCCTGGTTTCGGCGGCGAGCCGCGCGAACGCTTCGACCCCACGCTGGTCGGCGGGCAACTTCGCGTAGCGCCGAAAGAACTCTTCGAACGCCGTTGCCCCCGGCGCGACCGTCGCGAAGAATCGCCCCGGCCGGCTTCCAATGTTCTGCCACGCGTGCGGGGTACCGCCGGGTATGAAGACGAACGTTCCGGGAGACAACTCGTGGAGCGCATCACCGAGCTTGATCCGGAAGGTGCCTTCGAGCGTATGAATCAGCTCGTCCTCGGCGTGAACGTGCGCCGGCGGACCTCTCCTGGCGCGGCGATCGTTTCCAGCGCCGTGACTGCACCGCCGGTGTCGTCTGACATCGCCTTGAACGTCAGGACTCCGCCGACTGGATTCTCAACCGATAGGCCCGCTCGCGCGGCAACGACCAGCGCTTGATCAAACTTCGTGCCATGTCCTCGACCAGACCTTAGTCCATGGAAGCAAGCGCAACGGCTGTGGGCGTCACACCGAGATGTAGCTGTGGAGGGGAAAGGCCTTGGGCGGTTCTTCAATCCCAGCCTCCCGGGCGATCGGTGCCACGAACTCGCCGAAGCGGTCAAACGCCGCTTGTGATTCGAAGACATCGAAGATCAGAAAGCCATCGTCGGTGTCCGCTGCGACGTGCACCAACAATCCGCCGGTCGGGACGTCGGCGGGCGATTCGAGCCTTGATTTGCCCCCGGTGAGGCCACGTACAACCTGTTCGTAGCGCTCTCGTGTGAGCGTCGGTGTCTTGTGGACGGCCATGACCTGCATATGCTTCCCCTTCGGCTCGATGTCGAGCCCTGGTGATGGGACGTCCTCGTTCAGCGATGTGCCGGCATCCCCTGCGCAGAGTCTGATCGCCTCAACTCCGTTGGACGTTGTGGTGGCAGCTGCTGCGCCTCCACCAACCGCCGCGCGGAACAGACTTGAGATTGCTGTTGGGTATAGCAGCGTCCTGGCCGATGACCTCGATCGGTACGTGCCGGCACACAGCGTGTGAGGCCCGGATCAAAGGCAGGTTGCCTCCGGCCGACAGAAGATGGAGCGGGCTCATCAGTCATCCTGTCGGCCGATCCCTCCTCCATGAGACTGACCAAGTCTGTCCGGCAGATTGACGACATCCAGGGAGGGCGACCCTAGGCTCCGATCGTTCTCTCTCTCACACGTGAGCAAAGGAGCCTTGAAATGACCTCCGTTCGTCAGCTTTCAACTCAGAATCTCGCGCTCGCCGCCGCCGCGCTCGTACTTGGATACCCGTTCTTCGTTATCGCGGCCAACGTGGTGCAGCGCGACAACTACGACGCAGCGAGCAAAGCGATGAGCAATCTCGCGCTGGGCCGCGACGGCTGGCTGATGACGCTGGCCTTTGTCAGCCTGGGCGTGGGAAGCCTGCTGATGGTTGCTGTCGTTCGGCGGTTGGCACCG
>DATEHC010000157.1:0-15479 GCA_035279785.1 Candidatus Dormiibacterota bacterium
CGCCGCGCAACGGTGAGGGTCTGGAGCGTCAGCTCGGTGTGATCGTCGATGAGCAGGACGCTCATGCCAGGCCCGCCTGCTCGAGGATGTCGACGATCGCGGCTGCCGCAGCCGCCCCCGCGCCCAGCGCCTCCGCGCGCCTCCCCCCGCCCGCGGGCAGCTCGAGACGGACGAGCTCGAGGCGCGGTTCTGGCCGTTGCGGGTTGAGCACCGTCACCTGCTTGCTGCGCGCGCGCATGCGCCCCGGCACCGAGGGATAGCGCGGCAGGTTCAAGCCCTCCTTGACCGTGAGCACGGCGGGCAGGGGAACGACGTAAACGTCGCGGCCGGCCTCGACCTCCTGCTCGCACCTCACCGACGAGCCTTCGACCGTGACCTTCTTCAGCCCCGTCACACACGGCCGCCCGAGCGCATGGGCCACCCGGATTCCAACCTGAAAGCCGCCCGAGTCGGCCGACTCGTTGCCGAAGAAGATCACATCGAATCGACCCTCCGCCGCCTCGTCCTCGCGAATGGCCTGCGCCAGCGCCGCGGCCGTGCCCTCGCCATCCCAATCGCGCCCGAAGGTGCGCAGGTGGATGGCGCGGTCGATGCCGAGGGCCATGCAGTCGCGCAGCTGCTCGACGGCCTCAGCCGGGCCAAGAGTCAGGACGACCGACTCACCCTTGTGCGCCTCGATCAGTCGTACGGCTTCCTCGACGCCGCACTCCTCGTGCGGGCTGATGGTGAATCCCAGGTGCTGCGTGTTGATGGCCTGCGCGTCGTCCGTGAGCACGATCCGGCCCCCGGTGATGGGCACCCGCTTCACGCAGACTGCGACCCTCATGGGCTAGGCGGGTTGCTTGGCCACGCCGCGGATCCTCTGGTTCTCGGGATCGAACAGAGGCGTCGCGCCCACGACCGCGACCGTGACCGGGTACGTCTCGCCCATGTACTCGACGAGCAGCTGGTTGCCCGCGATCGCCTCCTCGGGTGTGAGGTACGCCATGAGGATGTGCTTGCCAACGGACGGTCCGGCGCCCGCGCTCGTCACGTAAGAGCCGCGCCCGCGCCGGTCGACGATGCGCGATCCGTCGCGCCGCAAGATCGGCTCGCGACCCAGCATGTACCGCTTCTCGCCGCTCTTCGAACGGTGATCGTCGACCGTCAGAGTGCACAGCAGCGCGGCCGGGTCCTCCTCGCGGTGCCGCAGATGCGCCGCCTTGCCGGTGAAGTCCTCGTCCTTGACCCTCGGTGCGGCCATCCCGGCCTCGATCACGTTGTACTCGGTCTCGAGCTCGTTGCCGTGAGCGCGGTAGCACTTCTCCAGCCGGCCGGTCGTGCCGTACACGCCGATGCCGCACGCTACGAGACCATGGGGCGTGCCGGCCTCCCACAGCGTGTCCCACAGCTTGAGCCCCTGTTCGATTGGGACGTACAGCTCCCACCCGAGGTCGCCGACGTAGGAGATACGCGAGGCGAGCACGCGCTGCGTCCCGATCTCGACGACGCGACACGTGCCGAACTTGAAACCGTCATGGGACACGTCGTCCGATGTCGCGGAGGAAAGAATGTCGCGCGCGCGTGGACCCCATAGTCCGATTGTCGTCATGGAGGAGGTGAGATCCGCGATCTGCGCGCCACGGACGAGCTGATCGGCGAACCACTTCTTGTCCGACATTCCGGCCGCGCCGCCGGTGACCACACGGAAATGCTCGTCGCCGAGGCGCATGATCGTGAGGTCCGACTTGAATCCGCCTTCGGGGCTCAGGACGGGCGTATAGACGACGCGCCCGACCTGAACGTCCACCTGGCGCAGCGCGGCGCACTGGACGGATTCGAGAGCCCCCGGACCGAGGATGTCGAAGACCGTGAACGCGGAGAGGTCGAAGATGCCCGCCCGCTCACGCATGGCGAGGTGCTCGGCGTTGATGATCGGCGACCACCATCGCGACTCCCACTCGGCGGTGCGACGCGTCACGCGATCGCCAAACTCCTCGAGCAGTGGCGCGTTGGATTCGTACCAGAACGGTCGCTCCCACCCAGCGGCCTCGAAGAAGAACGCGCCCAGCTCCTTCTCGCGCACGTGGAACGGCGCCAGCCGCACGTTGCGGTTGGACGCCCACTGCTCCGCCGGGTGGACGATGCCGTAGGTCTTGTTGAAGCCCTCGGCCGCTCTCGCGCGCACGTGCGCGCGTGTCTTTTGATGTTCGTGGAATCGGGCGATGTCCGAAGAGTGGAGGTCGATCTCAGACTCGCCGTGCACCATCCACTCCGCCACCGCCTTGCCGGTGCCGGGCCCCTCCTTGACCCAGACCGCCGCCGCGGCCCACAGTCCCTTCACATCGGGCGACTCGCCGAGCACGGGCATGCCGTCCGGTGTCAGCGACAGGATTCCGTTGATCGCGTATTTCACGCCGACGGACTCGTCGCCAACGATCTCGGGCATCAGCTCGAGCGCGTGCTGCATCTGCTCCTCGAAGTCGGCCTGGGTGAACGGAAACTCGGTGGGCGACAATGCAGCCTGCTCCACCGGCGGAAGGTCCTCCGGGTCGTAGAGGATCGGACGATGCGCATAAGACCCGATCTCCAGGTCGCCTCCGGCCTGGCGCTCGTACATGTTGGTGTCCATGTCGCGGACGATGGGATGCTCGATGTCCGACTTCGCGCCGCGAAAGCGCGGCACGGGCCCGATGTCGATCATCTGGTGCACCGCCGGCGTCAGCGGGATGCGGGCGCCGGCCATCCGCGCCACGCGCGGGCTCCAGACGCCGCAGCAGATGACGACGTTCTCGGCTTCGACGTCGCCTTCGGTCGTGCGCACGCGGCGGACGCGTCCGTGCTCGACGTCGATGCCAAGCACCTCGGTCTTGGGCGCCACGTGCAGCGCGCCGGCGGCGATGCCTTTCTCGCGCATCAACGTCCCCGCGCGCAGCGAGTCAACCACGCCGACGCCCTCGGTGTAGAAGCCTCCGAGGATCACCTTCTCCTCGATGTAGGGCACGAGCTCCTTGACCTGCGAAGGCGTGAGCAGCGACATGCCTTCGATACCCCACGAGTGACCCGAGGCAACGCGGCGCGTCAGCTCCTGCATCCGCTCCTTCGTGCGTGCGACCTCGATCCCGCCCGAGCGGATGAAGACGCCCATCTCCGTGTACTGGCGGACGCTGTCCATGGTCAGCGCGGTCATCTCCTTCGAGTGGTCGACCAGAAAGATGAAGTTCGACGCGTGGCCGGTCGAGCCGCCGGGGTTGGGCAGTGGCCCCTTGTCGAGAAGGACGACGTCGCGCCACCCCAGCCGGGTCAGGTGGTAGGCGAGGCTGTTGCCGACGATGCCGCAGCCGATGACGACGCACCGCGCGCGGGTGGGAATCGTCATTCCGGCTGGTAGGGCGAGCGCGTCTCCTCCGGCAGCTCGTACCAGCGGACGCGGTCGCCGACCTGCGCGCGGAGCCTCCACTTGAGGGGCTTCGGCGCCTCTTCGATCGCCTGCCACAGGGCGTCGAGGCGGGCGTTGACGAGCGCGTGGTCGACCTCGAGCTCGTCGAGCATCGCGCGCAGCCTTTCCGTGTTGACCTGCAGCGTGCGGTAGAACCCCCAATCGCTCGCGGCGACGCGCGCGATGTACGCGGCCTCGATGATGTCCTCGGCGTCGCCGGTCTCGACGGCGTGGTCGAGGATCAAGGCCACGATGTCGACGAGGTCTTTGCGGTTGACCTCGTAGATCTGCAGCTTGCTGAGAAGAAGGTCGGAAGGGCTGAGCGCGGGGTGGTCGTGCTCCATGCGCCCGCGCAGGTCGATCGCGTGGGACATGCGGAACACGTCAACGAAGACGTCGACCTGGCGGCCGTTGTCGGTGTCGTAGAAGTAGAGCCTGCGGTCGCCGTTCATCAGGTTGAAGCGCTCATTGGCCTCGTAGCCCAGCTCCTGGAAGAGCTCCATCACCGCTTTGCGGTCCTTCTTCGAGACGGCGTAGTCGAGGTCGCCGTACCGGCGCTTCAGCGGATGCTGCTGCGCGCTCGGCGAGTGGGCGTGAATGCCCGCCCCACCCAGCAGCTTCAGCCCGACCTTCTTCTTGCCGGCTGCGTGCGCGATCCGCTTCGACTCTTCGATCGGATCCTTATGAGGCTTCGTCACTCAGGCGAGATCTCGATGACGATGGTCTTCAGGTCGGTCATCTGCTCGAGCGCGAAGCGACCGCCGACGCGACCGATGCCACTCTTCTTGCCCGCGCGTCCGCCGAACGGCAGATGAGCCTCCCAGTAGTTGGTCGACTCGTTGATGTTGACCCAGCCGGTATCGAGCCCGTCCGCGAATCGAAGCGCGCGGGAGAGGTCCTTCGTGTAGACGGCGCCGAGCAGTCCGTATGGGGAGTCGTTCGCGAGGGCGAGCGCCTGCGCCTCATCGCGGAACTTGATGATCGGCGCGATCGGACCGAACGTCTCCTCGCGGCTCACGCGCATGTCCGGCTCGACGCCGTCGAGGATGGTCGCATGGTAGTAGAGGCGCGTCGGGAAGCCCTCCGCGCGTTCGCCGCCGAGGACGAGCTTCGCGCCGTTCTTCAACGCGTCGGCGACGTGCTGGTCCATCTTGGTCGCGACACCCTCGTTGTTGAGCGGACCGAGCGTCGTTTCGTCGTCGAATGGGTCGCCGAGCCTCAGGGCGCGCGCTGCGTCCGCCAGCCGCGCGACGAACTCGTCACGCACGGGCTCCTGCACGAGGATGCGCTCACCTGCCGTGCAGCTCTGGCCCGCGCAGAGGTAGCAGCCGACGATGGCGCCCTCGACCGCCTTGCCGATGTCGGCGTCGGCGAACACCACCTGCGGGCCGTTCCCACCAAGCTCGAGCATCACGTGCTTGCCTGCCGCGCGCCTCGCAACTGATGCGCCGGTCTCGGTCGAACCGACGAAGCCAACCCCGTCGACAAGAGGATGCCCGGCGACCTCGTCGCCGACCTCCGCCCCGGGGCCGGTCACGAGGTTGATCGCGCCGGCGGGAAAGTCGCCTTGGGCCATGCACTCCATGAGGGCGACGGAGATGACGCTCGTAGAAGTCGCCGGCGTCCACACCACGGCGTTGCCGGCCGCAAGCGCCGGCGCGATGAGCTCGGCCGCCATGGTCAGCGGCCAGTTCCACGGCGTGATCACGCCGTAGACGCCGCGCGGGTAGTGACGGGCCAGCACGAGCTTGGTCGGGCTCGCGCTGGGTAGAACGCGCCCTTCCAGCCGCTTCAGGTCCTCCGCCGCGATGCGGAAGTACTCGACGGCCTCGGCGACCTCGCCCATTGCCTCGGCCTTGAGCGGCTTGCCCTGGTCGAGGGTGAGCAGCCGCGCGATCTCGTCGCTGCGCTTCTCCAGCGCCTCGGCGATTGCGTACAGGCGCTTCGAACGCTCGAAGCCCTTGAGCTTCGCCATGTCCTTGCGCGCGCGATGCGCCGCCTCGACGGCCCGCTGGGCATCCGCGCGCGTGCCCTTGGGGACCTGGGCGATGACCTCGCCGGTCGCGGGGCTGTCGGCGTCGAAGTGCTCTCCACTCTCCGAGCCGACCCAACTCCCGTCGATGAACATCTTCTTCACGGACTTCGCGACGGAGATGGTCATGGCGCCCCGAGCTCGAAGGCCCGCCTGTAGATCTTCTGGTACGCGGCGGCGTCGACGTCGCGCGGATTGCCGATGGTCTGCGGGTCGGCGAAAGCCTTGTCGGCGAGCATCGGGATCTCCTCCTCGGCGAATCCGAGCTCCCGCATCCCGCGGATGCCGACGTCCTCGGTCAGCTGATGGACGTAGTCGACGGCCATCTCGGCCGCCTCCCACGTCGAGGCCCCGCGCACGTCGAGCCCGAACGCCTGCGCCATCCGAGCGAATCGCTCCGGCTCGCCCGCGTAGTTGTACTCCATGACCGGCCCGAGCAAACGTGCCGTCAGCTCTCCGTGCGGAGCGTCGTGCACGCCACCCGCGGTCTGCGACATTGCGTGCGCCGCGCCCGCGGAGTCTGTGCCGTACGCGAGCCCGGCCAGCATCGCCGCCGCGCTCATGTGGTAGCGCGCCTCGAGGTTGGCGGCCTGCGCGTACGCGACTCGGAGGTACTTCGCGACGTACTCCATCGCCAGCAACGCGACCGCGTCGGTGAACGGCTGGTGGTAGGACATCGTGTAGCACTCGACCGCATGCGCAAGAGCGTCCATGCCGGTGCCGGCCGTTACAGCCGCGGGCAGCTTGACGGTCAGCTCGGGGTCGATCACCGCGACCCACGACGCGATGTTCGGCGTGCCGCCCACGTTGAACTTGATCTTGCGCTTGGGGTCGGTGATGACCGCCCAGAGCGTGACCTCGCTGCCGGTGCCCGCCGTCGTGGGCACCGCGATCATCGGCGGGATCCGCGACGAGATCGGCTCGTGCCCCCACTCGTAATCGACGATGCTCCCGTGGTCGTGGGCGGCGACGACGCCGATGCCCTTGGCGGTGTCGATCGAGCTACCGCCGCCGATGGCCACCAGGCCGTCGCAGCCCTGCCTGCGGTACTCGCTTGCGCCCTCGTCGACGAGCGCGACGGGCGGATTGGCGCGGACCCGGTCGAAGACGACGGGTTCGACGTCCGAGCGACGCATCACCTCGAGCGCCATCTCCAGCAAGCCCGCTGCCTTCACGCCCGGATCCGTGACGAGCAGCGGCCGCCGCATGCCGAGCTGCGTGGCCTCGGTGCCGAGCTCCTGGATCGCGCCGAGCCGCTGGACGAGCCGCGTCGGCGACTGGTAGGTACGGAGTGTGTATTCCAACATTTAGTTCATGCGCCCTGCGCGCGCCCGGCGCATCGGGGCGCTAAAGATAAGGCCGCCGAGCTTTCGCCCGGCGGCCGCCGAAACACTACTCAACAGGGATCTCGTGGTGGATTCGCCTGAGGTCGATGCCCTGCCGGCTGCGCACGACTCGCGCGCCGACGTAGATGGCGATGGCCACGACGTACGTCGCGACGAAATACCAGAACGAATACCCCGTCGGCGAGCCGCCGCTGGCGGTGGCGGAGAACGAGGTTCCGTAGAGGTTGCTGTTGTTGAAGAACCACTCGTAGAGCATGAAGAGCAGGAAGATCCCGGTGATCACGCCCACGACGGTGATGGCGGGAATGCCGGCGATCTTGTAGTTGGCGATCGGCGATGCGTCATACAGGTCCTTGCGCCGCCAGGGAAGGATGATCGCCGCCACGGTGGTGGCGAAGAAGGTGAGCGCGAGGACGGAGGTCGCGTCCAGGAACACTGCGGTGAAGTTGGGCTTGTACGCGTAGATCGCGCTGACCACGATCGACGGCACGATCATCAGCACCAGAGAGCCGTACGGCACGCGCCTCGTGGCCGAGATGCTGGCCGCCCATGAAGGAAGCACGCGGTCGAACGCTGCGGCAAAGATGACGCGCGTCGACGAAAGGAACAGCGTGCCGGCCCAGCCGAAGAACCACAGGCCCATGACGATGATCAGCACCGCCTGGAACAGGTGGTTGTCGACAAGCCAGCCCGCGAACATCACCGGGTACGGCCAGATCGGAACGGGCGGGGTAGGTGCGTTGGGTACCGCGTAGATCATGTTCCAGTAGGCCGCGTTGGACGCCTGGTAGAAGTTCCAGCCCATGGTCTTGACCATGAGCAAGAGCACGACCGCGACGAGGGCGATCGTCACCCAAAGGCCCCAGAACATGCTCCAGAACGGCTTCCGGATGTCCTTGGCGCCGCGCACTTCGCCGTACAGGGTTGCGCCCCAGTTGGGCCACAGAAGGTAGAAGGCGAGCCAGGGCAGGACCAGAAGGATCGGACCGAACGAGAATGTGCCAAAGTCCGAGCTGCCGAACCCGCCCTTTGCGGCGGCGTCGATCGTCGCCTGATACGCGTTGCCCGAGGCTCCGAACAGCGACTGCGCCTCGCGGTTGAACGCGTTCTGGAAGTCGCTCTGGCTGGCAAAAGCCAGCAGCCCGATCACCACGACCAGCCCCACGATGCCGATCCAGAAGCAGATCTTCTGGATGCGCGCGTAGGTCTCCATGCCGAGGGTCACGACCACGCTTACGAACGCGAGCACGACCAGGCACGACACGAAGATGCCGGTCTGCGTCGTCCACCAGCTCGCGAAGCCGCTCGCGCCGAGCGTGTAGGCGAGTGGTGAGAAGAACTGGACGACCAGGATGTTGGCGTAGATCGGCGCCCAGAGAAACAGCGTGAACCACCATCCGGTGATCGAAAGCACGAACCCGAGCCCGCCGCCGAGCACGCGGCTCTGCCAGGCGTAGTCGCCGCCAGTGCGCGGCATGACGCTGACGAGCATCGCGTACGTGACGACGAGGAAGGTGGTCAGGAGGCCGAACAGCAGGATGGCGACGAGGGCCTGGCCGTCGGGCACGGTGTACAGGAAAGACATCCCGTACAGCCCGAGCGTGATCAGGTTCACCGACCAGAACGAATAGACAAAGGCGTCGAAGGTCGACCAGGCCTTGACCAGGCCGGTCGCATTGCGCAAGAACAGCGCCGGCCTCGCGGTGCCGCTCCCCATCGTCGCGTCAGCCATATGCTTCCTCCTTACTCATCCATTGACCAGCTGGTAGCTCTTGATTCCTTTCTTGGGGTCGAGCTGGATGATCGCCCCCATGAGCATTCCCTCTTCGTAAGCGCTGCCCGGGTTGATGGAAAGCGTCTTGCCGATCTTCACGGCGCCCTTACTCTCGTGGATGTGGCCGTGTAGCGAGAGCAGAGGCTGCCGCTTCTCGATCGCCTCGCGCACTGCGGTCGATCCGACCGGTCGAAGAGCGCGGCCGCCGTGCAGGAGTCGAAGGTCCGCATCGATGGCTGGGGCCTCGTCGAGGCCCGACCGGAACGGCGGGCAGTGCAGATTGAAGATCGCGCGCGAGGGATCCGGCAGCTGCGACGCCATCGCGTCGATGCGCTCGGCGAGCTGCTCCTCGGCCTCCTCGCGATGGGTCTTCCACGGCGTCGGGTTCGACCAACCTGTCGAGATCATCGAGAAGCCGTCGATCTCGACCACGCGTCCCTCGCCCAGCTCGACCATCTCGGCGTTGCGGATGACGTCGTCGACCTCCATCTCGTCGTCGTTTCCCGGCGACACGAAGATGCGCACCCCGGTGCCGCGCAGCTTGTCGGCCGCCATCTTCATCCACCGGTCGACGCCTTCGAGCATCACCTCCTGGAAGCACGCCGCGCGTTTCGCCGGATCCTGGTCGAGCTCGTGCAGCCGGTCGACCGACATCTGCAGCGGGTAGTAACCCCGGCGGCGGATGTTGTTCTCGACCTCGACGACTTGCTCGGCCGCCACGAGTTGCGACTCGCCGCCGAGGGTGACCGCGTAATGGCCGTTCTCCGCGACGATCGGCACGATCGCTTTGCCGGTCATGTCGCCGCCGCAGATCAAGACGTCGGCGTCGTAGAACTTCGCGGCGTTCAGGAATTTCTTCCAGCACACCTCGGAGCCATGCAGGTCGGTCGCAAAAAAGACCCTCGGCACCTTCCTACCTCTCCACCAACACCCTGCGAATCTCCCGCTCGAAGCCGATGACGTGCTTGCGCATGATCGTCTCGGCAAGCTCGCCGTCTCCTGCGAGCACAGCTCGCAGCATGTCGATGTGCTCGTCCACCGCCTGGCGCAGGCCGAGCTGGCGGTCGAGCACCAGGTACCAGAGGCGCAGGCTCAGGTTGAAGTAGCGCTCGAGGGTCGCCTCGAGAAACGGGTTGTGGGCGGCGCGGTAGATCAGGCGGTGGATCTTCTGGTCGAGCTGCATCAAATCGCGCTGCGCGGTGACGCTCCCGCCAAGCAACAATTCGAGGAGCTCGGCAATCGCCTGGCTGTCCGTGCCGGTGCGCTTCTCGGCGGCGAGCCGGGCAGCGTGGGACTCGAGGACGACGCGCACCTCGGTGATGCGAGCGAGATCGGTGATGTTCACGTCGGTGACGAACGTGCCGCGATGGGGGACAGAGCGGACGAGGTTCTCGCGGGCCAGGCGCTGGAGCGCTTCGCGGATCGGCGTGCGGCCGATCTTGAGCTCTTCGCGAAGGCGAGCCTCGTTGACCACCGAGCCCGGCGGCATGTCGAGGCTCACGATCCGCTCGAGGAGGCGCGAGTAGGCCTCTTCGCTCTGCGAACGCACGGCGAGCCGCTCGGCGACCGCCACCTTCCCCTACTCCCTCGGCGCCGGCACTTGCGCCTTTCAACCGGCCGATATGCGACCGATATACCGGCGCGAAGGTAGCACCGGCAGCCTGTCACGTCAATCGGCCGCTTCGGCCATCCAGCTCCTGAGGCGGTCGGACCGGAGCACCTCGACGGCCCGCTCCCAGCGCCCCCTGTAATAAGCCCCGAAGTCGTAGTCGACCGCCGAGATCTTCGCCTGGATCGCGCCCCACAGCGTCCAGCCCACGTCCGACATGAGGGCGAACAGGTTCATGCGGGCGAGCTGCTCGGGGTGGCCTCTCCCGAAGTAGGCGTCGCAGAGCGCCGCCCGCAGGTCCTGGTCGAACTCCGCCTCCTGGGCGGTGTTGCCGAGGTCGAAGCAGGGGTCGTTGTTGCCGCTCAGCTCGTAGTCGACGATGCGCAGGGCCACGCCGTCGTCGATGAAGTTCTCGCACAGCAGGTCGTTGTGGCACGGCGCGGGCGTCACCGCGCGGACCGAGACGGCGCGCTCGATCTCACCGACGGTCGGGAGCCAGTCGGGGTAATCGGGCGGAATCGTCACGCGGTGCTCGTCGACGATGCGCAGGTAGTACTCGATGAGCCGGAACATGTTGAAGTCCTGCTGGAATCGCGGCGCCGCGTGCAGGCGGTGAAACGACTGCGCCATTCGCGCGGCCATCCGTGGCGTCTGCAGCGTCTTCGCCGACATCGTCGGCCCGGGGATGAACTCGAGCACCATCACGTCGAGGTTGGCGACGTGCTCCAGCACTTTGGGGCCGATGCCTGTCGATGCGGCGGCCTTCGTGTTGTAGACCTCGTTCGCGCGGTCGATGGAAAGCAGCTCGGTCGACCGGCCCGGCAGGCGCATGACGTACTTCTGGCCGTCGGCCTCGACGAGGAAGTTCTCGTTGGTCAGGCCGCCCGACAACGGCGAGATGCGTACATCTCGACCCTTCCAGAGGTTGACGCTGGCGCTGACCACGTCAGCTTTCATGCGCCCTGCGCGCGCCCCGGCCTCGCTGGTTCTGGCTCAAGGACCCGGTCTCGCATGACAGTGGCCGGCACCGTCGCGCCGAACACCTCGACCTCCAGGGTGGCGCCGGGCTTCATGACGGACGGCAGGTACGAGTAAGCGAGGTTGCGCTTCACGGTGAAGCCATAGGTGCAGCTGCGCAAGCGCCCGACCACCTTGTCCTCGCTCAGCACCGCCTCGCCGCCGTAGACGGGCACGTAGTCCTCGCCGCCGACGGCGAGCGTGCGCAGCCGGCGGCTGACCTCGCGGTTGATCCCAGGCCACTTCTCGCGGTCGACCGCGAACCCGAGCCCCGCCTCGAAGGGAGTGTCAAGCAAGCCCATGTCCGTGCCGTAGTAGCGGTAGCCCTTCTCCATCCGCAGCGAGTCGAGCACGCGGTAGCCGCCGGGCGTGATGCCGAAGTCGCGGCCCAGGGTCATCAGCCGATCCCACACCTGGCCGGCAACAGATGGATCGACGTACAGCTCCCACCCAGGCTCTCCGACGTAGGTGACGCGCTGGGCGAACACCGCAAAACCGTCGATGCGAATCTCGGCCGCTTGCATGAAGGGCAGATCGACTTCGGGCAGGACCTTCGGCGCGCTCGGTCCCCACATGCCGATGACCGAGAGCTCCTCAGACGATTCGCGCAGCTCGACCTCCTCGTTGCGGACCTGCATTCGCAGCCACCCCATGTCGCTGTTGACGTAGCCCGCACCGGTGACGAGACGGAAGTGATCTTCCGCCAGCCGCGTGATGGTGACGTCGGCCGCGATTCCGCCGTCCTTCTCGAGAAGCTGGGTGTAGATCACCGAACCGACGGGCCGGTCGATGCGGTTGCCGGCGACGTGCTCGAGCAGCGACAACGCGCCTGCGCCGGTGATCTCCACCTTTCCGAAGGAGCTCATGTCGATGATGCCCACGCGTTCGCGGAAGGCGCGATGCTCCTCGGCTAGCCGCTCGAAATACGGCGGTCGCGTGAAGCCGAACCTCCGCTGATCAGGTCCAGCGCGCCGCCAGGCCTTACCGGGTTCGACGTAGTCGGGCCTCTCCCATCCGTGTTTGACACCGAACACCGCGCCCAGATCCTGCAGTCGCGAGTGCAGGGCGCTGGTGCGCCTCGGCCGGCCCCACTCGTCGGAGTCAAAGGGATAGCGGAGCAGGTAGTAGTACTTGTAGGTCTCGCGCGCGAGCTCGGCGACGTAGCGCGCGTCGCGATGCACCGGGCCGAACCTCCACGGCCGGTAGGCGTAGAGGTCGAGCTCGGTCTCGCCGCCTGTCACCATCTCGGCGATCGCGCGGCCGATGCCGCCGGCGCCGCCGAAGCCGTTGAGCGACAGGCCTGCCGCCATGAAAAGGCCGCGCACACCAGGCACGGGGCCGACCAGCGGGCCCGCATCCGGCGTCATCGCGTCGGGGTGGCACACCAGCTTGACGATGCCCGCGTCGTGCGCGAATGGGAAGCGACGAGCAGCCCCGGCGAGCAGCGGCTCGAACCGCGCCTGGTCAGGCGGTAGCGACGTACCCGCGTGATCCCATGGGACGCCGTCGATCCAGCGCGCGACCGGGTTCGACTCGTAGCCGCCCAGCACCATGCCGCCTGCCTCGGCCTTTCCGTACACGAGGTTGTCGGGGTCGCGGAAGCAGGGCATGTCGTGCGGCAGCTCGTGACCCGGGACCGCGAGCAACGCCGCGTGCTGGTGATCGACCGGAGTCGAGACGACGAACGCGCCCGCCATCGCGGCTATCTGTGGTCCCCATATGCCGCCCGCAACGACGACCACCTCGGTCGCGATCGGTCCTTCATCCGTCTGCACGGCGACGACGTTCCCCCGCGCGTCGAGCTCGATGTCGGTGACGCGCCTGTGCGTCAGCACGCGCGCGCCCAGCTTCCGCGAGGCGGCCGCAAGCGCATGCGTCGCGGTGTGCGGGTCGAGGAAGCCATCGCCCGGCACCCAGACCGCGCCGTAGAGCGAGTCGCGTGTGATCACGGGCATCAGGCGCGCGGCCTCGTCGGCGCTGACCAGGTCGACGTCCAGGCCGATCCCGCGCGCACGGCTGACCCCGCGCTGGAGCTCCTTGAGTTGATCGCGCGATGACGCAAAGCGAAGGCTGCCCACCGTCTCGAAGACGCCGAGCTCCTGGTACAGCTCGATGCTGTAGCCGCGGAACCGCATCATCGTGGGCGACGGGTTGAACTGCGTGACGAGGCCCGCGGCGTGGCACGTCGAGCCGCTCGTCAGCTCGTCCTTCTCGAGGAGCACGACGTCCTTCCATCCCGCTTTGGCCAGGTGGTAGAGCACGCTCGTGCCGGTGATGCCGCCGCCGATCACGACTGCGCGCGCCGACTCCATGTGCGGCTGAAACCTTACTCGTCCCCAATGCGCGCGACCGCCGGCACTCGCGGGTTTCGCGGGCCGGGATTTACCGCGAATGCCGGCACTCGCGCCTTACTCCGGCAGCGGCTGCTCTTTCGTCTCCGGCAGCAGGAACAGCAGCAGCGCCCCCGCGACCGCAGCCACGCCGCCGAGCTCGATCGCACCGCCGAGCCCGGCGGAGGTGGCAAAGAACGCCACCAGCTGCAGGCCCGCGATTCCGCCCACCGCGGCCACGACCGCGGTGGCCGCCTCGGCCGTCGCGCGGGCGCGAGTGGGGAACAGCTCGCCCGACCAGGCTCCGAACACCGGGGTGCTCGCGCTGGCGAAAGCGCTCCAGAGGAGGTTGCCCACGAAGAAACCGACCGACCCCGTGCCAAAGCTCAGGCTGGTCGAGGCGGCGGTGGCGATCGTCAGCGCGATGGCGGGCCCGCGTCTCCCGAAACGGTCGGTGAGGAAGCCGCCCGCGAGATATGACGCCGCGCCGGCGATGCCGCTGACCACGATCAGGATGCTGATTGCCGCGGCCGACCAGTGCAGGTCGAAAGACGCGTAGACCGTGTAGAGCAGACCGGCGGGCTGGAGAAGCACCGCAAGCAGCCCCGTCATGACGGCGAGGATCACGATGCGGCGCCGCCACGGCGGCGCGAAAAGGACGCGCAGCGCCGATCCGCTGAAGCGGACGCGCTCCCACGTCTTGCTCTCCGGCAGCAGCCACCAGATAAAGGGAGAGAGAACGACTCCCACGCCGGCCGACCAGAACAGCCATCGCCAGTGCGGCGCGACCAGCGGGTACGCGACGACGACGATGAAGATTCCCATCCCCGAAAGCAGCGCGATGAGGCTGACCGCGGTGCCGCGGTGCGCGGGGGGCGCTTCTTCGACGATCAGCGCCGTGATCACCCCCACGACCAGCACCTCGAACGCCACCGCGAACAATCGCAGGAACGCGAGCTCGGCCAGCGACGCCGCGAATCCGCTGACGAGGTTCGCGAGCGACGCGCCGAAGACTCCGACCGCGATCATCCGGCGTCGCCCGAACCTGTCGGCGAGGGTCGCGAGTGGAAGCGCCCCCAGCGTCCCGAGCGCGAGGACCGACCCGAGCTCAGCGAGACCGAGCGTGTTGGCGTGGAACTCCCTCGCGATGCCCGGGAGCGACAGGATGAGGATGTTGCCCTCGAAGTTCGTCAGGATGACGGCGAGCCCGGCCCACACAAGGATCACCTTCTGCCTGCGATCGAGCGTGATCACCTATACGAGTCGCAGCCTTCGCAGCAAGTAAGGCCCCGGACCGAGAAAGCCGCAGGTGGCGGCGATGTGGGCCAGCGACACGCCGAGGAGCGAAGGAGGTCCGGGCAGCAGCCAGAACGCGAGCCCCATGGGTACGCCGACGAACGCCGTCGCCAGCGTGTCCTCCCAGGGCCAGCGTCCGAGGCGGTGGTACACGACGTAGACCGCTGTCGCGATCGCGAATCCGATCGGCGCATTCCAAAGCACGGACAGCCCGCCCTGCACGAGGCCGCGAAAGAACGCCTCCTCGACAGGTCCATTCACGACGTAGAACGCGCCCTGGAACCAGGCGTCGTCCGCAGCCGCGGGCACGCTCAGCGCGCCGCGACGCCGGGTGAGCCACAGCTGAACGGCGACCGCGGCCGCGAACATCACTGGGACAGCCACGGCGGCGAACAAAAGCTGGACGCTCATGCTTCCGACTCCGAGACCGAGCCACGCCGCGCGTTTGCTCAGCACCGCAGCCGCGGCATAGGCCAGCGTGAATGGCACCAGCCGCATCAAGACGTCCGGCCACATCCACTTCCAGCTGTCTGGAATACGCGTCAGCCACAGCCGCGTTGGAACTTCAGGCGTGACCATCAAGCTCGACGTCTTCTTCGACTACTCGTGTCCTTTCGTCTACCGGGTCGCGGGCATGCTCGATGCCGTGCAGGCTTC
>DATEHC010000158.1:0-21672 GCA_035279785.1 Candidatus Dormiibacterota bacterium
CCGGACACGAACCGTGGCTGGGTGGCCGGAGCGCTCGCGTTCGCGATCCCGGCGCCCTACGTCCTTTATTCATATCTCGCGTTCGTCGGCAACCCGGAGGTCGAGCGGTGGACTTTCCACTCCAAGAACGCGGTCGCGCCGGAGTCGATCAGCCTCCTGTTCGCTCTCGCGCCGCAGCTGCTGCTGGCGGCGTTCGGGATCCCGGGCGCGATCCGCCGCCGCACGCGCGAAGACCTCTTCCTGCTCGCGTGGCTGGTGCTCCTCGCCGCGATCCTGTGGCTGCCCAACCCCGCGGGCGACCTTCGCCGGCGATTCTTCGACGGCATTTACCTTCCGCTCGGGGTGCTTGCGGCGAGGGGCATGTACGAGGCCGTTGTGCCACGCCTGCGCAGCGTTCGGGCGCGGCGCCTCATTCCTTTCACTTATGTGTCGGCCTCGGCGATCGGCAGCGCGTTCCTTCTTCTCGCGCCTCTTGCCGTCGCGACCCAGCCTCAGTACTCCATCACGACCGCCGAGTACGACGGCTTCAACTGGCTCGGCTCTGAGCCGACCGGGCGCGTGCTGTGCATGCCCGGCGTCGGCCTCTACGTGCCGGCGTACAGCTCCGACACCGTGTACGTCGGCCACTACGACGAGACGTTCGACTACCCGGCGAAGACCAGGATCGCGGGCGACCTGCTCACCGGCCAGACCGACATCGAGCAGTTTGTCCAGGCCAACCAGATCCGCTACGTGATCTGGACGAGCGACCTCCAGTCTCCACCGCCGCCGGCGCTCGGCCCGCCCAGCTACGACACGCCGAATTTCAAGATCTGGAAATTGTTCTGACGTAAATGACCGAGACCGAGTCGGAGTAGACCAGCATCCAATCCGGCTCGTCCGCCAGCACGTTCGACAGTGCCTCGCCCTTGTTGTAGACGATGTAGTCGACCTGGTACTTGTCCAGGATCTGCTTCCAGTCCGGGCGCAGCGTCTGGACGTCCTCGTACTCGTTGAGCAGCGGATCACCCATCAGCGCGGCCTCGCCGAAGATGAACACCTGGCGGTTCTTCTGCGGGTAGAACCGATAGGCGAGGTAGCCGCCCCAGCCGTACTGGTTGTACATGTGCGTGCCGACTGCCGGGTGGGCTGCGAGCCAGTCGGCGGCGTCGATCGGGTAGGTCGAAGCGTCGAGCTGCTGCTGCTTGGTCGACGACAGCTCGTTGCCGACCCGCAGGGTGGTTGCGCCGATGATCACGACCAGGACGATCGCGGTGACCACCGCGAACAGCGGTCGCGGGGGCAGCGACAGCGTCCACTTCCGGGTCGCCACGAACTCCCGCCACCACGATCCATACGTGGTGATCAAGACCGGCGTCGTCGCGGCGACGAACAGCGCGATGTTACGCACGGACTGAAGCGCGAGGAAAAGAGCCGCCGCTGTCAGCAAGAACTCGTAGAGAGTCGGCCGGCGCAGCGCGAAACCGCCGATGAGAAGGAACACCATCGCCTCGAACGGCCGCACGTAGAAGGAGTGGAAGTCCGGCGAGAACCACTCGACGATCAGGCGCTGCTGGGCGACGCTGCCCTCGGTCTGGAACGGGTAGGGGTAGAGGCTGAGGAAGTGGGGGGTTGCGGCCACGGCGACAACCGAGGCGCCCAGGATGATCCCCAACCGCCGCGCGTGCATGCGATGGGCGGGATTGTCTTGATCCCAGGCCCACATGAACAGCTCGGTCACGAGGGCGATCCCCAGCCACACGAAGCCGATCACCCAGCCGCCGTGCAGGTTGGCCCACAAGACCATCAGAAGCGGGAAGAAGTTGAGGGCGCGGCTGCGGCCGCTCATGTAGCCGTGCAGCCAGTAGAGCTCGAGGCAGCTGAGGGCGAACGTGATCATCTGCGCGCGCGGCCCCCAGATGGGGGCGCCGGCGATGGCGCCGATGGCCAGGCCGAGGCCGACGAACACGAACGGCTGGCGGCGCACCTGGAGGTACATCAGCCAGAACCCCAGCCATGTAAGGAGCCCGAACAGGACGATCAGGGTCGGCAGCCCGAACGCGCTGAAGACGCGGTACATCAGGATCTCGGTCAGGTACTCGTGGTCGGTCCAGACGTGCGTCGGCACCGTGAAGGTGAAGATGTCCGTCGACGGGAGGGTCGAGTTGTCGACCATCCACTGCCCGATCCGCAGGTGCCACCAGAAGTCGGGGTCCTGCTCGGGGGCGATGAACAGCGCGAGCACGACGATCAGCACGCCGCCGATGAGCAGCGTGCGGGCGCTGAGCCACTCGCTCAACCCCGAGCTGCTAGCGGTTTGCGAAGGGATTGGGTAGGTAGCGGGGGACGCGTCTTGCATATGCGGGGTAGTCGTCGGGGAAGGTGGCAGCGAGGATCCGCTCCTCCCAGCGGATGCGGAGCAGCTCGCATGCGATGAAGTAGACGATCGCGATCGCGGTCAGCCAGCCGCCGGTTGCCAGGTTGACGCCGATGGCGGTCGTGATCTCGCCGAGATAGACGGGATGGCGGCTCAGCGAGTAGGGGCCGCCGGTCACCAGGCGGCGGGCCTCGGGGATGATCGAGAACGAGCGCCGGAGGTAGGCCAGGCCCCACACCGAGTAAGCAAGGCCGGCCGTGGCCAGGACGTCGGCCGCCACCACCAGCTCGTCCCGACGCACCCCACCCGGCAGGAAGCTCGCGCCGATCGCGGAGAAGGTTCCGCTGAAGGCGATGAAGATCACGGTCGCCCGGTGGTCGGTGCCGCGCTGCGGCAGCCGGACGGCGTAGAGGACGACCAGCATCGTGAAGTAGGCCAGCGCCAGGCCCTGCTGGGCGACGAAGAACGCATCCGACGCGGTGTGGATGCCGGGGAGGCCGTTCCAGAGCAGCACCAGCTGGCGGGCCAGGAAGAGGCTGAAGAAAAGGGAAGGGACCAGGCGGCCGAGGATCAGGTCGCGCCAGTAGCCGGCCGGACGCCCAGTCAGCGGCTGCGCCGCGCCCGTCACCTCCATTTCCGCCCGGGAAGGTTAGCGACCGGGATGGCTGGGCCGGTCGTTTTGGCTAATGAATTGACCTGCCCAGAACCGCTGAGTAGCATCTCGGCCCGCGACAAAGGCCTGGTGCGCAAGAACTGGAACCAGGCCACGTCACACAGGTCAAGAACCTGTAGTTCAGGAAAAAGGAGGTGAAATCGCAGAAATGTTGAGCCTTTACTGGAAGCTTCGCAGCCTTACGACTCGTCAGGAAGGGCAGGGCATGGTTGAGTACGCCCTGATCCTCGTGCTGGTCTCAATCGTGGTCATCGTCATCCTTCTTACGATGGGCAACCAGATCAAGAACGTGTTCTCGAACGTCGTAGCAGCCCTCGGCGCGTAAAGCCCACGTAACAGCACCTTCAAAGAGAGCCCCGCAAGGGGCTCTCTTCTTTACAGCGAATTGGGGTGAATAACGCGGTTCGCGTGCTTACAATGTCGCCACTTTTTCGGAATCAATCGGAGGTGACTTAGTCTTGGCCGTCGCACAGCCTGCTGCAAGACCCCGCCCTGGTGGCGGCCGTCTATTCATCATCATCGGCGTACTCCTCGCGATCGTCGCGTTCGGCGCTGTGTTCCTGCTCAGCAGCCTTGGTGGCGGCGGAGCGATCGGCGGCGGACCGACCACGTCGGTCGTCATCGCCAAGCAGTCGATTCCCCTGCGCCACCAGCTCACGTCGGCGGACGTCGAGGTCGCCAAGGCGTCGGTGAACGGCAACGCGTCGTTGGGCAACTCCTACCCGGCGACGACCGACGTCATGGGCCTGATCTCGGAGGTGAACATCAGCAAGGGCTCGATCATCACCTCGGACATGCTGGCGAGGGACCTGAGCCTCGTGCCGGCCGGTGCCGCGCCGGCGTATCTGCCCCTCGCGAAGGGCTATGTCGGGATGACGATCCCGACCGGTGAGCAGCAGGGGGTCGCGGGTCACATCAGCGTCGGCGACTACATCACGGTCATCGCGTCTACTCAGCTGACTACATTCGCTACGAACGCCGCGCAACAGGGCACGGCCCGCCAGGTCAGCAAGACCGTGTTCACGCAGCTTCGCGTCATCGGTCTCGGTCCGGCCAGCACCGGAGTGCAACCCGCGAACGGCGGTGGCGGTGCGGCGGGCAGCAGCGCTCAGGCCAGCGGAGTCACCTCCAGCCTCACCATCGAGATCACTCAGTGCGACGCCGAGTACATGGTCTGGTTTTTGGCCAACACGCAGCTCCGCTACACGCTGGAGTCCTACAAGGACTACGCGACGCCCCCGACGGACAACCAGGACACCTCATGCGCAACCATCCAGGCTGCCGGAGGAGTGACCAACAAGCAAGTCGACGCCAGATTCCACTTCACGTCGCTGTAATCGAGGTCCATGGGACTCCTCGATAGGGTCAAGCAGAACCAGACGGTTCCACCGGCGGGACCGACCGGAAACGGTCCCGCCACCGCGACCCTGCCGGGGGCCACGCCGTACACGCCACAGCAGTCGATCCCGGTGGCGCAGCCGTCCGCGCCGGCAGCGCCTGCAGCTCCTACGTCGCTGTCTCAGGCCGCCGCCGCCCGCGGTGTAGGAGGCGAGCTCAGCCCCGCCTTCACCGCGGCGAAGGTGCAGATCCACTCCAAGCTGATCGAGAAGTTCGCGGACGAAATCGACTCCAGCAACAAGGCCGGCGTCCGCGAAAAAATCCTCGAGCTCGCCGAGGAGTACTTCCGAAGCACCGCGATGACCATGACCAAGAACGACAAGGAGCGCCTTGTCGACTCGGTCCTCGACGACGTTCTCGGACTCGGTCCGCTCGAGGCGCTGCTCGCTGACCCGAGCATCACCGAGATCATGGCCAACCACCCGAAGCAGATCTACGTCGAAAAAAGCGGTGAGCCGGTCCTCTCGTCGGTCACTTTCGAGTCGGAGCGGCAGATGCGTCAGGTCATCGACCGCATCGTCAGCCTGGTCGGCCGCCGTGTCGACGAGTCGACGCCTATCTGTGACGCTCGCCTCAAGGACGGGTCGCGTGTCAACGTCGTCATCCCGCCGATCGCCCTGAAAGGTCCCGCGCTGACAATTCGAAAGTTCGCCAAGGAGAAGTGGGGACCGGCGGACATCGTCAACCGGTTCCGGTCATCGAGTCCCGAGATCATGACGTTCCTGCGGTCGTGCGTCCGTGCCCGCCTGAACGTCCTGGTCTCCGGTGGCACCGGCTCCGGGAAGACGACGCTGCTCAACATCCTGTCGACCTTCATCCCCGAGAACGAGCGCCTGATCACGTGCGAGGACGCGGCCGAGTTGCAGCTGCAGCAGCCCCACTGGATCCAGCTCGAGTCGCGCCCGCCCAACGTCGAGGGCAAGGGCGCTGTGCCGATTCGCGAGCTCGTGAAGAGCTGCCTGCGTATGCGCCCCGACCGCATCATCGTCGGTGAGTGTCGTGGTGGCGAGGCACTGGACATGCTCCAGGCCATGAACACCGGCCACGACGGCTCGATGTCGACGATCCACGCTAACAACCCGCACGAGTGCCTGGTCCGTCTCGAGACCCTGGTCCTCCAGGCAGGCCAGGATCTTCCGTCACGCGCTATCCGCGAGACGATCGGGTCCGCGATCCACCTCATTGTTCAGCAGTCGCGCCTGCGCGGCGGTGTGCGCCGCATCGTCAGCGTGGCGGAAGTGACAGGCATGAGCAAGGACGGTGAGGTCACGACGCAGGAGCTCTTCACGTTCAAGCAGGTCGGCGTCAACGCCGAAGGCAAGGCGGTCGGCTACCACAGCGCCACCGGACTTCTGCCCATGCGTATGGAGCACCTCAGGGCAGAGGGTGAAGAAGTGCAAGATTCGTTGTTCGCCCCCGCACGCCAGCCATCACCAGACAAGTTGTACTGACGCATTAGGAGAGACAGATGCCGATTTCAGTGATTTTCGGATTGATCGCCTTCGCAGGCGTCTTCCTGTTCTTCCTCGGCATCAGCCAGATGCGGCGCTCAGCCGGTGGCGCGGAGGATTTCCAGGCACGCCTGGCCGCGTACGGTGTCACCACCGCGGGTGCTGCCGCCCTCCCGCAGTCGGGGAGCATGCGCGACAGCCTGAACCGGCTGTTCTCACCCGCCGCCGACAGGTTCGGGAAAGGCAACACCAAGAAGGGCAAGCCTTCGGTGGCGGAGCAGCTGCAGCGAGCCGACCTGAAGCTTCGGCCGTCCGAGTACTTCATGATCCAGGTAGGCAGCGGCGTGGTCGTCGGTTTGATCGCCTACTGGCGCTGGGGCCTTCTGTTCGCGCTTTTATTCTTCGCGGGCTACCTGATCCCGGGCTTCTACGTGAAGTACCGGATCGGCCAGAGGCTGAAGAAGTTCAACAACCAGCTCGGTGACACGCTGACACTCCTCTCCAACGCGCTGAAAGCCGGCTACTCGTTCGCCCAGGCGATCGATACGGTGGCCAAGAACGCGGTCGCGCCCATCGGCGACGAGTTCGCGCGCGCTGTGCGCGAGATGAACCTCGGTGGCTCGCCAGACGAGGCGCTGTCCAACATCACCAAGCGCATCGCGTCGCCTGACTTCGACCTGGTCGCGACCGCATATTCGATCCACCGCACCGTCGGTGGCAACCTCGCCGAGATCCTCGACAACATCGCTTACACCATTCGCGAGCGCGTGCGGATCAAGGGCGAGATTCAGACGCTGACCGCTCAGGCCCGCGCGTCGGGCACGATCATCACCGCGCTGCCGATCCTGCTCGCCGCATTCATGTTCTTCGTCACGCCGACGTACTTCAAGCCGATGTTCGGCAACATCATCGGCTGGATCCTGCTTGCGATCGGCGGCTTCATGATCTTCGTCGGCAACCTCATCATCCGCCGCATCGTGGCGATCGAGGTCTAGTCGATGAGCACAACCGTTCTTCTCGCGCTTCTCGCAGGCGTCGGTGTCCTGATCATCTTCATCGGCCTTGCGCGTACGCCGTCCTCTTCGTCGCTCAACGTCCAGCAGCGACTCGCGGCGTATGGCGGCGAGAGGCAACAGCTGACGATCGAAGAGATCGAGCTGCAGCGGCCGTTCAGCGAGCGCGTGCTTCGGCCCGCCATCGAGAAGATCGGCTCCATCATGTCCCGCTCGACGCCGCAGAAAGCAAGACAGGACCTCCTCAGCAGGCTCGAGCTCGCGGGACGTCCTGGCAACCTGACGCCTGAAGACTTCGTGGCCGTGCGGCTGGTGGCGGCCGCGATCCTGGCCGCGATCGGCTTCCTCCTCGGCCTGCTGCTCGCCAACCCCGTGTATCTCGTTCTCGCGCTCCTGGCGGGCGCCATCCTCGGCTACTACGTGCCGGTCCTATGGCTCAAGCAGAAGGTCGACGGGCGCAGGACAGAGATCCAGAAGGCCCTCCCCGACGCGCTCGACCTGCTGGTCATCTGTGTGGACGCCGGACTTGGCTTCGATGCCGCGCTCGCGCGCGTGACCGACAAGTACCGCAACGCGCTCTCTGACCTGCTTGCGAAAGCCCTGCGTGAGGTCAGCCTGGGCCGGCCGCGCCTGGAGGCCCTCGACGAGATGGGTCGCAACAGCGGTGTGGAAGATCTACACAACTTCATCCAGGCCGTTATCCAGTCGGAGCAGTTCGGCACCGGTATCGGCAAGATCCTCCGCATCCAGGCGGACGAGATGCGGCGTAAGCGGCGCCAGCGCGCCCAGGAGAAAGGTGCGCAAGCCACCTTGAAGATGATGCTCCCGATGGTGGGCTGCATCTTCCCGACGCTCTGGATCGTGCTGCTCGGCCCTGCGGTTTTGATCCTGATGCAGCCGCGCTGAAAATTCCCACGAAATCAGAGCCTTCGCCGTGATTTCGCGGGGACCTCTGTGATCCTTCTCCTTTCCTGGCCGGCGGCGCTCGTGCCGACGGTCAACGTGCTGGAGCTGGCGGCGCGCGGAGTCGTCGTCTACGTTGCGCTGCTCGTGGCGCTGCGGGTCTTCGGAAAGCGTGAGGTAGGGCAGTTCACCATCTACGACCTTGTCTTCGTGCTGCTGGTCGCGAATGCGCTGCAGCCGGCGATGACAGGACCGGACACCTCGCTCGTCGGCGGCATCGTTTTGATCGCCGCGCTGGTGGGCGCCAACGCGCTGGTCGGCAAGCTCGACCAGGTGCCCATGATCCACCGGCTTTTCACGCCGGCACCGGCCGAGATCATCCGCAACGGGGATTACCTGAAGGATGTGATGAAGCGCGAAGGCGTCACTCAGGATGAGATTGAGATGGCGATCCGCGAGCACGGCCTGACCGGCGCGAAGGACGTAAAGCTGGCGGTGCTCGAAGCGGACGGGACGATCTCGGTCGTCCCCAAGGACTCCGTGATGCAGAGGCCCAAGCACCGCGTCCGGTTCCTGAGGAAGATCTAGTCCTCGGCCGTCAGGAACTCCAACGCCGCCTGCTTGAACTCGCGGGCGGGTACGGCGCCCATGTGGTCCCGGCCGGCGATGGTGACCAGCCGCGCGCTGGGAATGAGCTCCACCAACTCCGGAGCCCCGGCGGCGATGTCGTCCCGATCGCCAACGACGATCAGGATCGGAGTCCGGATTCGTGCCAGCCTGTCTGGGCTCACGTCGGCCTTGAGCCCGACGATGCAGGCGGCGAGCGCCTCGAGGTCATTGGTCTGTCTCGCCGAGGCGAACTTGTAGAAAGTCTGCGCAACCGGGTCATCGGTCGCCTCGCGCGTTCGGAGCGCCTCAGCGATCTGTTGTGCGTGGTTGATGGCGCCCGTCGATCCAATGCCGCCGAGCACCGCGCGTGTGACGCGGTGTGGATGATCCAGGAGGAGTTGCAGCCCGATTCGCGCGCCCATCGAGTATCCGAGATAGGCGGCGCTGTCCAGGCCGAGGTCATCGAGCAGGCCGGAGACATCGCCGGCCATCAGGCCAACTCCGTAGGCCTCCTCGTCGTGTGGCTTGTCGCTCTGGCCGTGACCGCGGCAGTCGATCCCGATGACCTTGAAGCCGGCATTCGTCAGCGTCTCCTGCCAGCGTGTGCCGACCCAGTTCAGCCTGAAGTCGGAGGCGAATCCGTGGACCAGCACGATCGGTTTTCCATGCTCAGGCCCAGTGACCTCGTAGTGGATGTGCACCCCAGCGCTGTCGAAAACCATGACCGGATCGCTAGGCTAGTCGATCGCGATGAAGGGACCACGGGCCGTCCACGAGCGAACTGGTGAAGTGCTCGCCGAAGATCTGGAGATGCCGCGCACCATCTTCGGCCGCGGGCTCGGCCTCATGTTCCGCAAGTCACTCGGCCACGGCCGAGGCATGTGGATCAACCCTTGTGAGGGCGGCAGCATACACATGCTGTTCATGAGGTTCCCGATCGACGCTTTGTTTCTGGACGGCGATGAGCGGGTCAGGAAGGTGTATCGAAACCTGCCAGCCTGGTACGGCATAGTTTGGTGGACTCTCGGCGCGCGCAGCGTCCTCGAGCTCCCGGCAGGATCGACATCGGGCATCGACCTCCAGCGAGGCGACCAGATCGTGATTCAGTAGCCCCGCGCGGCGCTGTTAAGAAGGTCTTGACCACGGCCATACGCTCGTCCTGTGCACGTGCTCGATTTGCTTCTGCCTCCGCGCTGTGGGGGATGCCGGCAGGTCGGCGCGTGGCTATGCGACGGCTGCCGCGCGAAGATCCGGCGTCTCGAAGAGCCGCTGTGTGGCCGATGCGGGGTGGAAGTGGATTCGGTGCGGGCGGACTGCGGCTGCCGCGCGCGACTGAAGTCACTGACCAGGCTCCGCTCGGCGGTCGCTTACGAGGGACCGATCGAGTCGGCGGTGCACCGATTCAAGTACGAAGGCTGGAGGCGACTCGCAGCGCCGCTGGCGCAGCTGATGGCGGAGCGGCTCGCGATCGAAGGTGTCGCGGCCCGCATCGCGGTGGCGGTCCCGCTCCATCGCGCGCGGCGGCGGATGCGTGGCTACAACCAGTCGGAGCTGCTCGCGCGCGAGCTGTGTCGATTGCTGGCGCTGCGGAGGCCTCAGGGCGTACTCGTACGTACGCGTCCCACGCCGCCCCAGGTCGGCCACGATCGTCTCCGCCGGTTCGAGAACGTCGCCGGTGCATTCGCGTGGAACGGGCCGATATTGAACGGCGAAGCCGTCCTTTTGATCGACGACGTGGCCACCACGGGGGCAACTCTGGACGCTTGCGCGAGTGCGCTGAGGGCGGCCGGATCGGGGCCAGTAACCGGGCTGAGTCTCGCGCGCGTGAATGTATAGTTGGCGGTCGGTTTGTAAATTCCCGGAGTTGCGGAGGCTAGCCGAATGGCGGTCCGGATCCCTGGCATCAACATCGACGAGTACTACCAGCAGCTCGGGCCCATCGAGCCGCTGATCCGGGACGATCGCGTCACCGAGGTCATGGTCAACGGCAATGACCACGTCTACGTCGAAATGGGCGGCAAGGTCGTCCTCACCAACATCAAGTTCGTCGACGAAGACCAGCTTCTGAACGTCATCCAGTTCATCGTCCGCACGGTTGGCCGCCGCATCGACGAGCGCTCACCTCTGTGCGACGCGCGTCTGGCCGACGGGTCCCGTGTCAACGCGGTCATCCGTCCCCTCGCACTGAACGGCCCGCTGCTCACGATCCGCAAGTTTTCACGCGACCCCTACCAGGTCGAGGACTTGATCCGTTTTGGCACATGCAACGAAGCAGGGTTCGGCTTTCTGAAAGCGGCTGTGCTCTCGAAGGCGAACATCATCGTTGCCGGTGGAACCGGCACAGGAAAGACGACCTTCCTCAACGTTCTGTCGGGCTTCATCCCGGTCGAGGACCGCATCGTCACCATCGAGGACGCGGCCGAGCTGCAGCTTCACCAGGAGCACGTGTGCCGCCTCGAGACGCGGCCAAAGGACATCAACGGCGAAGGCGAGGTGACCATCCAGCGGCTCGTCATCAACTCGCTGCGTATGCGTCCGGAGCGCATCGTCGTCGGCGAGTGTCGTGGCGGAGAGGCGCTGGACATGCTGCAGGCCATGAACACCGGTCACGACGGTTCCATGACCACGCTTCACGCCAACAGCCCACGCGACGGGCTGGCCCGGCTGGAAACCCTCGTCCTGATGGCCGGCGTCGATCTGCCGGTGCGGGCTATCCGCCAGCAGGTCGCGGGCGCGATCAACCTCGTCGTTCAGCTGGGCCGTCTTCGCGACGGCTCGCGCAAGGTTGTGGCCATCACCGAGATCGTGGGCATGGAGCAGGACGTGATCACCATGCAGGACATCTTCGTGATGGAGCAGAAGGGCGCGACGAAAGAGGGCAAGGTCATCGCCGACTTTCACCCAACGGGCATCCGGCCGAAGATCCTCGACCGCATGTTCTCGCAGGGCATTCCGCTTCCGAAGGAGATCACGGCGCTGTTCCCAGCGCCCCCCGGCTACCAGCCCGCCACGCGCTGATTGGTGGGGGAATAGACACCTGAAAGGGGCCGGTCTACACTCGGAATCGTGAAGGTCGTCCTGCACGACCGTACCGACGGTCTGGGGCAGGAGGTGCGGGAGGGGGCGCAGCGGAAGCTGACCCGCCTCGAGCGCCACTTCGGCAAGGTCCTCGAGGCTGAGGTCGAGTTCTCCGAGAAGCGGAGGTCCAGCGACCTGAGTTGGTACGTGTGCACCATCCATCTGCGCCTCGATGGCCACCGCGCGCCCGTGCTGCACGCCAAGGAGCAGGGTGCCGACCCACTGACCGCGCTCGACATCGCCCTGGACAAGCTCGACCGCCAGGTCGTGGCGTTCAAGGAGAAGGTCACGCGGCGGCGGCAGTCAACCTCGCCTGTGCGCGTTCCGGTCGAGCCTGAGGCGGGGCCGCCGGCGCATTCGTCGGAGCCCGAGCGCCTGCGCCTCAAGGTGCGGCCTATGTCGATCGAGGAGGCTTCCTCCGAGCTCCTGGCCGACAGCCAGCCCTTCCTGGTCTACCTCGACGAGGATTCCGGCGACCTCCGGATCATGGTCAAGAGGGCCGACGGCGGCCTGGCCGTGATCGAACCCGTGGTGCCGTAATGCCCCCACGAAGTCAGCGGCTTCGCGGGGACCCCTTGAGCTAGCCGGATTCGATCTCAGCGTCGCCGGGTAACCTGATCTAGACGAATGGCTGCGCTACTCGGAAAGCTGCTCGATCCCAACGAACGGGAGGTCAAGCGCCACCTCGCGGTGGCCCAGGCGGTCAATGCGCTCGAGCCCGAGCTGGAGAAGCTCGACGACGCCGGCCTGCGCGCCCGCTCGGACGAGCTGCGCAAGCGCGCCCAGGAGGATGAGGATCTCGACGACCTGCTGATCGAGGCGTTCGCGCTGTGCCGCGAGGCGTCGCGGCGCACCATCGGCCTGCGCCACTTCGACGTCCAGCTGGTGGGCGGAATCGTGCTCCACCAGGGAAAGATCGCCGAGATGAAGACCGGTGAGGGCAAGACGCTCGTGGCGAGCCTCGCGCTTTACCTGAACGCCCTCGCCGGCAAGGGCGTCCACCTCGTGACCGTCAACGACTACCTGGCCCGGCGCGACGCCGGTTGGATGGCGCCGATCTACCACCTGCTCGGGATGTCGGTCGGCGTGAACGTGGGATCGACCGCCACGTACATCGTGGACCCGGAGTTCGTCGATGAGACACACCCGGACCCGCGGCTTCAGCACCTCCGCCCCGTCACCAAGAAGGAGGCGTACGCCGCCGACATCACGTACGCGACCAACTCCGAGCTGGCCTTCGACTACCTGCGCGACAACATGGCGCGCGACCGGTCGCAGACTACGCAGCGCGACCTGAACTACGCGATCGTCGACGAGGTCGACTCCATCCTCATCGACGAAGCTCGAACCCCGCACATCATCTCGGGGCAGTCCGACGAGTCGACCGAGAAGTACTACCAGTACGCGCGGTGGGCGGCTCGCCTTACCGAGGGCGAGGACTACGAGGTCGACCTGAAGCACAAGTCCGCTTCGCTGACCGAGACGGGCATCGCGAAGATGGAGCGCTGGACCGGCATCCGCAACATCTACGACCTCGAGAACGTGATCGAGGCGCACCAGATCAACCAGGCGTTGAAGGCGAAGGCGCTGTTCCTGCGCGATCGCGACTACCTGGTCAAGGACGCGGAGATCGTGATCGTCGACGAGTTCACTGGGCGCACCATGCCCGGCCGGCGCTGGTCAGACGGCCTGCACCAGGCGGTCGAGGCAAAGGAGGGCGTCAAGGTCCAGCAGGAGCAGAAGACGATCGCGACTATCACAGTCCAGAACTACTTCCGTCAGTACGAAAAGCTCGCGGGCATGACAGGTACCGCCCTGACCGAGGCCGAAGAGTTCCACAAGATCTACGGCCTCGACGTCGTCGTCATCCCGACGCACCGCGACATGATCCGGGACGACAACCCCGACGTCATCTACAAGACGGAGAAATCGAAGTTCGAGGCTGTCATCGACGAGGTCGTCGAGATGAACAAGCAGGGGCGTCCGGTCCTGGTGGGCACGGTCTCTGTGGAGAAGTCGGAGCGGCTGGCCAAGATGCTCGAGCGCCGCGGGCTGAAGCACAACGTGCTCAACGCAAAGCAGCACGAGCGGGAGGCCGCGATCGTCGCCGAGGCGGGGCAGAGCAAGGCCGTGACGATCGCCACCAACATGGCCGGACGCGGCACCGACATCGTGCTCGGCCCCGGCGTGAAGGAGGTCGGCGGCCTGCACATCATCGGCACCGAGCGCCACGAGAGCCGTCGCATCGACAACCAGCTGCGCGGGCGTGCGGGCCGCCAGGGCGACCCCGGATCGAGCAAGTTCTTCATCTCACTCGAGGACGACCTGATGAAGATCTTCGGCCCGGCCGCGGACCGCATCGGCCGCTTGATGACGAGCCTCGAGGTGGAGCCGATCGAGCATCCGTGGGTCGCCCGGTCGATCGCGAGCGCTCAGAAGAAGGTCGAGGGCATGCACTTCGACTCCCGCAAGCACGTCGTCGAGTACGACGACGTGATGAACAAGCAGCGGCAGATCGTGTACGAGGAGCGGCGCAAGGTCCTCGAGGGCGCTGACACGCGGGACAACATCCTCGGCTACGTGCGCGAGATCATCACCAAGGGCGTCGACCAGCACTGTCAGAGCCGGCACTTCGAGAACTGGGACCTGGAGGGGTTGGTCAAGTACCTCTCGACGTACCTGCCCATCCCGCCGGGATCGGAGATCCCCGAGGAGGCGCTGCAGCACGGCCCGGAAGGCCTGGTCGATCATCTCTACGCCGCCGCCGTGGAGGCGTACGACCGCAAGATCCAGGAGATGGGCGCGGAGATCATGCCGGTGGTCGAGCGCAGCGTGATGCTGCAGGTCATCGACTGGCAGTGGATGGAGTACCTGACCCAGATGGAGCACTTCCGCGAAGGCATCGGCCTGCGGGCCTACGGCCAGCGCGACCCTCTCGTCGAATACAAGAACGAGGCGTTCGAGATGTTCAGCGAGCTGACCGAGCGCATCCAGGGCAACATCGTGTCGCTCATCTACCGCGTCGCGCCCGCGCCAACCGCGCAAACGCCGCCTCCGCCGCCTGTCCGAGAGGTCTACGAAAGCGGCCCGAGCGATCCGGATGGCTCCGGCTCCAACGGAGCACCCCGCAAACCGCGCCCCGCTGCGCCGGCGCCGGCTGCGGCAGCCGTGCCTGGCGGCCCCAACGCTAAGATCGGCCGGAACGATCCCTGCTGGTGCGGATCGGGGAAGAAATACAAGAGGTGTCATGGACGCTGATCTCGATCCCAAAGAGCTGCTGAACCGGATCCTCTCCCTCAAGGAGCACCTTTGACCTGCCAGGCAAGCGAAAGAGGGCGGACGAGCTAGACGCCGAGCTCGCCAAGCCGGGGGTCTGGGACGACCCAAAGCGCGCCGGGCAGCTGGCGCGAGAAGCGTCCGAGCTGAGGGCGGTCATCGGCACCTGGGACCGCCTCGAGCGGCGCGCCCGGGACCTGATCGAGCTCGAGCAGCTGGCGGAAGGCGACGCCGACCTCGAGCGGCAGATCAACGACGAGCGCGCCTCTATTGCCAAGGAGCTGCGCTCGCACGAGCTCGATCTGCTGTTCACCGATCCTTACGCCGGGCACAACGCGGTCATCACCATCTCCGTGGGCCAGGGTGGGGTGGAGGCGCAGGACTGGGTCGAGATGCTGCTGCGGATGTATCTCAAATGGGCCGAGCGCCGCGGGTTCGAGACTGAGGTCACCGACGAGTCCCGCGGCGAGGAGGCGGGTCTCAAGAGCACGACGTTTTTCGTGCGCGGCCCTCGTGCCTACGGGCTGATGCGCAGCGAGCACGGCGTGCATCGTCTCGTGCGTATCTCGCCCTTCGATCAGAACCATCGACGTCACACATCGTTCGCGCTGGTCGAGGTGATGCCGGAGCTGGAGAACACCGACGAGGACGGGATCGTGATCAGCCCCCAGGACCTGCGCATCGACACGTATCGCTCCACCGGCGCGGGCGGCCAGCACGTGAACAAGACCGACTCCGCCGTGCGCATCACGCACCTGCCGACGGGGATCGTCGTCACGTGCCAGAACGAGCGCTCGCAGATGAAGAACCGCGAGATGGCGATGAAGGTGCTGAAGGCGCGCCTATTCCAGCGCCAGCAGCAGGAGGCGGCGGAGCACCTGGACCAGATCCGCGGTCAGGTGATGCCGGCCGAGTTCGGGTCGCAGATTCGCAACTACGTCTTGCAGCCCTACACGCTGGTCAAGGACGTGCGAACCGGCCTCGAGGTGGGCAACGCGCAGTCGGTCCTCGACGGCGAGATCGACCCGTTCATCGAGGCGTGGCTGCGCTGGCGGCTCGGCAAGAACGGAGCGGGACCGCAAGCGGCCTAACCCCGCGATAGTCCGGACTATCAGCGGGTTCCAGGCCAGACGATGGTGCGTTAGTCCGGACTATCGCGCAAGCGCCGTAACCGCCCTCCGTTTAACCATTGTTTGACACGAGAGGGCGGGTTTGGAGCCTTTGGCGCGCTGCGCTATACTGCCCGCGACCTAGCCACGCGCGCCCGCCGGCGCGTAACGCCACAGCAAGAGACGCAGCCAATGGTTTTAACACCGGATTTCGCAACACGACCGGTTATCAGCTTCCAGCACGTCTTCAAGACGTATCCAACTGGAACTGAAGCCCTTCGCGACATCAACCTCGAGGTGCCGGAAGGCGACTTCCTGTTCCTCGTCGGGCCATCGGGCGCGGGCAAATCGACTCTCGTTCGACTCCTGATCCGCGAGGAGAAGCCCACCAAGGGAAAGATCTTCGTCGACGGGGTCGAGCTTGGCCGCATGAAGCGCCGCAAGCTCCCGTTCTACCGCAGGCGCGTCGGCCTGGTGTTCCAGGACTTCAAACTCCTGCCGAACCTGACCGTCTACGAGAACGTCGCGTTCGCGCTGCGGGTCCTCGGCGAACCGGACCACAAGGTGCAGGCGAAGGTCGCCGAGGCATTGGACACGGTGAGCCTTTCCGGCAAGGAGCAAACGTACCCGGCGAATCTTTCCGGCGGCGAGCAGCAGCGCGTCGCCATCGCTCGTGCGCTGGTCCACGCGCCGCGATTCATCATCGCCGACGAACCCACCGGAAACCTCGACCCGGCCACCGGCTGGGAGATCATGCAGCTCTTCCTGCGCATCAACGCGCGTGGCGCCACCGTCGTAATGGCGACGCACAACCGCGAGATCGTCGACCTACTGCGCCGCCGCGTCATCGCGATCGACGCGGGCGCGATCGCGCGGGACGAAAGATCAGGCAGGTACCACGATGATGTTGCGAAACCTCAAGTTCGCGTTCAATAGCGCCTGGCAGAGCTTCTGGCGAAATCTCGCCGTGAGCCTTGCCGCCGTGCTGTCGATCACGCTCATCCTCATCCTCGCGGGCATCAACCTGCTCGTCGGGCACGCGTTCTCGCAGGTCCTCGACAGCTTTCGCGAGCGCGTAAGTGAGATCTCGATCAACGTCGCAGACGGCACGCCGCTGCAACAGGTCTATGACTTCCAGCAGAAGCTCGCGGCAGATCCACGCGTGGCCAGCGTGAAGTTCGTCACCAAGGACGAGGCGCTCACGCAGTTCAAGAGCGATCCCCAGAACGGAATCCTCACGCAGCAGATCGAGGGAAACCCGCTCGACGCGAAGCTCGACGTCCAGGTCAAGAACCTCACCGACGTCGCCGGAATCGACTCGATGGCACGCAACTGGACGGGCGTCGACCCCACCGATCCGACCAACTACCAGGGCGATTTCATCAACCGCATGCTGCAGCTCTCCCAGTGGTTGAGCCTCGCCGGCGTTGGCCTGCTGATCGTCCTCTCGGTCGCTTCGATCGTGATCGTCATGAACACGATCCGAACCGCCGTGTACCACCGGCGCAAGGAGATCGAGGTGATGAAGCTCGTGGGCGCGACCGAGTGGTTCGTTCGCGGACCGTTCGTGCTGGAGGGAGTCATCACCGGTCTGCTCGCGGCGTCTGTCGCGCTGGCGCTGCTGGTCGTCGCCTATGAACCCGTGGTGAGCCGCTTCAAGTCCGACGTGGGCTTCATCCCGCTGTCCTACGACCCTGCCTTCATTTCCAGCCTCGCCACGGACCTGCTGATCTCGGGTGCGCTGCTCGGCGCGGTTGGAAGCTACATCGGCGTGCGCCGGTACGTGAGGATCTGAGGGCTTGAAGGGACGAGCACGGGTCCTGCTGGGTGCTGTCGTGGCCACGATGGCGTGGATCCCGCTGTCGGTGCACACCGTCGCGGCCATCTACTGCTATCCCGGTGACCCGCCGGCCGTCTACCAGGCATGCCTCGCCTACAACGCGGGCATCGGCCAGCAGGTGAACAACCAGAACCAGCTGGACTCGATTCAAGCCCAGATAAGCGACACGATCGCGCAGATCAACGCCATCGACGCGCTCATCGGCAGCCTCAAGAGGCAGATCGAGGCCCAGAAGGCGCTCATCGCGCAGACACAGGCCGCGATCGATGACCTGAACCGTCAGATCAGGTTCGACGAGGCTTCCATCATCCGGTTGGAGGCCAGCACGAGCGTCCGCCAGGAGACGCTCAATGACCGCATCCGCTTCATCGACTCGCACGGCAGCATCGACTACATGCAGCTCGTGCTGACGTCGAACAACATCAACCAGCTCCTCAACCGCATCGTCGGGGCGCAGATGGTGGCCCAGTCCGATCAGCGGCTTTTGATCGACCTCGATGCCGCGCACCGCCAGGTGGCCATCGCCAACAACCAGCTCGACCTCCAGAAGAGCCAGGTCGTGATCCTGCTGCAGCAGCAGCAGGCGACGGAGGCCGACCTCGAGAAGAACCTCCAGACACAGAAAGCCGCCATCGTGGTCGAGCAGCAGCTCGCGGCGAAGCTGCAGGACCAGTACAACAAGGTGCAGGCCGAGCGGGCCGCGATCGACGCCCAGGTCGCCGTGCTGGCGCAGCAGTACGACGCGGCGGCGGTCAAGGCGGGCGGCGGCAACGGCGTGTTCGAGTGGCCAGAGCCGAACTGCGGGCCGTCGTGCATCACGCAGGGCTTCGGCTGCTCGACGTTCTACCTCGAGGTCTATGACCCGAGCTGCCCATACCCGCACAAGATCCACACGGGTATCGACATCGCGGGACCGTACGGCACCCAGATCGTGGCGGCCGACACGGGCGTCGCGTATCTGTATCCCGGCAGCATCGGTTACGGAAACCTGCTCGTGATCATCCACGGCAACGGCTACTCGACGTACTACGGCCATCTCTCGGGATACGCTCCCGGCTTGACGTCGGGCCAGGTCGTGCCTCGCGGGACGACGGTGGCGTTCGAGGGCTCGACAGGGTGGTCGACGGGTCCGCACCTGCATTTCGAGATCCGCGTCTACGGCGTCTACAAGAACCCGTGCATCTGGCTCGGCTGCTAGCCCTTTCGTTAGTCTCCTGACATGAACCGGCGCGTCGCCCTGAGGGGAGGCGCCATCGCGCTGATCCTGGTCGTCGGGTTCGTCGCGGGCATCTACGTCGACCAGGCGTTCCCGGAGTACGTTCCCTACTTCGGCCATCGCTCGGTCTCGAAGGTCGATCTCAGCGAGGTCCAGCAGGCCGCCCGGCTGATCCAGGCCGACTACGTCGACAGCAACGTCAACGCGTCCAAGCTGTCACAGGGCAGCGTCCAGGGGCTGGTCAGCAGCCTTGGCGATCCGTTCACGATCTACTTCGACCCGGCGCAGTACAAGCGGCTGCTCCAGAGCTACCAGGGGCAGTACACGGGTATCGGGATCTATCTCAACTTCAGCAGCGGTTCGTATCCCGCGATCACCGCGACGGTGCCGGGCTCGCCGGCGGCGGAGGCCGGCCTGATGGCGGGCGACCAGATCACGAAAGTGGGGGACAGGGACACCAAGGGCATCACGGCGGATCAGGCCACGGCGTTGATCCAGGGCGCCGCCGGAACGAAGGTGACGCTGACGATCTCGCGTGGCGGCCAGACGATGACGTTCACGATCACGAGAGCGGAGATCCAGGTGCCGACCGTGCGCTCGGCCACCGTCGGCAACAACGTTCTTTACGTGCGGATCTACCAATTCGGCGCTCAAACGTCGAAAGAGTTCGGTGCTGCTTTATCGAGCGGCCTGAAGGGCTCGAGCGGGATGGTGCTCGATCTGCGCGGCGATCCGGGGGGCTTCATCTCCGCCGCGGACGACGTGATCACGCAGTTTGTGACCAGCGGGGAGACTTTCGAGACGCGCGGGCGAAGCGGCACGGACCGTCACCAGGTCGGCGCAACGCACGCCGCTGCGAACGTACCGCTGGTGGTCCTGGTGGACGCCAACAGCGCGTCGGCGTCGGAGATCGTGGCCGGCTCGCTGCAGGTGCACGGCCGTGCGAAGCTGGTGGGGACCAAGACGTTCGGCAAGGGTTCGGTGCAGCAGGACTTCGTCCTGGCCGACGGCTCGGACATCCACCTGACCGTGGAACGGTGGTACCTCCCGAACGGAGTGACGATCGACCACAAGGGCCTGACGCCAGACGTCACGGTGACGCTGGCGAGCACCTCGGATGCCTACGACGTGACGCAGCCATCCCTGGGCTACGCGAAAGACGCCCAGCTGAATGCGGCCTTGAGTCTGCTGGCGGGTGGGTAGACTGGCTAGCGCATTTTCGACGGGCGGTTAGCTCAGTTGGCTAGAGCGCCTCGCTTACACCGAGGAGGTCGTTGGTTCAAGTCCATCACCGCCCACTCTCACGACTCTCCGGCGAGCAGCTTCCATGAGCTACAGCACACGTGGCGCGCCATCTCAGGCGCTGTGGCCTGGTTGGCTATCGGTCTCGGTGCTGGCCGCCGTTGCACGCAGCGGTGACGGCACCAATCACAAACAGAACCCCGTTCAACATGCAGCCGTAACCGATACAGCTGCTCAGCGCGCCATTCATGGTGAGGCGCTCACGCAGGGCTCCTTTTGCACCATCAGACCGGGTCAATCATCAAAGCCTGCACCGCCACGCGCTAGGCGCCTACCTGTACGACGGGTACGCGCCGAGCCATGCGGCGACGAACGCCGCCTGGACGCTTCGTAAGTCGGCACCTCCGCAGACTTCGCGCTTCGCGGCGGTCTCGGCCGCATCCTTGCGGTAGCTCGTGGCGTGCGATTCCGGCGACAGGTTCGTCGGCGCCCGTGGGTTTCCACCGAGCTCGAGCGGCATCCGATGGTCCTCTTCGTAGTTGCTCGCGGGTCCTGGCAGGTTCTCGGCAGCCAGCTGTTGCAGCTTGAGCGGCTCGGTGTAGCTCTCGGGGGGTCGAACCGTCGCCGTCCAGCCGCTAGCGCAGATCGTCGAATGAATCGTCGCATCGGTGACCGCAGGGTTCAAGGCGCAGTACGTCACTCCATTGAGGTGGCACGGATCGGCCGGCACTGGCGCAGCCCCCGCCACCGGCGTAGTCCCGCTGGTAGCCAGAACCGTTGGCTCGACGGGCGTGGCGGAGGTCGGGGAGGTTGGTGAACCGTCGCCTGCCGTGGCGCTGAAGTCAGGCGGGACGACCTTTGGCGCGGAAAGGACGGCCCAAATGATGAAAGCCGCGACCGCAGCGATGGTGATTGCAGCGAGAACCGGGGTTCGCTTCACGTCGCGACTCTACCCTGCGTTGGGTTGTAGGCTCACTCAAGGAGGTCGCCCCACTATCCGGCCATGCGGCGTGGTGAACGCTGGTCGCCAGTCGCCAATGCGGGCGAAGATCCATCACCGCCCACCACCTGGTTTGACCTCGAATCGCCTTCCGGCGCGCCGCGACGCGTTGGACGGGCGCACGAAGTCGACGTATCTAGTGTGCAGGTGCTCAAGCGAGACGGATACCATCGCCGGCGATGAGAAAGCTGATCGTTTCCAACTTCCAGACACTGGATGGCTATTACGAGGCGACCAACAAGACGTTCGACCGATTCTTCGACTACTTCCTCGAAGACTACGGAGCGAACGAGGCGTTCGACGAGTACAACACTGAGCTCCTTCGCAGCGCCGACGCGCTGATCCTCAGCGGGCGGACATCATTCCGAGGAAACAAGGACTACTGGGCCTCATATCCGGACCGCCCCGGTGGCACAGCAATCCGTCGCGAGTTTGCGGCTCTCATCCGAGACGTAGAGAAGTACGTGGTCTCCAACACCATCACACCGGAGGACCTGGCACCGTGGCA
>DATEHC010000159.1:0-23962 GCA_035279785.1 Candidatus Dormiibacterota bacterium
CGTCGGAGCCCTCGAACTTTTCAAGAAGTCTTCGCCGCGCTGGGTCGCCATCACGGGAGTGGGAGCGCCCATGGAAGGAGACGGAGTCGTCCACACCGTCGAGCAGGAAACATCGCCGGTGCACACCACGAGCCACACGGCGGCGCTGCTGCGCATCGCGCAGATCGCCGTGGCGTTGGGCCGGCCGGCATGGGAAGGCCAGCTCGCCCAGGTGCCGGCGGCGGTGCAGCATGCGGTCGATATGAGCGACGGCGTCGCGGCGCAGGCGAGCGAGACCGAGTTTCGGCCGGTGACGCATTTCGTGGGCGGCGGGCCGGCGCGGGCGACGGCGCTCGAGGGCGCACTGAAGCTGCGCGAGGCCACCCATCTGGTCAGCGCCGAAGGCCACGACGTCGAGGGGGTGCTGCACGGCCCTCTGGTCAGCATCCAGGCAGGCACGCCGGTCGTGCTCATCGCCCAACCCGGCCGGTCGCTGGAGCGCATGCGCGAGGTCGAGGCGGGGCTGCGCGAGATCGGAGCGGTGGTGACCTCGTTTCCAGCCGCCACGGAGCTCGACGAGGTGCTGGCGCCTATCGTGAACGTCGTGCCGCTGCAGTGGCTCGCCTACCACGTGTCCCGTACGCTCGGGGTCGACGCGGACAGCTTCCGCCGCGACGAGCCGAAATATGCTGCCGCCCAGTCGAAGTTCACTCTTTAAGAAGTGAGAGAAGCGCTCGCCGTCCCGGAGATCGTCCTCGGAGTGGCCATTCTCGGCGTGACCTTCTACGACCTGTTCCAGTCGGTCGTGCTGCCGCGGCCGTCGATCCGCAAGGTCCAGCTGGCGCGAACGGTCATCCGCCCCCTGTGGCGGGTCTGGAAATGGGCACTGAATCGCGGCTCACGCATCGAGCAGAGCGAGCGCCGGCTGGCGGCGTTCGGGCCGGTCGCCCTGCTGAGCCTCTTCTTGATCTGGGCGCTAACTCTGATGACCGGCTACGCGCTGGTCATCGACGGAATGGCCAGTCAGTTCACCCCTCACCTGGAGAACTTCCTCACGTCCTTCTATGTCTCGGCGACGACGCTGGTGCCGCTGTCTTACGGCGACTTCGTGCCCGAGCAGGGCTTCGCGCGCCTGGTGATCATCCTCGAGAGCGCGACCGGCGTCGTCGTCGCGGCACTCGCGATCACGCTCCTCTTCGAGCTCTACGGCGCATTCCGCTCGCGCGAGGAGGCGGTGATCGCCCTTGACGCGCTCGCCGGCGCCCCGCCATCCGCCGTGCAGCTGCTCGAGACGGCCGCGGGCAAGAGCATGGACGGAACCCTGAAGGACACCTTCGACGAGTGGCGCCGCTGGTCGGCGATGGTGCTCGAAAGCCACCTCGCGTACCCGCTCCTCGTTTACTTCCGCTCCAGCCACGACAACGAGGCGTGGATCAACTCGTTCGCCGCGGTGATGGATTCGGCCGCGCTGGTCCTCTCGTCGACGACGGACAACACCGCGAAGGGCGCCGCGAAGCTGATGTTCACGGTTGGCAACCACCTGGTCGAGGACCTTTCGTGGGTCTTCCGGCTCCAGGTCGAGCCGGACGCAATCATCGAGGAGTCCGAGTACCAGGCCGCGATCGCGCGCCTGCGTGCCGCCGGTTACGCGATCCATGACGGCAAGGAAGCGTGGGAGCACTTCAGCCACTACCGCGAGAAGTACGCGTCGGCCCTCAACCTGATGGCGACTTACCTCGTCGCGCCGCCCGCGCAGTGGGTGGGAGACCGGTCCTACCTGCCGCACCGCCAGCGCGTTCGCCGTCGCCGGCAGCCGGCCCCGAGCAGCGCCGCGGCTAGTTGATCAGCCCGAGCTCGCGGGCCTTGACGATGGCCTCGAGCTTGGAGTGCACGGCGAGCTTGGAGCCGAGGCTGCGGATGTGCGTCCGCACGGTCGTGTAGCTGATGCCGAGGTCGGCCGCGATCGACCTGCTCGGGAATCCCTCGGCCATCAGGCGCAGAACCTCCTTCTCTCGCGGTGTCAGCCGGTCGAGCTGAGCCTCGATCGCGCGACGCTTCCCGATCAGGGTGGCGATCGTCCGCGGCGTGATGAGCATCTTGCCCCGCGCCACGTCCCGGATAGCGGCCACCACCTCGGCCGCGGCGCGCGATTTGTGCAGGAATGCGCTGGCGCCGGACTGCACGGCCGCGAAGCGCGCGGAATCCGTGTCCTCGCGTGTGAGGAAGATCATCTTCGCGGCGGGCCGGAGGGCCCGGATGGCCGACGCCGCGTCGGGGCCACTGCCGTCCGGCAGGCGAAAGTCGAGCAGCACGACGTCCGGGTCGAGCTGCGTCGCCGCCTGCACCGTCTCGCTGACCGTGCCGACGTTGCCCACGACCTTCATGTCCGCCTGGTCGTTGATCAACGCCGCCAGGCCTTCCGCCACGACGCGGTGGTCTTCGACGATCAGGACGCGGGTGGGCTCGCCGTCGTGGAGCGGCTGATCGGCCGGGTCGGGCTGCCCCATCGGGTGCACATCCGTAGAACCGGCTCGCCTGAACCAGTACTCAAAGCCAGGGCCTCTTAAGCGCCCCTGCCGGCGATCGTCCGGCCGATGGCCCCAAATGCAGCCTGGGCAAACGAAACCGGGGCCGGCAACTCGCCGGCCCCGGTGGTCAGTCGAAAGCTGCTCGGATTACGACGCGAAGAAGTTGAAGATCTTTGTGATCGCGGCGGACTTCTGGGCGGTGGTGCCGTACTCCTCGAAACCGAAGGCCACGAAGACGACCTTGTAGGTCCCGCTGAAGCTCAGCCCGTCGGTCTGGCCCGCGTCGTCGGTGAAGATCGGGGCGGCCGTCCCGTTGGGCGTGATCTCGTCCATGAACGGAGTGCCCAGGACTGGGTCGCGGTTGACCACGCCCAGGCCATCGGTGATGCTGCCCGCCACGCTGTGGAACGCCGTCGTCGCGTGGTCGTTCTGACGGTCACTGCCGTCCCAGGTGACGTGCAGGTAGTTGTGCACGAAGTCGGTCGTGCCGGCCGCCTGGTCGAGCAGGTCCTCACCGGACAGGAACAGGTGACCGCCGTTGTCGAGATAGGCCGACAGGTTTCTTTCGTAGGGCAGGATCGGCCCTGGGTAGCTCGTACCCGTGAACCAGACGATGTTCTTGAAGGCCTCCATGTACTTGATCGGCAGGGTCGGATTGGCGTTCAGGTCCCACGTGTCGTGCGAGATGCCCGCGCCATTCAGAGCCGCGTCGTAGGAGCTGTTGGTGTCGGGCGCGTTGCCGTCCTCGTCGACCAGGAGTGTGTCGACGGTGACCGCGATGGTGGTGATGGATGCCGATGCGTTGTCTGTCGAGTTGGCCGATGCGGCGCTGACCGTGGATGCGCTCGACGTGCCGTCCGTGGCCGTCGTGGGTGGCGTGACCTTGACGCACACGTCGAAGGTCGCGCCCGCGACGAGGTCAGGCGTCGCCGTGATCTGGGTCGTGCACGTCGGGTCGAAGAAGGTGACCGGGAACGTGCCGCCGGTCGAGCTCAGGTTGTAGCGGTCGGTCTTGTAGCCGAGGTTCTTGACCGTCTCGGTGTAGGTCTGCGAAGAGCCGGTGCGCGCGCCGCCGGTCTGCGCGCTCGGCGACAGGCTGACCCCGAATGGAGGCGCGATCGGCGTCGTGGTCGGCGAGCCGGTCCGCCACCTGCCGTCTTGAGGGGTTTTGAACCGCAGGCCGTCGGCGACTATCGAGGAGACGCGCGACGAAAGGTTCGGGTCGATCTTGACGCGCAGGTGGACGGAGAGCTTTCCCCCGCCCGCGGTCGGCGGGTTCGCCACGCCCGCCGTCGGAACGGCGGAAGCGACATTGAGGTTCGTCCAGTTGACGACACCCTCGTCGGATGAACCCCCCTGGTCGGCTGACACGAAGCTCGTGTGGTCGGGGATCGGTACCTGAATGTGGACACCGCTCGCTGGGGCGTTGCCGATGTTGGTGAGGGTGGTCGTGTAGTCGATGAAGCTGCCGGGACCAACCGGAACACCGGCGTCAGTCGTCTGCACGTAAAGGGCCGGGGCAGCAGCGGAAGTGTCGTTGATGGTCCAGGCGCCGCGGCCGTGCGTGCCGGCGGCGATCATGCGGTGGAACGAGTCGAGGCTGATCTGGTCGACGGCGACGATCGGAAATCCCGTCCCGAGCGCGAACCACCGGCCGCCGCCGTCATATGTCACGAACGGACCGACGTCGGTCGCGGCGTAGATCGTGTTGCGGTAAGCCGGGTCGACGATCAGCCAGTTGACCGGCGTGTTCGGCAGGTTGCCAGTGATGTTCCGGAAGGACTTCCCGCCGTCGGTCGTCTTGAAGACGTGGCCTGGCCGCTTGGGTGTCGCCGCGTCGAAGCCGTTGTACGCGACGTAGGCAATGCGCCAATCGCTGCGGTCGACGGCGATGCCGCTGACCGGGCGCTGGGGCAGACGGACGAGGCCGTCCTCCTGGTCGCCGTCGCCGTTCTGTCCGGAGTTGCCGAGCTGGACCCACGTCGGGGTCAGGCTCGTCTGAGCGTCTGGGCTGATCCACAGCAAGCCGTCGTTCGTGCCGGCGTAAACCGCCGTGCCACCGCCGACGCCGATCGAGGTGATCGTGCAGTTACGCGCGCCGTTGGGCGCCGGCCCAGTGCACCCGCTCGTGAGGTCGCCGCTGATCGACGACCAGTGCACGTCGCCGGCCGACGGGGTCTTCGCGTTGTCCGTTCGGTAAACGTGGAACGTGCCGGTGAAGAGCTGGTTGGGGTTTTCCTGGTTGAGGACGAGCGGCATGTAGAACTCGGCCCGCTCGTTGACGTTGATGCCGCTGGTGATCGGCTTGTTCTGGAAGAAGCCGCCGCCGCCGTCCGTCACGCGGTAGATCTGGGTCGGCGGGGCGAAGTACGTGCCGTAGGCGAAGCGCCAGTCGGTCGGGTCCACCTGCGCGTTGCCGCCGTCACCGGACGTGACGTCGTACCAGAGCGGCAGGCCGGCCGCCTTGCGGAGCGTGCCGTTGTCCTGGGTCCCGCCCCACAGGCGCGGCGTGCGCGTCGGGTTGGTCTGGATGGAGCTGAACTGCGAGATCTGCAGTCCGTTGGACGAAAGGTCGGGATTGCCGTTGAGGTCGATCCAGTCGTTGGCGGAGATGTCGGTCGCGCCCGGCGTTCCGGGGGTACGACCTCCCCGGTCGGTGCTGTACCAGACGCCTCCATCGGAGCCGATCAGCACGTTCTGCGAGTTCCTGGGGTCGAACACCACCGAGTGGAAGTCCGGGTGCTGGTCCCACCCCAGGTTCACCCAGCTCACGCCGCCGTCGTTCGAGCGGAAGATGCCGCCCGACGGAGGCGAGTTCGTGTAGCCAAAGACGCCGGCGGCGAAGACGATGTTCGAGTTGTTCGGGTCGGGCTCGATGACGTTGTCGTACGTGCACTGCGTGCCGCAGTAGTTGACGACGTCGTCGACGGTGCCCTGCGGCACGTCTGCCCGATGCCAGGACGCGCCTCCGTCGGTGGACTTGAAGATGCGCGATGCCCGGTGAGCGTTCGGACCGCCCGGCGTTCCGGCCGGAGGGTTGGCGGAGTTCTGCCAGTCGAAGCCGGCGTACAGGACGGCGTTCTGGCCCGCGGGGTGTGAGAGACCGAGGGCGAAACGGGTCGGCACGGCGGTGAAGTCGGCTCCCGCCGGCATGCCGTTCATGATCTGGTTCCACGTCTGGCCCGAGTCGGTGCTCTTGTAGATGGCGTCGCCCAGGAACGATGCGTACAGCACGTTGGGCGTGAGGGGGTCGATGCGCAGCTCGGTCGCGCCGAGTGACCCGTCCGGCGCGGCTTTCAGCAACGTCCAGTTGGCGCCGCCGTCCTTGGACTCCCACAGGCCGTACGCCGAGTGGACTGGCGGAGTCGTGCGGTGTGCCCCGCCGCGACCGCGGATGATCGCCGCGTACAGGTGGTTGGCGTTGTTGGGGTCGATCGCAAGGCGCGCGACCGATACGCCGTAGAAGAAGTCGCCAGAGACGTGGGCCCAGTTGGTGCCGCCGTCGGTCGACTTGAGAATGCCGTTGCCGGTGTAGCTGTCGCCGGACAGCGCGCCCTCACCGGTGCCGTCGTAGATCACGTTGTCGTTGGACGGTGCAACCTCCAGCGCGCCCGTCGATAGGGAGGGGAGGCTGTCGGTGCGGGGAACCCACGTGCCGGATCCGGGGTCCATGGTCCAGATGCCGCCCTGTGCGGCGCCGAGGATGAACCTTCCGTTCTTGCGGATCGCCAGGGCGCCGATGCGGCCCGACACCGGCATGAGGGCGCCGTCACTCCGCTGGATCTGGCCGATGGGGCTCGGGCCGCTCGAGGTCCAGGCACCCGTGAACGTGGTCGGACCGGTATGTCCCGGCGCGCTGTTCTTGATCTTGGCGGCTGTGCCTGCCGACACCGCGCGCTGCTGTCCAGCCTGCTCAGCGGTCAGGGGATCGTCTCCCGCCGTCCTGCTCAGGATGTAGTCGCCGTCTACCAGGGTCAGAATCCCGCTCTCGTCCTGGCCTGTGTCCGGATACGGCGTGCCGGGTATCACGACCGGCGCGTCACCGGAGGGCGGCTGGACGGTGACGGCGGTCGCCGGTCCTCCCACCGCGCCGACCATCGCGACGGCGCCAAGCAACGCAACGACTGTGCGAGCGGTACGTCTCCCCATCTTTCCCCTCTCGATCACGGACCTACGGAATCAACAGCCGCGCACAGAGAAGGCAAGCACAAGTCCAATCGGAGCCCCATCCCATACCCCTCTCCGGCGACAAAGCGCTTGAATCGATGGCTGGCGTATCCACGGCCAGCAACACGAGCCGCAATACTGTGACCCAGGCCGGTTCGGAAAGTCAAGGGACGGATTGCCCAGTCAGGTACCCCGCGCACACTTGTAAAGAAAGTCTTGTGATGTGAAGGCACGAAACAAGCCCGACCATCGTTTAATTTGAAGAGATGGTCAGGGCAAGAACAATCACTTCGCTTCCGGCCTGGGCTTTCGTGCTCGCGGCGATGCTGCTGCTTTTCGCGGTGCACAGCCAGAGCCAGATAACCCGGACGCTGCCGTTTGGCAGCCAGGCGCACCACGTCTCGGCTCCTCAGCTCGAACCTGGCCCGATCAATCAACCCGTGGTCGGCAATCAGCCCGCAAACGGGGCGGGCAGCAACAGCAGCGTCATGACGAAGACCGGCACAACGTCGCCGGCGCAACAGCCCGCCGAGCAGCCGGTCCTAACCAATCCGACAGCCGGCAATCCAGCGAGCAACCCATGCGCGCGGGCAGGTAAGCCGGCGCCCATGTGCGCCGTCACCGCGCACTGAACCCACCGAGAAAGCAAAGAGCCTCGCGCCCGAAGCGCGAGGCTCTTTTTTGTTGCCGTTGATCGGCGCGAGAGGGTTAGTCCTTCTCCTCCTCGCCCACGCTGAGGGTGTTCACGGAGGTCCCCCAGTTGGCGGCACGCTGCCGTGTGCCACCGCAGGTGTGGTCGAGCTTGCTGTTGTCGATGTTGCCCTGGGTGAATTCCGCCAGGGAGCAGTTCGGAAACTGGATGTATTCGGAGGAGAACACGAAGCGGTCGCCGACAGCGACCGCGGCCGAGTAGTCACCCCAGCGTGGCCGGTAGGGCACCCCGAACTGGTTGCAGAGCCCGCCGGGCTGGGCGTTGCGGCACTCGTACTCGCTGAATCCGTCCTGCGGCGACTGGCCGAGCGCCGCAATCTTCACCTTGCCCGCGCCTTCTCGGTCGAGCAGGGCGTAAGCGCTGGTCGGAAAGTAGCTCTGGCCGACCAGGGTGAAGTTGATGAGACCCTGGCCTTCGGCGGTAACGGCTATCGACGGGAAGAGGAGGCTGTTGCCGCGCGCAGTCAGGTAGTCCTGCAGCTCAATGGAGGACCCGCCCAGGCCGGATGAGGTGAGCCGCGGCTTCACTGCGAAGTAGGCGATCGCGGTCCGGTTGTCGGACAGGGCGGTGGTGAGTCCTCCCCAAACGAGACCGTCAGCGAAAACGGCGGACCCGAACTGGTCGTCGTTCGGCTGGATCGCACCCTCCGCCTGAGGCGTCTTGGTTCCCCCGATCAGCGCGCATGACCCAGGCACGTCGCAGCTGTAGCGGCCGGACTGGCCGAGCGGGATTGGTCCGTCCTTCTGCGCCACGAGATGCGACGGAAAGACGTAACTCTCGCTGTTCATGACTTTGTGGAAGAGGTGAAGGTTCGGCGTCGAGCTGCTGATGCTGCTGGTTCCTGTCATGGCCCACACCGCGATCCGGTGGTCCTGGACGTTGGCGAAGTCGAGCGCGCTCAAGAAGTACTCGGTGCCACCGAAGCGCGTGTCGTAGGTCGGCGAGGTCGCCGGACGAATCGTCGCCCAGCAGTAGAGACCCTCTTGCGGACCTAGACAGCTCGTGGTGCTGTTCCACTCAGGGGTGGGGACGGTCAGGCCGACGAAATCTGCGACGACGTTGGCCGTCGAAGCGCCCGCCGCCAGGGCCCGCTTGTCGATGGTGTAGATCACCGCACCGTTGAACTCGTTGTTGAAGATCCCGAATTCGTTGGTGTCGATGAACAGCGCGTGAGAGTCGACCCCCATCGTGGGCTGGTCACCGAGGCAGCCTCCAGGGGTCGTGCTCGTGGGTGCGCAGCCGGGATTGGCGTGGTCGGTGTTGTCGAGGGTGTAGAGATTGAAGCTGCCGAGGGGGTTGGAGCTGGTGCTGGCGGCGACCTGGAACTTGGACGTGCCGTTCACCAGGTCGACCACGAGCTGGCTCAGGAACCACCTGTGGGTGCCGGCGTCCCAGACGCATCGCGGGTCACCCTGGATAAGGCTGCCGTTGGCCGGCTCGTTGAAGAACGTCTCCAGCACGATCGGGCCCGAGACGGCATTGAGCCTGGCGTCGAAAACCTTGATGTTGAGGTTGGTCATCTCGACGGTGAAGTCGCTGTTGGCGCACAGGCCCTGGTCAGGCGGCTCGACGGCGAATCCGTGTGTGACCAGCAGGTCGTGCGCGTTGAGCCCCTTGACCGAGCGTGCCGCGCCTTCGGAAGAGTCGCCGCTTTCGTTCGCCGACGAGCTGGCGGGAGCGGTGGCGGCATTGCGTGCGAACTCGGACGGCGCGGCCTGGCCCAGGCTCGCGGCCGCTCGGATCACGGCCGGATCGTCGGTCAGCGCGAGCCCATTGCCGTCGCTCAGGGTGGTCGGACCGGCGGCAGGCGTCGCCTGGCCGACCAGCACCGCGGAAGAAAGAACCTGGCTCGGCGCCGCCGCAGTCGTCACTGCCGCGTACGCCGGCGGCGCGCTGACGATTCCTACGAGGACGCTCGCCATGCCGAACAACAACAAGATGCGTCTACGCAAATCCGCCTCCTAATCCACCCGGGCCGACGGCGACATCTTCAGCGGCCGCGCGGACAGTCGGCGGATTACCAGGTGACCCAAAGCTGAGCGCTGCACCCTTCCCCTAACTTCTCCAGCGGCGACCTACACTGCCCGTGTCCACGGGCTACCCCAAAGGGGCGATTACTCTGACCCACGCCCGTCCGCGAAGTCAAGGGACATATTGCCTGGCCCCCCGGTAACGTAGCTCTTGATCCATGTCACAGCGCGACCGCGTCGCGCGGGCCCGCACCGCGCGATCCACCGCACCGGCTCGATTGCTCGCGAACAGCCAGGCGCACATGGCGCCGTGGCGGACGTTGATCACTGCCGTGCACCCGCATCCGTCGGTGAAGATCAATCACGGCGCGACGTTTCTGGTCACCGATCAGCACGGCAACGTGCCACCGTCCGCGTCCGGCGACTACGGCCTGTACTCCGCGGACACGCGGTTCATCTCCCGGCACGAGTTGCGACTGAATGGCAAGGCGCCCGACTCGGTCGCATCGGTGCGCCTGTCGTTCCGGCACGCGCGCTGGCACATGATCGCCGACAACATCCTCGGCGCCGACGGCGACATGCGCGAGGCGCGCGTCGCGGTCACGGTCGACCGGCTCATCAGCCTTCAGCAGATGCATGAGGACCTCTCCCTGCACACCTATGCGCGCACGCCGGTGACGGTGCTGCTCGAGGTCGCGTTGGAGAGCGACTTCGCCGACCTCTTCGAGGTGCGCTACAAGTCCTGGCAGCGACGCGCCGACCTCAACACCTGGTGGGTCGGCCCGAACAGCCTGGAGTCGCGCTACCAGAACAAGGACTTCGTGCGTCGGTGCCTCGTGCGCACGCCGGCGCATGCGGCCGGCATCACGTACGCCAACGGCGCCTTGCGCATACCGGTCGATCTCGAACCGGGACAGGAGTGGCGATTGTGTCTGCAGTACGACCTTCTGACCTCGGACGACGCGATGCCGGCGCTCGAAGAACGATGCGCTTTCGACCAGAGCGGAGTCGAGTCGCCCACTGATTCAATCGGACAGGCGCGCGGCTGGCAGCTCTCCGTGTCGCAGATCACACCCGCGGACGTGCGCCTGCAGTTCGCCTACGAGCGCGCGATCGAAGACTTCGCCGCGCTGCGCCTGCACGAGCAGGAGATGAGCGGCGACCGATGGATGCCCGCGGCGGGTCTGCCGTGGTTCATGGCACTGTTCGGCCGCGACTCCCTGATCGCCTCGATCCAGGCGATGGTCGCGCAACCCTCGGTCGCGCTCGGCACGCTGGAGAACCTCGCGCGCTGGCAGTCCGATGTGGACGATCCCGAGCGTGACGCCGAGCCTGGCAAGATCCCGCACGAGCTCCGCGTCGGCGAGTGGGCGCACTTCGGCATCGTTCCGCACCGGCCCTACTACGGAACCGCTGACGCCACACCTCTATATCTGTTGCTGCTGGCGGAGAACTACCGCTGGTCCGGGGATGCGAAGGCACTGCAGCCGTTTCAGGCGGTGGCCGAGCGGTGCCTCGATTGGATCGACCGCTACGGCGACCGCGACGGCGATGGCTTTCAGGAATACGCGCCCCGGACGCCGCACGGTTACCGCAACCAGGGTTGGCGGGACGCGCACGACGGCGTGCTCGACGAAGCCGGCGCGTTTCCGGAGCTGCCCATCGGCACGTCGGAGATGCAGGCTTACGTCTACGGGGCGAAGAGCCGCATCGCGCCGCTGTTCGAGGCGTGGGGCGACCGCGCCCGCGCCGCGACGCTGCGCAGCGAGGCGGCCGACCTCAGGCGCCGCTTCATCGAGAAGTTCTGGATCGACGACGAGCTCGCCTTCCTCATCGACGGCCGCAAGCGGTCGGTGCGGACTGTGGTCTCGAACGCGGGCCACTGCCTGTGGATGGGCATTCTCGACGAGCAGCGCGGGCGCCTCGCGGGCCGCCGCCTCATGGCGCCCGACATGTTCACCGGGTGGGGTCTGCGCGTGCTGTCCGACCACCATCCGTCTTACGACCCGCACTCGTACCAGCGAGGCTCGGTCTGGCCGCACGACAGCGTCATCGCGGCCGCCGGGCTTCGCCGCTATGGGCTGATCGAGGAGGCGTGGACGATCCTCGACGGGCTTCTCGCCGCGGTGATGTGCTTCGAGGACATCCAGATGCCCGAGCTGTTCGCGGGGCTTCCCAAGAACGAGTTCGCGGTGCCGGTGCCCTACCGGATGGCCAACGTCCCCCAGGCGTGGGCCGCCGGCTCTGTCGTGCACATGGTGCGCGTGCTGCTGGGCCTCGAGCCGGACATGCCCGCCGGGAAACTGTATGTCGACCCCGCGCTGCCCGCCTGGTGCTCTCGACTCGAGCTTCGCGACCTGCGCCTCGGGCCGCACACGGTGAGCCTCATGGTCGAGCGATCGAAGGACGGCGAGCACTCTGTCGAGGTCGATGCGAAGGGCCTCGAGGTGACGCGCGGAACGCCGCCGTGGCTTGAGCTTGCGGTCGACTGACGCCCTGTAAGTAGAACTCGCGCGCGGGGCGTTCCTGCCGGACTGGGCCTCCGGCGGAGTTGTACCTGTGTGAGACCTCGCCGCATCGCCATGATCGTCAGCCCGTGGTTTCCGGTTCCGCCCGAGGGCTACGGGGGCATCGAGCTGATGGCCTACAACCTGGCCAGCGAGCTCGTGCGCAGGGGCCACGACGTGACGATCATCGGGCGGCAGGGCTCGCGCGGCTCCTTCGAGGCGGTCGCGCTCGCGCCGGAAAGCTGGACCAGCGACCTGGGCACACGCGACCAGATGGTCCGTCATGCCCTTTTCCTCTTCCGCGCGTACGAGCTGGTGAAGAAGCGCGCCTTCGACGTGATCCACGACCATTCCGGGCCGCCCCACATTCTTGTGCCAGCGCTCTGCGGTCCCCAGGCTCCGGTCGTCGCGACCCTGCACGGTGATCTGACCGAGGCCGAGGGCGACTTTCTCGCCGCCATCGCCCACAGGGTCCATCTGGTCGCGATCAGCCGCACCCAGCAGGCGATGGTCGCCGGCGTGGAGTGGCGCGGCGTGGTGCACAACGCGATCGACCCGGAGCAGTACACGCCGGTGACCCGCGCGGAAGAGAAGGAGGACTACGTCGTCGACCTGGCACGGATCACGCCGGACAAGGGCCAGCACCTTGCGATCGAGCTCGCCAAGCGCCTCAACGTGAAGCTCGTGCTTGCCGGAAAGGTGGACAAGGACTCACAGCGCTATTTCGACGAGCAGATCAAGCCGCACCTCAACGGGCAGGTGACGTGGCGGGAGAACGTCGAAGGGAAGGAAAAGTCCGAGCTGCTGGCGCGAGCCAAGGCGTTTGTGTTTCCCATCCAGTGGGAGGAACCGTTCGGCATGGCGATGGTCGAGGCGATGATGAGCGGCACTCCCGTGCTGGCGATGGCGAATGGAGCGGCGCCCGAGATAGTCGAGCCGGGAGTGACCGGCTTCCTGGCCGAAGACGTCGACGGGCTGGTCGATGCTTATCAGAGGATCGGCGAGATCGACCTGCAACGCTGCGTGGAGGAGGCGACGAAGCGCTTCGGTCCGGGGCAGATGGCTGCGGGATACGAGACCGTCTACGAGCGCGCCATCGAACAGAGGAGCTAAGCCGAGCCGATCAGTTGATCCTGACGCCGCCCTGAACGCGTGGTGACTTGAGCTCGGTTCCGTCCACCACGAAGTCGACACGCTGACCGGCGAAGTGGAGGCCGGTCACCTCGATCCGGCTCCACAGCTCGGTCTTGACCGGCGAGACGCGGAGTGACTTGCGGCGCGGGTCGGCCTCGAGGCCGAGGATCGAAGCAACGCACGTGAACATCGCGGCCGCCGACCACAGCTGCGGCGTGCATGTGTTCCAGTACTCCTTGGGTGAGCCTCCAGGCTCGCGCACGTCGCCGCAGAAGAGCTCGGGCGGACGGTGCATCGGAAAACCGATCGACGCCTCGATGAGGGCGCGCGCCAATCGCTCCGACTCGGCGGCGTACCCGTACTGCCGAAGGCCGGCCACCGCGAGCGCGGTGTCGAACGGCCACACGGAGCCGTTGTGGTAGCTGCATGCGTCGTAGTTGACGGCGCGCTCGGACAGCGTCCGGATGCCCCACCCTGAGAACAGATCGGGGGCCATCAGGCGCTGCGCGACCTGTGCGGCTTTCGGCCGGTCGATGATACGCATCCACAGGCAGTGGCCGGGATTCGACGAGACTGCCCTCACCTGTCGCTTCGTGCCGTCCAGCGCCTGCGCGAAGAACTTCTCCTTCGGCATCCAGAAGTCGCGGTTGAAGCGCCATTTGAGGCCGGCCGCCTGCTCCTTGAGCGCCGGCCTTCGACGTGACATGCCGACCAGGCCACGGTGCAGGTAGGCCTGCACTTCGCACAGCGCCACGGGTCGCAGCACGTCCGTCCCGTCCACGTTGGTGAGCGAGTCGGCGGAATCCTTCCAGCCGGCGTTGCGGTAGCGGATGCCGCGGTCCTCGATGTAGCCGTCGCCGTCGACGTCGCCGTAGCGCTTGCACCACTCGAGCGCAGCCTCCGCCGCGGGCCACAGCTCGTCGGCGAGCCTGTGGTCGTGCGTCCAGGATTCGGTCTCGGTGAGGGCGCATAGAAAGAGGGCCGTCGCATCGACCGTCGTGTAGAGGATGTGCGGCCACAACCCGCGCTTCACCGCCTCGCCGTTGCGGACCTCGTGGAGGATCTTCCCCGGCTCTTCCTGGCTGTTGGCGTCGACGCGCTTGCCCTGATGCGCCGCCTGGTAGCGAAGGACGCCGCGCGCGATGTCGGGATTGACGTGCAGCAGGAGGATCGAGCTGATCAGCGTGTCGCGTCCGAACGGCACCGCATACCAGGGCAGCCCGCCGGTGGGGTAGAGCCCCGTGTCGTAGCGGTTCATCAGCATCCGGATGTCCGCCGTCGCCTGCGCGAGAAGCGCGTTGAGCGCGGGGTTGTCGGTCACCACCGACATGCAATCGGCGGCCCAGCGCTGGTAGAGGTCGCGCGATTCCTCGAGCCCGGCGACGAAGTCGACAACGGGCTCGTCGTTGTCGGGAACGACGTCGACACGGACTGAGAAATCGTCGCCTGGGCCGAGGCGCAGCTGATGGACGAGGCCCTCTGGGAAAGCGATCACGCGCGCGCGCCCGGCGGGCGACTCGAACCGCACGCCCTCGACCGTCTTCACCGCAGGCGCCGCGGTGGGCTGGGAGAGCTGCGGCACCGCGCCGCGGATGCCCAGCATGGCCGCGAAGTCCGCCTCCACGCTCACCTCCAGGACCGCGTCGACGGTCGCGGCGGACGTGTTGGTGACGGTGATCCGCTCGTGCAGGCCGCCCTCGACGAACCGCGTCCGCGTGACCTGCAGCGGGCCGGCCTCGGCGTCGAAGGTGGCCACGGCGTCGTCAGTCCGCAGGCCGTTCCCGGTCGCCTCGATGCCGTCGATCAGGACCCGAAAGGCCGACAGGATCCGGGTGTCGCCATCCCACAGCCCGTCGCCGACGAACTCGCTGGGGCGCATCGATCCGTCGCGGGCGGACACGGCGAAGAAGCGGTCGCGCTTGAGCATCACGCGCTCGGATATGAGCTGCCCCGCCGAGATCAAGTCGGCCGGTAGTGTGAGTTACCGGACCCTAGTTCGCGCCGGTTAAGGCCGAAGTTTTTGACGAGCCCTCGAAGACAGGCCGGGAACCGACCGGGTAGGACGTCCACTCGTTGCGAGCCAGGAGCTCGACCGCGATCGCCTCGAGGTCCCGGACGCGCTGGTTGGCGCGGATCGCCTCGCGGATGGACAGGATGCCGACCGCCGGGTGCCGCTTCTCGATCACGTGCCGAAGCATGTTGAGGTGCGCGTTGTCGGGCACCCCCGGCTCACGGATCCGCCGCACCGCCGCGCGCACCGTGGCCTGCGTGCCGTCGATCGCCTCGCCCTTGCCGAAGTCGAACTTGTAGCTCGGGCTGCGGCCGGTGGCGCGCTTGGCGCCGCTGAGCTTGATCCACTTGGCGTTGTCCGCGCCCTTGCCGACATCGATGACCAGGCGCACCGAACGGCCCTGGTGCGAGAAGGTCGAGTTCATACGGGCGTAGCTCTCGCGCTGCCCGGTGAAGCCTTCGTGCCGGCCGATGAGCAGCGGCGATTCGGCGTCCAGCTTGATCCGGTCGATCGGCGTGAGCAGCGAGATGATCGCGAACGCGTGGGGGATCAGGTCGGCGATGACGCCGATGTCGGCCGCGGCTCCGGTCAGCGGCTGCTCTTCGAGGATCTCGATGCGGATCTCCTCGACGTTGTCGAGGAAGTCGCGCAGCGTGCGTTCCTCGGTCAGAAGCAACCCGAGCAACCGAACCTCGAGCTTGAAGTAGTAATGGTCGGCGGCGACGATCTCCACGCCGCCGGGCGCGGTGTCGAGAAACTTGCGGTACTCGTCGGGCGGCGCACCGAGCGGCTTCTCGATCAGCACCACGTCGCTGAGGTCGTAGTAGTGCTGCAGGGTTGGAAGGTGCGTGGCCGCCGGCGTAGCGATATACGTGATGACGTAAGAGCTCGACTCGAGCTCGCGCGCCAGCTGGTCGTGCGCGGGCGAGCCGTGGCTGTCCCAGTAGAACGAGTCCCCGTGCGTGCGCACCTCCTCTTCTTTCACACCAAGGCGGTCGCGCGCGCCGGGGCTGTCCTGCTCGACGACGAGAGTGCGGAAGTTGAAGAACTGCTTCAGCGTCAGCAGGTGCTGGTACGCCTTCTGCCCCCACTGGCCGAATCCGACGAGGACGAAATCCTTCTGCAGGTGACGCTCCTCCTCGGCGAGCGCGTGCAGCCGGGCGTTCTTGATCGCGACCGCGGCCTGCACCGCGAGCGCCTGCGCGCGCGCCACCTCGTCGGGCCGGAAGCGCCGCAGCCGGTCGCGTTGCACGAGCACGGCCGCGCCGATGGATTGTTCGTCGGCGACCAGTGGGAGCGCGAGCAGAGAGCGCACGCCAAACGTGCGCGCATATGCGGGATCGACCTGCGGGCTGTCGGCGACGTCGTCGATGGTGACGGGCTCGCCGCCGTCCATGACCGCGAACAGGAACGAGCCCTCGGTGCGCTCGCCGTGCTGGCGGCGCCAGATGTCCTCGAGGTCCGACGCGGCCGCGCCGTACCAGCCCTCGCGGTCCTCTTCGTACAGCGCGATCTGGCACATCGACGCATCGACAAGTCGCGCGAGGTTGTGCGCCACGAGCGTGAGCGTCTGGTCGAGGTCGATCGAGCTCGCGATCGCCTTGCTCACGTCGGCGACGAGCTCGAGCTGGCCCGCGTGGCGCTGCGCCTCTTCGTACAGACGCGCGGTCTCGACCGCGACGGCGAGCTGCCCCGCCGCGGCGCGCAGCGCCTCGACCTGTCCCCAGTCGGGACGGCGCTGGTCGGAGCGGTGATATCCGACCTCCAGCAAGCCGGTCGCGCGCCTCGACTGGTCGCTTCCGAAGGGTACGAAGATCCGTATCAGGTCCTTGTGGCCGCCGCGATCGAACACCTCGCCGGCGAGGGTGAACGGCGCGCCCTCGCTGCGCGGATGGTCGGTGGCGCCGACGAGGGCGGCGAGGACGGTGCCGAGCACCATGCCGTTGCTGTAGACGATCGGGACCTCGGTCCACTGGGAGGCTACGGGAATGCCGCCGCTGATCACGTCCGCTCGGTCCGTCGATGGGAACGCCCCCACGATCACCGGCTGCCACGAGCGCGCGACGTGGACGAGCACGTCCTCCATCGCGAGCACGCGATCTTCTTCGGTCGTCGTCCAGCGCGAAGATCTCTGCTCCGCGGTCACGGCGCCGGCCGCCATCTTCACCACGGTCGCGCCGTCTTCGCGCTCGTCGAGCAGATAGACGGTCGCGAAGTTGAAGTCGAATTCGGGGACCTCGGAATCGGTGAGGTGGCCGACCAGCGCGTCGATGACGTCGTGGCGCGTCGCGCCCGGACGCAGCATCGCGGTGGTCATGTCGCCGAGCGCGCTGAGCAAACGGTTCGAGTTCTCGAGGTCCGCGATCAGGCGCTGCGACGCAAGCGCGCCGCCGATCAGCTGGGCGCCGGCCTTCAGCATCTCGTCGGTCGAAGGCGCGCGGCGCACGGTGGCGAGACGGTCGCGGCTCAGCACGACCAGGTAGCCGTGTGGGTCATCGGCCTTCCCGAGCGCATAGGTTGCGACGGGGTTGAGGTCGGCCTCCTCCGTCGCGGCGCCGAGGGCCTTGCCGATCGCCGCCTCCCAGCCGGCGCTCGCGTCGGTACGGTCGACCCGCATCGGCGCGGCCACCCGCAGGTGGGCGGTGACCAGGTCCAGGTGCGAGCGCTGGTGGCCGAACTGATAGATCGCCGCGCCGTCGAGGTTGCTCGCCATCAGCAGGTCGGCCAGGGCGATCGAGAGCAGCCGGCGCAGCTCCTTGGCATCGGTCCGCGCGTCGCCCACGGGGATGGTGAGGAGCGAGGTGAGTCGACCCAGGCCATCCAGCGCCGAGCGCTCGGCCATCTCGAGCGCGTTCTGCACCAGCCCGGCCGCCGTCGCCGCTTTGCGCTCGAGCTCGCGCAGCCGGCTGTCATCGGGCGCCTTCTCGCGGTTGCGGTAGTTGAGGTAGACGAGGCCGAACAGCCGATCGCCGGTGATCAGTGGCAGGCCGATCGTGGACTGGATCTGGTAGCGGCGGATGAAGGTCGAATCGATCTCGGCCGGCGCGTTGCGGGCCACGAGGCGCTGGCGCGTGGCCGTCAGCCAGACCGTCGACCCGTAGTGGTGGACGGCGACCTCGTCCGGCACCTTGCCCTGCTGCTCGTCGGCCAGGTAGCGCGCCAGCTGCTCGTGCATGTCGGTCAGGGAGTCGAGGAGGCTCTCCTGCGGCTGGCCCGTCGCGAAGGGCGCGTAGTAGGTGCTGGTCGACTCCTCATAGAGGAAGACCGAGACGATCTCGGCGCCGGAGACGTGCTGGAAGTCCGCGACGATGCCGCGGAGCACGGCGGCGAGGCCGGAGTTGCTCTCGACGGGCGGGCGAATCACGTCAGGACGCGATCATCGCTCAAAGCACCAGCCTTGGCTACCGCGCCCAGCCACGACGCGCTCGGACGGGGATGCCGCGTGAACGTCTCGCGGTCGACCGCCACCAGGCCGAACGTGGGCGCGTAGCCCAGAGCCCACTCGAAGTTGTCGAGCAGCGACCAGTACATGTAGCTGCGCACGTCGATGCCCTCCTCGATGCACGCGAGCGTCTCCCGCAGCGCGATGTCGATGTAGGCGATGCGCTTCTCGTCGTTCGAGGTCGCGATGCCGCTCTCGGTCACGAGGATCGGGATGCCGGGGCAGCTGCGATGCGCGCGCCGCATGGCGCCACCCAGCGCCTGCGGGTAGAACTCGTAGCCCATCTGCGTCGTCTGGTCGGTCTCGACCAGCTCGCGTGTCGTGTCGCTCCAGTCGTGGCCCGGGCTGCGCGGACCCTCGGGTCCGTACCTGAAGCGCGTGTAGGTCTGCACACCGATGAAGTCGTCCTGCCGTGCGAGCTCGAGGAACCAGTCGTTGACCTTCGACTCGAGCTCGAGCGAGCTCGAGCCGGGTTCCGCGCCGTCCTCGTACTGGATGTCCGGAAGCGCCAGCGTCACGCCCGCGGGGATCCCGGCACGCGAGCGGATGGCCGCAGCGCCGCGGCGGTGGGCCTCGAGCAGGTTGTCGACCGCCCGCTGGGCACCTTCCCGGTCGTCGGTGTGACCCGGCGGGTTGATGCCCAGCAGCCAGCCGCTCGAGCCCAGGCCCTGGGGCTCGTTGATCGTGCAGGCATAGCCGATGCGATCGCCGAGGACCGCCGCCACCCGGTCGCAGTAGCGCTCGAACAGCTCGGGGAACCGCTCGCAGGCGAAGCCACCGAGCTCGTGGACCCAGCGCGGGTTGGTGAAGTGGTGGAAGGTCACCATCGGCACGATCCCGCGGTCGGCGCACGCGTCGAGGATGGAGCGGTAGTGGGCCAGGGCGGCGCGCGAGAACTCGCCCTCGGCCGGCTCGATCCGCGCCCACTCGACGCCGAACCGAAACGAGTTGAGCCCGAAGGAGGCGAGCATCGCGACGTCCTGGTGGGCCCGGTGGTAGAAGTCGACGGCGTCGCCCGACGGCTCCCGGCAGGGTGTGGATGCGATGTGCTCCCACCACCACCAGTCGGTGTTCGTGTTGCCGCCCTCGGTCTGGTAGGCCGAGATCGAGGCGCCGAAGAGAAAGCGGTCCGGGAAGCGGAGGGACTCGGTCATTCGGGGCAGTCTAGAGGCCATCACAAGGCGACATTTGACAAGCTGCCGGGGCCGCCATACGATACCCGGAGTCGCTTAGGCGAACGTTCGTCTACGTACTTGTGGATTGGAGTAGTCCTGGTTGCCGGCGCACTCTCGCCCCGGGGTCGCTTCCGGGAAGAAGGCAACAGGAGGCGGCAGAACCGGTCCCGGCCAGGGTCGGGTTTTGGGAGGAGAGCAGTAGATGGCCGAGGTCTTAGCGAGACGTAGTTCGCGGGTGGTTGCGCTCAGTCTCGGCGCATTGTTCGTGCTCGCGGCATGTGGTGGAGGCGGCAGCGGCAGCTCGGGCGGCAACGGTGCGTCTTCCACGGATGTGACGGTCTGGACCGCCTGGGGTGGCGCCGAGCTCAAGGCATTCCAGGACGTCCTCAAGCCGTTCGAGGCTTCGAGCGGCATCAAGGTCCACCTGACGACCAACCGCGACTCGACCAACCAGATCGCCAACGGCATTTCGGCAGGCACCGACCTGCCCGACATCGCGCCCGGTCCGACGGACCCGAAGCAGGTCAAGGACTGGGTGTCGAAGGGCGCGTTGAAGCCCATTGAAACCGCGCTTGGCGACCAGTTCAGCTCGTACATATCGAACACGTATCCGGCGTTGACCACGGCTCCGAGCGGTCAGTCCGACGACCTTTACATCGGGATCGTCGGCGGCAAGCACTACGAGATGATGGTCAAGACCCAGGTCAAAGGACTGATCTGGTACAACAAGAAGGTCTACACGGGCGACGCGCCGAAGACATTCAACGACCTTCTCGCGATCGACCCGTCGAAGTACGGAGCTTCGAAGATCTTCTGCGCAGGCTTCGAATCCGGCGCAGCGTCGGGCTGGCCGGCGTCCGACCAGATCGACAACATCATCATGCGGCAGTCGGGCGACCAGGTCTACACGAGCTGGGTCCAGGGCAAGACCAAGTTCAGCTCGCCCGAGATCAAGCTCGGCTACCAGACCTTCCTGAAGGAAGTCTCGAGCGCCAACGTGTACGGAGGCACCAACACTGTCCTGGCCACCAACTTCGGCAAGGCCGGTGACCCGCTGTTCCAGGGATCGGGCGGCAACAAGGCCGGCTGCCTCTTCCTCGAGCAGGCCACCTTCATCACGTCCTTCTTCCAGCAGGACTTCCCGAGCCTGAACCTGAAGGCCGGGACCGACTTCGACTTCTTCGCGCACCCGAGCATGGGCAACTCGCAGTACGACGGCAACGCCAACGGCTTCTACGACAACTTCGCGATGTACAACGACACGCCGGCGGCCCGCAAGCTCATGCAGTACATGGCCACCAAGGACGCGCAGCAGATCTGGGCGAACGATGGCGGCACCCTCGGCGCGATCAAATCTCTGACCTACACCGACCCGGTCTTCAAGAAGGCGGCGGACGTCGCCGGAAGCGCGAAGAACCTCCTCATCACCGCGGGCGACTTCATGCCCTCGGACATGCAGGCGGCTTTCTGGAAGTCACTCCTCAACGTCACCAACAACCCCAGCAGCCTCAACTCGGAGCTCGCGCACCTGGACCAGGTGCAATCGGCCGCGTACGGATCGAGCTAGTCGACTAGTCGACCAACGACCAGGGCGGAGCGCATCCGCCCTGGCCATCTTCTTTTGGAGTAGGAGGAGGTAGGCGGCGGTGATCGGAGGGCTGATCGACACAGGCCAGCTGACGGTTGCCCTGGTGGCCATCATCGGAGTGCCCTTGGTGCTGCTCGGCTACATCATCTTCGGCGAGCAGGTCATCGAGAGGCTGCCCGACTCCATCCAGACCTGGATCCGGCCTTACTTCTGGGCGCTGCCCGCGATCGGCTTTGCGGGCACCTTCATGGTCTACCCCCTCATTCGCACGATCATCCTCAGCTTCCGCAACGAGGCCGACACGGAGTGGGCGACCGGCCCGTGGGGTGCGTTCGCCAACTACCACTACTTCTTCACGTTCCCCGACACTCTGACGTCGTTGCGGAACAGCCTGCTGTGGCTCGTCTTCTACACGTTCTTCGCCGTGTTCCTCGGCCTGGTCATCGCGATCCTGATCGACCGCGTCCGCTACGAGACGCTCGCCAAGATCGCGATCTTCCTGCCGGTTCCGATCAGCGCCGTGGCCGCTTCGATCATCTGGAAGTTCATGTTCGACTACCAGCCGCCGGGCAACCCGCAAACCGGGACGCTCAACGCGGTGCTGAGCGTGGTCCATCACGATCCCGTGGCGTGGCTCGTGAACTCGACCACCAACAACGGCGCGCTGATCTTCGTCGGCATATGGACGGCCGTCGGCTTTTGCATGGTCATCATCTCCGCGAGCCTCAAGGCGATCAGCTCCGAGGTGCTCGAGGCTGCCCGCATCGACGGCGCGAACGAGTTTCAGATCGTGCGCCTCGTGGTCACGCCGCTGCTGTGGCCGACGATCACCGTGGTCGGCACCACGATGATCATCAACGCGCTCAAGACATTCGACATCGTGTACGTGATGACGAACGGCGCCTATGACACGGACGTGATCGCCAGGCAGATGTTCAGTCAGCTGCAGCACAGCCACAACAGTCGCGCCGCCGCGGTCGGCGTCGTGCTGTTCCTGTGCGTTGTGCCTCTGCTTCTCGTCAACATACGTCGCTTTCAGCAGCAGGAGGAGCAGCGATGAGCGCTGAGCAGGTCACGACTCGCCGGCAATCGGGCGTCGCGGAAGGCGTTTCCGTGCTCTCCAACTTCGGCTACCGCCTGCAGCGATTGCCGCTGCACGTGGTGATCATCGTCTTCTGCGCGGTCTGGATCATCCCGACTGTGGGCATGGTCATCAACTCGTTCCGCGCGCTGCCGGACATGCAGGCCGCAGGCTGGTGGACGACGCTGTTCCCGCCGCACGGCTTCACGCTCGCGAGCTATCAGCAGGTGCTGGCAATCGAAGGCGTGCAGCCCTCGATCGTGACGAGCGTCCTCATCACCGTGCCGGCCACCGTGATCCAGCTGACGGTCGCGACCATGGGCGCATACGCGTTCGCGTGGATGAAGTTTCCCGGCAAGGACATCTACTTCATCGTCATCGTCGGCCTGATGGTTGTGCCGATCCAGATGACGCTGGTTCCCCTGCTGCAGCTCTTCCACCTGCTGAGCCTGCAGGGCACGATCGTGTCGGTGTGGCTCGCACACACCGGTTTCGGTCTTCCGTTCGAGGTGTTCCTGTTGCGCAACTACCTGGGTGGCCTGCCGCGCGAGATCTTCGAGTCGGCCGAGGTCGACGGGGCCGGACATGCGGTGCGGTTCCTGCGCATCGCGGTGCCGATGACGCTACCCGCGCTGGCCTCGCTGACGATCTTCGTGGTCCTCGGCGTCTGGAACGACCTGCTGGTCGGCCTGACCTTCCTCGGGACCGCGACGAACCGGCCGTTCACCGTGGTGATCGCACAGCTCACGACCTCGTTTGGTGGCGGATGGCAGTTCCTCACGGCCGCGGCCGTGCTCCAGATGTCGCTGCCGCTCGCGGTGTTCATCTTCCTGCAGCGCTACTTCGTGCGTGGCGTGACCGCGGGATCGGTCAAGGGATAAGACTCGAACAGGTGCGATAGTCCGGACTAACAACGCTTTTCGCGTCGGAAAACCCGCGATAGTCCGGACTATCGGCAGATGACAAGCGCCACAACCGCCCAAGTCGTCGTCGTCATGACGACGCACGACATCGGGCGCCACCTGCACTGCTACGGGCATAAGAGCGTGGCCAGCCCGAACCTCGACGCGCTCGCGGGCGAGGGCGTGCGCTTCGCCAACGCGTTCTGCACCGCGCCCCAGTGCAGCCCCAGCCGCGCGAGCCTGGCCACTGGCATGTATCCGCACAACAACGGGGTGATGGGCCTCGCGCACCGCAACTTCGACTGGACGCTGTCCGTGCCGCACGCCGCAGCGATCTTCGCCGCCCACGGTTTCGAGTCGCACCTCTTCGGCGGCCAGCACGTGACCCCAAAGCCCGAGCGCCTCGGCTTCACGCAGATGCACTCGATTGATGGGTTCGACGAGGTGCTGGCGCGCGCCGGCGGCAAGCGGCTCTACCTCGAGATCAACTTCGAGGAGACGCACCGGCCGTATCCGCCCCCGGGCCCGCCTCCGCCGGGCCTGGAGATCCCCGGCTACCTCCCGGACATTCCCGAGTCGGTCGACGAGATGACCGCGGTCGAGCAGACGATCACCTCAATGGACGCCGCCGCGGGCGCGTTTCTCGACGCGCTCGACCGGGCGGGCCGCACCGATGATGCCTTCGTGGTGTTCACCACCGACCACGGCCTGGCGATGCCGCGTGCGAAGTGCACGCTCTACGACCCCGGCATCGAGGTTGCGCTCA
>DATEHC010000160.1:0-14761 GCA_035279785.1 Candidatus Dormiibacterota bacterium
CGCCGTCGCCAAGTCCGAGCCCTTCGACGAGCCCGAAGCCGAGCTAGCTGACCGTCAGCGTCCCGTGCATGCCCGACTGCTCATGGCCGGACTGGGTGCAGTAGAAGGTGTACGACCCCGCCGTGATGCCGTTGACGTCGAACTCCTTCGTGTCGCCCGCCGACACCAGCTCGCTGGTGAACAGCGTCTTGCCGTTCGAGTCGCGGATGGCCATGTCGTGCTGGGTCGAACCGGAGTTGACGAGCCAGAAAACGATGTTGCCGCTCGCGTGCGTGATGGTCGAGGGGTCGAACTTGAACTCGGTCAGCGTCACCTGGATCGAGCCCGAGGGCTGGGAGTTGCCGCTTCCACCGCTGCCGCCGCACGCTGTGAGCAGCGCCACCGCGACGAGGCCGACGGCCAGCCGCCTCATTTGAATGCCGTCACGCCGAGATAGAGGATTCCGAAAAGAAAGAACCAGACGACGTCGACGAAGTGCCAGTACAGCGTGACCGCTGCCGGGCCGACGTGGTTGCGTGAGTTGAACTGTCCACGCGACGCGCGGTAGAGGATCAGCGAGAGCAGGATCAGTCCGCCGAGCACGTGGGCGCCGTGGAAGCCGGTCATGATGAAGAACGCGCTCGCGAAGTTGTTGGCGGTGAGGTTCAAGCCATAGCTGAACGCGTGGTAGAACTCGTAGGCCTGCCCGGCCTCGAAGATCAGGCCGAGGATGATCGTGAACGTCCACAGCAGGAAGAACTGGCGCCGCTTGTCGTGCGACAGACCTTCGAGCGCGAAGTGCGCGGTCACGCCGGATGACGCCAGCCAGATGGTGTTGAAGAACGGGATCGGCCACCAGTTCACATAAAACTCGGGCGTCGTGGACGGCGCCGGCGGCGGCCACGTCAGGTGCGAGCCGTACAGGTAGAAGTACATCGCGAACAGGCTTCCGAAGAACATCACCTCGGACGCCAGGAAGATGTACATGCCCATCATCCCGGGCTTGATGGACGGGTACTCGGGCGTGGGCTCGCGCTGCAGGCTGGCTACGGCCATCAGTGATGCACGTCTCCATGCGCCTGCGTGCTGTCGGAGGGATACATGCGCACGTCCTCCACGAGGACCCAACCTACTACGCCGGCAAGGAAGATCAAACCGCCGATCACGGCGAGCACGAGCCTGGCCGTCCCGTTGAACGGGATCGCGGCCAGCGCGAGCAGGAACGCGCCCGCGCAAATGATGAACGGGTAGTTGCTGCTCGGGAACAGGTGGATGCCGAGCTCATGGGCGCGCGCCGCGTAGTCCACGGTGGTGTCGAGGGGCGGCGCGGGTATCTCGAGGTCGAACGGAGACGCGTCACGGCGGGCGGGATCGGCTTCGCGCCAGATCCGAAAGGCCTCCGACGCCACCAGCGCCGACGGCCACAGCCTGTATCCACAGTTGCGGCACTGGTAGCTGAAGCGCGCAGCCATCAGTCCACAGTGAGGACACGTGACCGAAAGGTCGGGGTTGGACACGTCGACGTAGCGAGGCTTTCGGGCTCTGGCCACCGGCTTTGGATTCTATCCGGTCGCCCGAGGAGGTCGCGGCCGAACCAGGAATCGGTCGCCGATATACTCTGGAGCCGTGACCCGACGGGTCTTTCAAGCGCTCGGATTGGGCGCGCTCGCGATCGCTCTCAGCTCGTGTGGAATCGGCGGGCTGTCTCCGATCTTTCCGAATCCCGTCTCGCCCAACGGGCAGGACATCTACAACACCTACCTCGGCATCTCGGTGCCGGCCATCCTCATCTTCATCCTCGTCGAGGCGCTGCTCCTGTGGGTGATCATCCGGTACCGCCGATCGCGCCACGCGCCCGGCTACATCCCGCCTCAGGTTCACGGCAACACGCCGCTCGAGATCGTGTGGACGGTGATCCCGCTCCTCATCGTGCTGGCAATCGCGGGCTACAGCTTCAACGAGCTTCTCAAAGACTTCCAGCCCGTGGACAACGCGCAGATGAACGTGATCATCAGCGGCCATCAGTTCGGCTGGACCTACGACTACCAGGAGCTCGGGATCCACGTGGACCAGGAGGGCACTCTCGCCTCCGAGGTCACGCCGTTCGTCGTGCCGACGCACACGCTGATCAAGCTCCGCTTCCGCGGCACGGACGTCATCCACTCCTGGTGGGTGCCCGCGATCTCGGGCAAGACCGACGCGGTGCCCGGCTACGACAACTTCTCGTGGCTCAAGATCGACCAGGTCGGCAAATGGAGGGGCGAGTGCGCCGAGCTATGCGGCGCGGGTCACGCCACCATGCAGATCATCGTGCAGTCGATGGACATGCCCGACTTCAACAACTGGGTCAGTCAGAAGAAAGCGGCTTCGGCGTCGCCCTCGCCGAGCCCCAGTACTTAGGATAGGAATCGGATGGCCACCACAGCCCTCCCGCGACCAAAGGCATACGACGACACCTTCTTCAAGCCCATCAGCCTGTGGCTGACCACCACCGACCACAAGCTGATCGGGATCATGTACATGGTCACGGGAATCCTGAGCTTCGTGATCGGCGGGATCTTCGCGCTGATCATCCGGCTGCAGCTCTCGCAGCCGAACCAGCACGTCGTCGACGCCGAAACCTACAACCAGCTGATCTCGGCCCACGGCGTGACGATGATCTTCTTCTTCGTCACGATCTTCCTGACCGGGATCGCGAACTACATCGTGCCGATCATGGTCGGCGCGCGCGACATGGCATTCCCGCGCGTGAACCTGCTCGGCTTCTGGCTGGTGCCCGTCTCGATCGTTCTCTATTACTCCGGCTTCTTCACCGGCGGCGCGCTCGACGCGGGTTGGACCGGCTACGCGCCGCTGACCGAGAGGGCCTACCAGAGCCACTCGCTCGGGGTGGACTTCTGGGCGATGAGCATCATCGTCTGGGCCATCAGCGGCATCATGGCCTCGACCAACTTCCTGACCACGATCATCGCGCTGCGCGCGCCGGGGATGCGCTTCTCGCGCCTGCCCCTGTTCGTGTGGGCGCAGATCTCGACCTCGATCCTTCTGCTCGTGGTCGGCGCGCCGCTGGCGGCGGCGATGATCCTGCTCGAGTTCGACCGCCAGTTCGGCACGCAGTTCTTCACGACGGCCGGACGCCCCGTGCTCTACCAGCACCTGTTCTGGTTCTTCGGGCACCCCGAGGTCTACATCATGATTCTGCCCGGCTTCGGCATGATCTCCGAGATCATCCCCGTGTTCGCGCGCAAGCCGATCTTCGGGTACATGTCGATGGTCGCTGCGCTGTTCGGCATCGTCTTCCTCTCGATGACCGTATGGGCGCACCACATGTTCACCGTCGGCATGAACGTCTACGTCGAGGGCTTCTTCATGCTCATGACGATGCTCATCGCCGTGCCGACGGGCATCAAGTTCTTCAACTGGATCGCCACCGCCTGGTGGGGCTCGATCGAGTTCACGGTGCCGATGAAGTTCGCGTTCGGATTCATGGCGACGTTCCTCATCGGGGGCCTGACGGGGATCTACCTCGCCTCAGTTCCGGTCGACACGCAGCTGCACCAGTCGTACTACGTCGTCGCCCACCTCCACTACGTGCTCTTCGGGGGCAGCGTGTTCACGATCGTCGCGGGGATCTACTACTGGTTCCCCAAGATCACGGGCCGCATGCTCAACCGCACGCTGGGCGAGTGGAACTTCTGGACGCTGTTCATAGGCTTCAACGGCACGTTCCTGATCATGCACACGCTCGGCCTCGAAGGCATGCCGCGACGTATCGCGACCTACTCCAATGACGCCTGGGCGGCGACCAACCTGATCATCACCGTCTCGTCGTTCCTCATCGCGTTCTCGGTGCTGCTGATGCTGATCAACCTCGTGCGCAGCTGGCGCAGCGGCGAGATCGCAGGCAACGACCCATGGCGCGGCAACACGCTCGAGTGGGCCACGAGCTCGCCCCCGCCGCCTTACAACTTCGAGCGCGTCCCGCCGGTGCGCAGCTTCATGCCGCTGCGCGACCTCCGCGAGGCCGGAGAGATCATCGAGGACCCGGTTCCGGCGCCAGCCTAGTCGACGTCCGACCGGTCGGCTCTAGTGGTGTTCCGCGCCCTCGCCTTCGAGGCTTGCTTCCTCGGCGGCGCGATTCCGAGCGTCGCCGCGGAGCACCCACCACGCCAGGCCGGCCACTCCGAGAAGCGCGACCAGGAACGCGAGGCTCATGCCGAGCCAGCCGGGCACCCACTCGCCCACGAGAAAGAGCACGAATCCAATTATCGCCAAGACGATGCGCGCCCGGCGCCTCTAGGGTGTTACTAGAAAGACGCCGGTGATCAATCTCCTGGACATCCTGATCCTGGTCGCGGCCGTGATCGGCCTCGCCAACGGCTATCGCCGGGGCTTCTGGCTCTCGCTCGCGCAGTACGTCGGGCTCGTGGTCGGCGTGATGCTGGGCGCGGCCTCGGCGCGCTACGTGCTCGACTACCTCCAGATCACCAACCAGAGCGCGCGACCGCTTGGCGCGGCGCTCGTGCTGGTCATCGGCGGGAGCCTGGGCTCGAGCATCGGGTTCGCCGTCGGCGAGCCCATCCGGCGCAACATCCTGCGAACCGGCATCCACTCGTCGACGGATTCGGTCGCCGGCGCCGCGCTTTCCGCGTTCGCCGTGCTCCTGATCTGCTGGTTCCTCGGCCTCAGCTTCTCGCGCGGTCCGGTGCCGCAGATCGCGCAGCAGATCAACCGATCGCTCCTGCTCCACGGACTGGACAACGTCGCGCCGCGGCCGCCCGGATTCCTCGCGAGCGTCGAGCAGGTGCTTGCGGGCGTGCAGTTTCCGCCGGTCTTCGCGGGCCTCGAGCCGTCGCTGCCGAGCGCGCTGCCCGTGCCGGCGTCGGTCGACACGCCTGGCATCAACCATGCGGCGTCCGAGGTGGTGAAGGTTTCGAGCCTCGGTTGCGGCGGCATCGTGACCGGAACCGGCATCCCTCTCGGCCAGGGATTCGTCGCGACCGACGCGCACGTCGTCTCTGGCACCAGCTCGCACGCGATCCAGAAGCCCGATGGTGCCGTGCTGCGCGCAGAGGTCGTTTTCTTCGACGCCGAGAGAGACGTCGCGGTGCTCTACGTGCCCAACTTCAATGTGCCCGGCTTGGTTTTCGGCCCCGCCGACCGCGGCACGCAAGGAGCCGTCATCGGCTATCCCGGCGGCCAGGGCGAGAAGACCGTCCCCGCCGTCGTCGACGGCCAGGTCACGGCTGAAGGTCGCGACATCTATAACCAGAACCTGGTCACGCGCGAGATCTACGTGCTCCAGGCCGAGGTGCGGCCGGGCAATTCGGGAGGGCCGCTGCTGGATATACAGGGTCGGGTCCTGGGGATGGTCTTTGCGACATCCGCCAGCGACCCGAACCAGGCCTACGCTCTGACGGACGACGAGATCATGCCCGACATTCGCGCCGCCGAGGCCAACCCTTCACCCGTCGACACCTCGCACCGCGACTGCGCGGCCTGAATCAGGGCGTCAGGGGGTCAGGCCGGACCGGTTAGAAGGAGTTTCGTCCACCTCGGGCTTGCCTTCCTCGATGAGCATCACGGGGATGCCGTCGACGATCGGGTACAGCACCTTGCAGCTCGGGCAGCGCAGCTTGTCGGGCTCGCGGAACTCCACTTTGGTGTGGCACTTGGGACACGCGAGAATTTCCAGCAGTTCCTGAGAGATCACCGGGGCATGGTAGTACGGTTTCGCCTGTGATTCTGAGGCGGCTCTATCTGTACATCGTGAGCGCCGCTGCGCTGGTGTTGCTCGCGATCGGCCTGACGTTCCTCGGGACCACGGTCTTGCTGTTCGTATTCAACGACCCGAACGCCGACAGCAGCCGCTCGCAGCTCGCGATCTTCACCGCAATGACTGTCGTGGCGCTCCCGGTCTGGGGCGTCCACTTCTGGTTCGCGCGTCGTTTTGCGATGCGGGATCCGTTCGAGCGAGCATCCGCGATTCGACGCCTCTATCTGTACTGGGCGTCCTTTGTCTCGTCGATCGCCGCCGCTGAGGCTCTGCAGTTCACGCTCGGGCAGGCGATGGCGCCGTTCGTCGACAACCAGAACGTGTCCAACGTGATCACGGCGCAGCTTGGATGGGCGACATTGGTCTTCGCCGCGATCTTCGCATTTCATTTCCAGGTCGCGGCCCGTGACCGCGCGGCAGTCGGCGAGGAGGGCGGTTCCGCGACGCTGCGGCGCTGGTACATGTACGCGGCGCTGTTCTTCGGCCTGCTGGTGATGCTCACCAACTCCGCCTCGATACTCATGCTGGGCCTGACCAGCCTCGCCAACAACGCGGCCGGCAGGAGCGGCGGCATGTCCTTCGCGGTCGCCGGTGCGCTGTCGGGCGCGCTGCTGTGGGGATTCCACGCGCGCGTCATCGCCACGCGCCACATCACGCAGGATCGCCACTCGACGCTGCGCGCGATAGAAGGATTTCTTGCCGTCGCGATCTCCATCGGAGCCGCGCTCGTCGGCGCCAGCCAGATCCTCTACTACGCGCTGGCGCGACTTCTCGGCGTCAGCCATCCAGGAGGAACGACAGGCAACCTCGTGGCCGACGCCGCGGGGCCCGTCTCGCAGGTTCTCGTCTTCGGCGTGGCATGGTTCCTGCTCCAGCGCCGGATCACGCGCGATGCCGTGTCGCAGGAGGCCGACCGCCAGGCGGGGGTTCGCCGCCTCTACACCAACCTCGCGTCGCTCGTTTCCCTCGCGGCGTGGGCGGTGGGCGCGGGCGGCCTCCTCTGGAATCTTTTCGAACAGATCGAAGCGCCCATCATCGGCGTCACCGCGAGCGACTGGAAAGACCCGGTCAGCCTGTGGGTCACGCTCCTGGTGGTCGGATTGGTCGTCTGGATCGCGCACTGGCGCCAGTCGCCGTGGGCCGCGGATCGCCAGTCCCTCAGCCGCAAGCTCTACGTGTGGGCGGCGCTGCTGGGCAGCATCCTCGCGGTCCTCGCCGGCGGCGTCGGCATGATCAACGCCCTGTTCCAGCAGCTGTTCAGCGCGCACCCCTCGCTGGCGAGCAGGAGCAACCTCGACTTCGGACACTTCCTCGCGGTGATCCTCGTCGGCGCAGGCGTGGGCGTTTACCACCTCCGCGTGCTGCGCGCGGACGCGGCGGCCCGGCCGGCGCGACCCGCTCCAGTCCAGCCGGTCGTGACGAGGCCGGTCGCTGTGGCCAACGAGGCGGCTCCGGCTCCTGCCGCCGCGGAGACGCTCGCGCCGCACTCGCGGCGCTATTCGCTCGTGGTCAGCGACGCGACCGACGACGACATCCACCAGGCGCTGTCCTCCCTGCCGCCGCATGCGAGCTACAAGCTGACCCCCACCGAAACGGCAGTTGACGGGCACTGACCCACAGGGGTACCTCGACCTCGCCGACTGGCGACGTCGGGTCGGTGACCTCTACCGCCTGACGGGGCCGGACGCCCTCGACAAGTTCCGGCGCGGCCGCGACGACCTGTTCCGCACACATCCGCAGTCGCCGATCGAGCTCGAAGAGCGCGGCGGATTCGCCGGCCTGCACTACTTCGAGGCCGACCCCGCGTATGGCGTCAACGCGACGCTCGAGCCCGGCGATGGCAGCGAGCTGGCCATCGACACCGGCGGCGAGGACGGCGCGGTGCGCTACCGGCGCATCGGCCGGCTCGCATTCGCTTTGCACGGCGAGCGATGCGAGCTCACCGTGCTCAGCCTCATCCAGTACGCAGGTGGATTGTTCGTGCCCTTTCGCGACTCGACCTCGGGTCACGAGACGTACGGCGGCGGCCGCTACCTCTTCGACACGGCCAAGGACACCGATGGGTTGGTGCTCGGGATCACGACCGGATCACTCGACGTCACGATCGATTTCAACTTCGCCTACAACGCGTCTTGCGCGTACAGCCCGCGCTGGGCGTGCCCGCTCGCGCCGCTGGAGAACCACCTGAAGGTCCCGGTGCGAGCGGGCGAAAAGATCTACAAAACCTACTAAGCCGCGACCCCGCTGCCGCGCACGAGCTTGATGAGCTCGCCCGCCAGACCGATCGATTCGATCGTCGGGAAGGTCGGGTTGTTGAGCGTGAACCCGCCGAACCCGGCGTCGAGGTACGGACGAAGGATCTCCGCCGCCTGGTCCGGCGTGGCCACGCGGATCATCGGCCGCCGCTCCTCGGGGATGGTCTGAAGCAAGGCGCGGCCCGCGTTCTCGTCGGCGGTGAGGATCAGACCGATGCCCAGGGTGAGCATCACGTCGGATGGATTGCGTCCGACCTCCGCGCAGTGCTGCTCGAAGACGCCCTTCTTGCGCTTCAGCTCCTCGACAGGACCGCCGAACCAGTGCCCGATGTCGCCGTGCTTGGCGAGGATGCGCAGCGTGCGCCGCTCGCCGCCACCGCCGATCAGGATCTTCGGTCCGCCTTTCTGGATCGGGCGCGGCACGTTGAGCGCGCGATCGATCCGGTAGTGGTCGCCCTCGAAGGACGGCCGCTCTTCGGTGAACATGAGCTTGGCGATCGTGACGGCCTCTTCGAGGCGGTCCATGCGCTTGCCGATGGGCGGAAATTCGACGCCGTAACCGCGGTGCTCGTCCTCGTTCCAGGCCGCGCCGATGCCGAAGATCGCGCGACCCTTGGAGATGACGTCCAGGGTCGTGACCTGCTTGACCAGCACGGCGGGATTGCGATAGGTGACCCCTGTGACCAGCGTTCCGAGCTTCACCCGCGACGTGCGGGCAGCGATGGCCGCAAGCGTCGTGTACGCCTCGAGCATCGCGTTGGTCTCCGGTCCCACTCCGCGGATTTGATAGAAGTGGTCCATCACCGTGACCATGTCGAAGCCGGCCTTCTCGGCCGCCTGTGCCTGGGCGATCACATGGTCGAACAGCGCGTCGTCGGAAACGCCGGGGTAGGTGTAGTTGGGCATGTGAAATCCGAAGAAAGCAGCCATGCCTAGGACAATACCGGCGCCGGGACTACCATTCCTTTCCGAGGGTCCTCCCCTGCAGCGGTATAGATAGAATTTGTGGCCACGGCCGTGGCCATAGACGAATCCCGTAACGGGAAGCCCAGCGGAATACAGCTCGTCCAGGTCGAGGGGTTCCTCGAGGTGGCCAGGCGCGGGAGCGTCAGCCGCGCCGCCGAAGCCCTCTTCATCACGCAACCGACACTGACCGCCCGCCTCCAGGGCCTCGAGCGCGAGCTCGGCACCCCGCTCTTCCTGCGGACGCCGCACGGCATGCGGCTGACCGACGCCGGCCGGGCCTGGATCCCTTTCGCCGAGCGCGCGCTACGAGCGCTGGTCGACGGCCGCGATGCGCTCGAGCAGGTGATGAGCGCGACGGCCGGCCACCTGATGATCGCCGCCGCTCCCGCGATCAGCACCTACGTGCTGCCCGAGATGCTCGAACGCTTTGTCGCCGCCCACCCGCGCGTGGAGGTTTCGGTGCGGACCGGCCACTCGGAGGACGTGGTCGAGCTCGTGCTCCACGACGAGGTGCAGATAGGGCTGGGTCGCGCAATCCACCACCCCGACCTCGAGCTGAGGCCGTTTCACACCGAAGACCTCGTCCTGGTATGCGCTCCGGACCATCCATTCACACGGCGTGAGAGCGTCGCGATGGCCGAGGTCGCCGGTCAGAAGCCCATCATGTTCGACCGCAAGTCGAGCTACTACGAGATCCCTCAGGCGACGTTTCTGTCGAAGGGTGTCAGCTTGCGCGGGTTGATGGAGCTCGACTCGATCGAGGCCGTGAAGAAGATGGTCGAGCGGCGACTCGGTGTCGCGCTGCTCCCTGGCACGGCGGTTGCGCGCGAGGTCGCCGGCGGAACGCTGTGCATCGTCACCATGAAAGACGCGCCCCCGATGCAGAACACGATCGTCGCCTACAGGCGCCGCGACGCGGGCGAGCCGGCCGGAATCGTGGCCGCATTCCTCGAGCTGCTCGTAGCCCGATAAAACGCGCACAAGCCTCGAAATTACCATCGATTTTTTCGATGGGTTCCATCACATCAGTCAATTTGACTTATACGCCGGTGGCCGGTAGCGTCGGCACCATGGACGGAGAGAACCGAACCACAGACGCGGATCGCGAGCCCTCGCCGCAGGAGTGCGAGTGCCCCGAGCCCTGCAACTGTGATCACGAAAACGAATAGCTGAAGGAGGCCCCCATGGACCTGGTTTCCACGCCGCTGCTTCCGAGCGGCTACAAGGTGCCGGCGTCGCGCAACGAGAATCCGAGCAAGCGACTACGCAAGCTGCTCGCCGAGAAGCCATACGTCTTCGCGCCTGGCGTCTACGACCCGATGGGCGCCGAGCTAGTGATGTACCACGGCTTTGACGCCGTGTATTTCAGCGGCTACTCGTTTGCGATCGGCCATCTCGGCACGACCGACATGGATCTCTACTCGTCGGTTGAGATCGCCGACGGCGCGAGGCGCACCGTGAGCGCGCTGCGCAAGTTCCAGCTGACGATGGCGATGGGAGACCCCGATAAGAAGGTCAAGCCGATCCACCTCGAAATTCCACCGGTCGTGGTGGACATGGACGCGGGCTACGGAAACATGTTCAACGTCCAGCGCACGCTCGAGCTGTACGTCAACGCCGGCGTCGCTGCGGCGCACCTCGAGGACCAGGTGATGCCCAAGCGCTGCGGCCACATCGCGGGCAAGGCGCTCATCTCGGCCGACGAGTTCGTGGGCAAGCTCAAGATGATGCGCGCCGCTGCCGACGACCTCGGCCACGAGGACTTCATCATCATCGCCCGCACCGACGGCGTTTCCGCGACCGAGGCTCCCGAGTCGAAGCGCGGTCTCGAGCTCGCGGTCGACCGCGGACTTCGCTACCTCGACAGCGGCGTGCCCGACCTCTTGTGGTGCGAGTTCCCAACGGCGGAGCGTGGACCGACGGAGACGTTCTGCACCGAGATTCGCAAGCGATTCCCCAAGGCTCGCTTCGCGTTCAACTACTCGTCCTCCTTCAAGTGGTTCAACGAGAAGGAGCCGGTCAGCTGGGACGAGCTCGGACTGCTTGGCGTGGGATTCATCTTCATCACGCTCGCTCTGCAGCACGCCGCCGGCTACGGGATGTCGCGGCTCCTCGAAGACCTGAAGAAGAACGGCGAAGAGGGCTACATGAACCTGCAGCGCAAGGAGTGGGCCGAGGACGTCGACGTGCCGACGCGGTCGCACCACCTCTTCACCGGCGTGCCGTACCACCACCACGTCGGGCAGGCGTACGGCAGCTCGCGCTTCGGCGACGGCGTCGACGAGCACCTGGAGGTCTCGAAGGTCGTTTAGCAGAGGGTTTTAGACTGGCGGGCGGGTTGCTTCTCTTCCCGTTCCGCTGGCTGTGGTGGCTGGTCTCGAGCGCTTGGCGCTCTATCGGCGGGCCGCCGGAATACGTCGTCTTCGTGATCGGCGAGAACCTTCCCGCGCTGCCCGACCCGCCGCGACCGTTCTGGCAGCGATTCCTCGGCCGGCCGCGATTGAGCGTCAAGGAGCTCGGCGAGCGGTTCGAGGCGATCGCTCGCGATCGGCGCATCAAGGGCGTGGTTCTGCACCTGCGCGCGGTCGCCATGCCCATGGCTACCCTCCAGGATCTGCGCGAGCAGGTGGCGAACCTGCGGAGCGCCGGCAAGCGGGTGGTCGCGTGGTCGACCTCGTACGTGACCGAGACCTACTACCTCGCGTGCGCGTGCGACGAGATCCTGCTGATGCCGACGGGCATGGTCAGCGCGCTCGGATTCGCGACCACGGGGACTTTCCTGGCCGATGGCCTTGCGCGATTCGGCATCCGCGGCGATTTCATCCAGGTCTCGCCTTACAAGTCCGCCGCCGATCCGCTGACCAGGTCGAGCATGTCCGACGAGCTGCGCGAGCAGCTGACCTGGCTTCTCGACTCGAACTACAACGAGCTCGTGGCCGCCATCGCGGCGTCGCGCGGCGTCGACGAAGCCGGCGCGAAATCACTGATCGACGGTTCGCCGTTCAGCGACGACGGGGCTCTCGAGAAGCACGCGGTCGATCGGGTGGTCGGCGAGGAAGACCTGGGGCTGAAGATCGGATCGTGGGAGCGGGCAAGCCGCAAGATGCGGCGGCCGGCGCCGACCCTCGGCCGCGGCAAGTACGTCGCCTTGATGCGGATCGAGGGCACGATCGTTGATGGCGAGTCGGGACGCATGCCGGTTCGCCCGCCGATCGAGATCCCGCTGGTCGGCGGCGATCGCGCGGGCGACCTCACCGTCGTCCAGGTCGCGCGTCAGGTCGCAGCAGACAGGCGCGCCGCGGCGGTGGTGCTTTACGTCAACTCGCGCGGAGGATCCTCGACCGCATCTGAAGCCATGCGGCGCGCGCTGGTTACGATCGCGGCGCGCAAACCACTGGTGGTGGTCATGGGACCGGTGGCCGGGTCAGGCGGATATGACGTCGCCACGCCGGGGTCGTGGATCATCGCCCGGCCAGGAACGCTTACCGGGTCCATCGGAGTGCTCGGCGGCAAGATCGTGACCGGCGCGCTGTGGTCGAAGCTGCTGTTCAACCGCGAGACGATCGCGTTCGGCGAGCACGTCACGATCAACAACGACGAGCGGTCATACACGGACGTCGAGCGCGAGATCATCCGCCGCGAGATCGACCACGTCTACCGCGGATTTCTCGAAGTCGTGGCGACGGCGCGCAAGAAGACCGTCGAAGAGCTGAGGCCGGTGGCGGACGGCAAGGTATGGACCGGCCGGCAAGCGCTGGAACGCGGTCTGGTCGACGAGATGGGCGGCCTCGACGCGGGCGCGCGCAAGGCTCGCTCGCTGGCCGGTCTGCCTGACCGTGCCCCGTTGCGGGAGGTCCGGGGCCCACGGCGCTATGTACCGCCCGCTCAGCCAACGGCGGCCGCCTGGTTCGCGTACGTGCTCGAAGGGCTCACGCTGCTGAACCGCGCCCCGGCCCTGACCGTGATGGAGTACCTGCCCGGCGACCTCAGCTAAACGAATCGCGCGAGTGCCGGCGTTCGCGGGTTTAGACCGGCGCCGAATCACGCGAGTGCCGGCGCTCGCGGGAAATCGTTACGAGTCGAGCGGAGGCAACCTCCACGGCTGGCGCTCGCGCACGACCTCGTAAACGGCCGCGACGATGCTCTCGCGATTCGGCTTCGTGAAGTAATCGCCATCCGGCCCATACGCGGGACGGTTCGGTGACGCCGCGAGGGTGCGCGGAGCGGCGTCGAGGTGCCACCAGCCCCGCTGCACCTCGAGGACCTGCTGAAGCATGAACGCCGACGCCCCGCCCGGAACGTCCTCATCGAGGCAGATCAGCGCGTGCGTCTTCTCGAGCGACCTCGCCAGCATGTGCTCGCTGTCGAACGGGTTGAGCGTCTGGGCGTCGATCACCTCGAGGGACACGCCCAGCCCCTCCAGCGTCGTGGCCGCGTCGAGCGCCAGCCCGCAGCACGCCCCGTAGGTGACGAGCGTCGCGTCGGTCCCTTCGCGCAGGACCTCGGGCATTCCGAGCGCGACGGTGAACGCGCCGATGTTGTCGGGCACGCGCTCCTTCAAGCGGTAGCCGTTGAGGACCTCTATGACGATCCCCGGATTGTCGCCGCGAAGCAGCGTGTTGTAGAACCCCGCGGCCTGCGTCATGTTCCGCGGCACGCATACGTAAATGCCCTGCATGCTGTTGACCAGCACCGACATGGGCGAACCCGAATGCCAGATGCCGACGAGCCTGTGCCCCTTCGTGCGGATCACCACGGGTGCCTTCTGTCCGCCGACAGTCCGCCAGTGCAGCGTCGCGAGGTCGTCCGCGGCCGTTTCCAGCGCGTAGAGGAAGTAATCGAGGTACTGTATGTCGCAGATCGGGCGAAGTCCGCGCATGGCCGCGCCGATCGACTGGCCGAGGATCGTCGCCTCTCGGATCCCGGTGTCGGTGAGACGCATGTCGCCGTACTTCGCCTGCAGTCCCTCGAAGACGAGGTTCACGTCTCCGAGCTTGCCGACGTCCTCGCCGATTACGAAGATCCGCGGATCGCGCGCGAAGTTGGCGTCGAAGTTGCGGACCAGCACCTGGCGGCCGTCGACCGTCGGCGATTTCTCGGAGTACACCGGCGGCTCGACCGGCACCTCCAGCGGTGACTCGGAGGAGCCGCTGTACAGGTGCGAGTTGTACCGCTCGAGATTTGCCTTGCCGTAGTCGGCGACGAACCGCGCCAGCTCCTCGCGCGCAGGTGACTCGAGGCCCCGCGTCTGGTGCAGGACGCGAGTCGCGCTCGACATCACGAGCGATCGCGTGACCTTGTGCGCCTCGTCGAGGCTCTTTGTTGTCTCGGCGACCTCGGGCATGTCGATCTTGCGCAGGATCGCGACGGCGGCGTCTCGTTCCGCGCGGATCGGCGCCTGAAAGGCTTCCCACGCGAGGTCCCGCGCGGCCTCGACCGCCTCCTTGTCCGCAGCCTCCCAGCCCTCGAGCTGCGACTCGCTCGCAACGCCGAACTCGATGATCCAGTCGCGCATCCGCGCCACACAGTCGAACTCGTTCTCGAATCGCAACCGCTCCTTCGACTTGTAGCGCTCGTGGCTGCCGCTCGTGGAATGACCCTGCGGCTGCGTCATCTCGGTGACGTGTATCAGCGCGGGGCGGTGCTCGCTGCGGACCTTGTCGATCGCGTTGGCGTAGGTCTCGACCAGCGACGGGTAATCCCAACCGCGCACTACGTGGATGTCGATGCCGGGACGGTCGTCGGGCGAGAAACCGCGCAGCACGTCGGAGATCGACGACTTGGT
>DATEHC010000161.1:0-6171 GCA_035279785.1 Candidatus Dormiibacterota bacterium
AGCGCCGGCACTCGCGGACAATTCTTCGCCGCGAAACCCGCGAGCGCCGGCACTCGACGAGTTGGACGGCGGCTCCGCAAGCATGGTGCGCACCTGACGGACAACCGTCTCCGGGTTGTGAATGACGTCTCCGGCTGTGAAGCGAAGCAATCGAACGCCCGCGTTCAGAAGTCGATTCTGGCGCCGGTTGTCATCCGTGAGTGAGTCGCGATGCGTTCCGCCGTCGTACTCGATGCCTAGTCGAACGTCTTCGTAGTAGAGATCCGGGCGGCCAAGCGCGCGACCCCAGCGATCGCGAATCGTGACCTGCGATCTAGGTCTCGGCAGTCCGCCCAGGATCAGGACCATGCGCAACCGCGATTCCATCGGCGATTCCGCCGCAGGGTCGACGAAGCTGATCACTCGGCGAAGCTTCTGAATTCCTCGGTAGCCGCCGTGGGCCGCCGCCCACGATCCCAACTCACTGATCTTGAGGAGGCCGGCGTGGACAGCGGCGTCTGCTATGGCAACACCTTCGATCAATTCGAGCCGAGCACAAACTTCGGCGATAGTTCGTCTTGCCGAGGTCGCGCGGAGGTCGCGGAGGATGACCACATCGCCCTTTGCGAATTCCGACCGTCGCAGCGCAATCGCGGAGCGGGCTGATACTCCTTCGCCCTCGGGCACCGTCGCTTCGATCGGGTCGCACGGCCGAACGTCCAAGCCGTGCAGCCACGCGGCGGTCAGGCCGGAGAACGCAGCCGTGTCTGGCAACCTGAGGCGCGCCGCTTCGAGCCGATGCATTGGACTCGACGCAAGCTCCGTCGAGACATACAGAGATGGACCTAAATGCGTCCAGCTCGCGCCCTCGAGATGCCAACGTTCGATGCCCACCCGTCTCGCGTCCTCGGTTGTGAAGACACGACCAAGGAGGGCTGCCGGCTGCCGAGCACTTCGCGCCACAAGAGAAGGATCGGCACCATGACCGCGATTTCCAACCCAGCACGTTAAGCCCGCGCGAGAGCCGGCTCTCGCGGTGAAATCTGCGCTTTGAGGCCCGCGAGCGCCGGCGCTCGCGGGTTATTCGCCGCCGCTAGATCTCTCTGGTGCGGAAGCTCCAGATACTGGCGGCGAGGATGATCCCGAACCAGACCACGACCCAGACGAGGAACTCGACCGGCGGCGGGTCGACGGCCGCGAACGGGTTCGCGCGCCCGAACGTGCCGGACGTCTTGAGAATCGCGAGGTAGCTGTCCGGCTCCATCGCGTAGATCGCTCCGCGCCACAACCCGTCGGTCGGCAAGAGGATGTGACTGATGATCCCCACGTTCTCGAGAGCCTGGTTCTGCAGGCCGGCGCCGATGTCGCCGACGACGCCGGCGATCCAGCCCATCAACCACGACACGAGCGCGATCACGCCCGCGGTGATTCCGGACAATCGCGTCGACAGCACCAGCCCGAGCGATAGCAGGACCAATCCCTCGGCCGCGACGAACAGCGTCAGCTCGATCGGATGCGGGGGTAGATACCCGGTTGCCCAGTCGACGGCGACCAGCTCGAGGAACGCCGAGCCGGCTGCGTAGATCGCGACGAGGACCGCGAGGCCAAGCCACTTGCCGATCACGATCTCGCTGCGGCGCACGGGTCGCGCGAGCATCGACAGCAAGAGGCCGCTCTCGACCTCGCTCGAGATCAACGGGCCGGCGACCACCGCCGCGCTCAACGCGAGCACTCCGCTGAACATGAATGTGACGACGATCAGCAACTGCGACGTGATCAGCGCCACCTGGTCCGGAGGCAGCAGCGTGCCGTCGCTGCGCGGGATGTTCGTGATCTTGTTGAATCCCCACGCCGAGAACCCGACGACGATCAACGTCAGGATGAGCAGCGCGAGCAGCAGGCGTCGCCGCGAGGACTCCTGCACGGTCAGCCGGGCGATGACGAGGACCGGCGGCATTACTTCTCCTCGTCCGCAAGCAGCTGCAAGAAGCGGTCCTCCAGCGTCTGGTGTCGTGGCGCGACCTCGTAGACGCGCCCGCCCATCTCGACGATCGCGGCCACGAGCTCCGGCACTCGGTCCGGATTGAGGTTGTTGAAGGTCAGCTGGTCGTCTTCGTCGTCGATCTTGCCAAAGCTGGACAGCTTGTTCTTGTCGGCCTGAGTAAGGCCGGTCGCACGGACACGCACGGCGGTCCCACCGAGGAGCTCGTCCATCGTTCCCTCGGCGATGACACGGCCGTGGTCGACGACGGCGACACGGTCGCACACCTGCTCGACCTCGCTCAGGAGATGCGAGTTGAGAAACACCGCGGTGCCGCGTGCGGACAGGCCGCGGATGATCTCGCGGACGTCGTGACGGCCGACCGGGTCGAGCGCGGAGGTGGGCTCGTCGAGAAAGACCAGCTCGGGTTCGCCGAGGAGCGCCGCACCCAGGCCTAGCCGCTGCTGCATGCCTTTCGAAAAGGTGCCGACCCGATCGCCCGCGCGGTCGGTGAGCCCGACCGTCTCCAGCACTGTGGCGATCTCGTCCTTCCAGCTGGCGCGCGGCAGAGGTGCCAGCTCGCAGTGAAGGGCCAGCACCTCGGCCGCCGTCAGCCAGCTCTGGTAGCGAAACAGCTCTGGCAGGTAGCCGATGCGGCTGCGCGTGCCCAGGTCGCCGACGGGCTTGCCGAGCAGCCATCCTTCGCCTGACGTCGGCGCCAAGAGACCGAGCAGAACCTTCACCGCGGTCGTCTTGCCGGCGCCGTTGGGACCGAGAAATCCGAAGACCTCTCCGCGCGGCACCGTCATGGACAGCCCAGCCAGAGCGACGGTCTTGCCAAATCGCTTCGACAGCTCGACGGTCTTGACGGCGGGTGTGCCGGCGGCCTCCCGTTGCGGGGAGGCCGCCTCGGCCTTCGCTGCTACCTCTGCCACGTTGCTCAGGCTAAACGGCCCGAGCTGCTAGAGGGTTTTGGCGATGCTGACCGCGTCGTCCTTCTTGATCGAGCCGGCCACGACGTAGACGAAGCCGTCCTTGCCGACCCACACCACGCCGCCGCCGGTACCGGTGTTGTCGCCGAGCGCGACGCCGCTCTTGCCGTTGATGTCGACCTGGGTGGCGCTCGTGTACTGGACCGGCACGGGGATGAGCAGGGTCGTCGACGGATCCTTGACCGCCCGCACCGCCTTCGCGAGGTCGGACGAGACGCCCGGCAGGCTCAGGATGTAGTTCTCCAGCGTGGTGGTGCTGACCTGCGATGCGGTGACCGTCGGCGCGGCCGACTTCGCGATCACAAGCTGCGGAAGGTTGATGCTGTCGCCGCTAGAGCTCTGCCGGTTCAAGTCGCCGTAGACCTCACCGACGGCAGGGCCGACTGACACCGTCAACGTCGCGCCGTCCATTCCCGCCGGCATCTTCGGCAGCGTCTTGCCATGAGCCGCCGCGGCCGCCTGCGCCTTGGCAGCGCTGAAAGTGAACGTCGCGGTCGCTTTCGACATCGCGCCGTAGGTGATGGTCGTGGAGATCGTGCTCGGCACGTTGTGCGCGACCGGAACCGTGATCCCGCCTGCCGCCGCCGACGCGTCCGCGGCGCTGGTCGCGACCTGGAGGTCAGGCTGCTGCGTCCAGTTCACGGTGCCGTAGTCGGCGAGCTGCGACAACGCCTGCATGTCGGCGACCGTCACCGGCACCGGCGTCACGGTCGAAGGCTTGAAGAAGAAGCCGTTCGCCGCGAAAGCGACGACGGTCAGTGCCGCGACCATCACGGCCGCGACGAGGGCAAGACGCATCGGCCTCAAAGGCGTGCGGAAAACCGGCAGCCGAACCAGCGCGGGCTGCGACCCGGGTGCGGTCGATACCCTGGCGAACGCGCCCGCGACGTCGACGTGCGCAGCCGGCACCGCGAGAAGAGTCGCGATGGAGCGGGCGTCGCCTGAGATGCGCTCGAATCGTGTCTTGCACTCCGCGCAACCGTCCAGGTGCGCGGCGTCCGCGCCCGCGCGCGCGTCCGGATCGTCCACCATCCGGCGAAGCGTTCCGTCAGTCAGATGTGCCACCGATGACCTCCCTGCGGAGCGCTATCTCCGCGCGTCTCAATAAAGTTCCAACCTGTCCGATGCCGACGCCGAGCGCCTGTGCAACCTCGGCGTAGCTGAGGCCGCTCGCCCGCATCGCCAGCGCGGCCGCCGGCTTCGGCGCCAGCCGTCCCAGCGCCGTGCGGACGATCCTGCGGTCCTCATTCACCTCGAGCTGCTTTTGCGGATCCACCGTCTTGTCGCCTTCCTCCAGCGCCTGCGCCACCTCGCGCTTCTGTCTGCGGCGAGCGCCGCGCAACCGGTTCAGCGAGGCGTGCGCAGCCGCACGATGAAGCCACGCCGGCGCGTACGGCGCGGTCGCCGAATGCAGGCGGTGGAAGTCGACGAACACTTCCTGCGCCACGTCTTCGGCTTCGTGCGGATCCGCCAAAACCCGGTTGGCGATGCCGACCACGCGCGCATACTCGGACGTGAACAGCGCCTCGAACGCCCGGTCCTCAGAACCGGTCAGGGACATCCGCTGCGCCCGGGCGGCAATCACGGGAGTTTTCATGGCCACTACTCATAAGCACCACCGATGTCCGCTTTGTGGCGTGTCAGTAGCAGCGCCAGGTCCCGTAAGAACGGCCAGCCGACCAGGCCGGCGGCAAGCAGGGCGCCGAATATGGCCAGCGCCTCGAGGCTTTCCCTGCCCTGCCGTTGCCAATAGACGTCGCTGAGGTTGAGCCACAGGGCGAACTCGTCGAGCGTGAGAGCGGCCCCGGCGCCGAACGCTATGGCGGTCAGGTTTGCCACCCAGTTCGACCCGACGCCGATCTCGAGCATCCAGACAAAGCCGACCGCGAGGAGCAGCAGGATCCCCCAGACCAGGTGGTGGACGTGGAGTCCGCCGTTGGTCGTCACGTTGTGAAACGGACCGACGCCCATGCGGATCATGAGCGTGATGGAGCGAACGATCGCAACGGTCACGGCGAATCCGATGGCGGTCATTAAGATCCGCTCGCGCCACTCCTCCTGGAAATGGAAGGAGTACAGGCGCCGAAGATCGCGCCACAGCATCGGTTAGCCGGCCAGCTGCTTGCGCCGGCGCGAGCTGCGCGCGATCTCGTCCTCGATGATCGTGAAGTCCGCGCGCGGCAGCGCGTGGATGTGCCCCTGGAACGCCAGCGTCCAGTGCTCGGGCGGCCATTTGCGGACGTAATCGAGCCGGTAGGCGAGCTCCTTCGCCGGCACCCAATCGATCTCCTCGAGGACGATGTCGGGCCGGATGTGGACTCGCCACGGGTAGTCTTCGTCGCGGCGCGACGAGCGCCAGATCGGCGTGTGGTCCTCGTACATCGGCGAGGCGACCGTTACGGTCGCTGCGAAACCCATCCGGCCCGTCACGTAATAGAGGACGCGATCGCCGACGCGCATGGTCTCGACCCGGCGGCGATGTCGACTCTTCAGTCCCTGGATGGAAAAGGCGTGCTCGCGCGTCTTGCGGAAATTGTCGGGCGAGCTGACGACCATCCAGTACTGCGCGGCGCGGCCGCCGCCGGACTTGCGCTTGCGTTTGCCCCGTCCCGTCCTCGCGGGCTTTGGCTCTTCGCTTGTGACCGGCTCCTGCGCTTCCGCCATCAGTGGCCGCCATTTATCGGGGCGGGGCGCACCGGGCCGAGGTCGCGCTCCTCGGGCAACAGCGCGCTGAGGTTCCTGATCTGCGCCAGGTGGGCCATCTCGTGCTTGACGACCACGCGACACACGTCGAGCAGCGTCATCTCGCCGCCGCGCGGGTCCCTGACAATGCGGTCCCACTCCGTCTTGCCCCATCCGTGCAGCAGGTCGACCGTCCTCCGCCGCACGCGCGCGAAATCCTCGAGCGCCTCGTGCAGGGGCACGGTGAGATCCTCGTCAGCCCTCTCCACGCCTTCGGCGTGGGGGCCCCGTTCGATCGTCGCCCTGACGTCCGCGCTGGTCTGGCCGTCCAGGTGCGCGTGGCGAAGTAGGGCATCCACGCGCGGCGCGGCCTGAACCAGGTGCGCGATCAGGCTGCCGAGCGTGGGAAACGCGGGCCCGTGCCGGTAGCGAAGGCGCGCCTCGTCCAGCCAGTAGACGAGGTCGCTCGTCCGCTCCGGAACCGAGCCGAGAAGCAGGACGACGTCGCCGGTCGACATCTCCTCCTGGAGTTCCATC
>DATEHC010000162.1:0-18272 GCA_035279785.1 Candidatus Dormiibacterota bacterium
CGCCGCCTCTGCTACGTCGGCATGACGCGAGCCATGGACCGGCTTTATCTCAGCTGCGCGTTTCGCCGCCACCTCTACGGGCGCTCGCAGCCCGCGTTCCCGAGCCGGTTCCTCAGCGACGTCCCGCAGACGCTGCTTGCCGCGCCGCGCGGCAGCGCGCCGGTTGCGCCTCCACGTCAGGGCTACAAGGAGCGGTTCATCGAGCGCCAGGTCGAGGCTGCGCCGGCCGCGCCGCCGGTGCAGCGATTCGCCAGCGGCGACCGCGTGACCCATCCGGCCTTCGGCGCGGGCACTGTGGTGAAGAGCACTCTCACCCGCACCGACGAGGAGCTCGTGATCAAGTTCGACAAGGTCGGGTTGAAGATCCTCAGCGGCATGCTCGCGCCACTCACGAAATGACCAAGCGGAAAAAGGCGGTCGACCCGGCGGTGCGCGTCGACGAGTTGCGCGCGCTGATCCGCCGCCACGAGCACGCCTACTATGTGCTCGACCAGCCCGAGGTGTCGGACGCGGAGTACGACGCCCTGTTCCTCGAGCTGCGGCGGATCGAGGAGGGAAGACCCGACCTCGTCAGCGCCGACTCTCCGACGCAGCGTGTGGGCGGCGAGGCCTCCGATCAGTTCGCCAAAGTGCGCCATCGCTCGCGCATGCTCAGCTTGCAGAACGCGTTCGACGAGGCCGAGATACGCGCGTTCGACAAGCGCGTTCGGGCCGCTGTCGGCGACAACGTCGTCTACTGCGGCGAGCTGAAGATCGACGGGCTCGCGATGAGCCTTACGTACGCCAAAGGGCGCCTGCAGCGAGCCGCCACCCGCGGCGACGGCACGACGGGCGAGGACGTCACGGCCAACGTGCGCACCATCCGGAGCGTGCCGCTCACGGTCACGCCGGCGAAGGGGCTGCCCGATGTGTTCGAGGTCCGCGGCGAGGTCTACTTCCCGATCGCCGGGTTCGAGAAGCTCAACCGCGAGATGGAGGCGGCGGGCCGGCCGCGGTTCGTGAACCCTCGCAACACAGCGGCCGGCAGCGTCCGCCAGATCGATCCTAACGTGACAGCGAGCCGCGACCTGCAGACGTTCATGTACACGCTCGACCCGGCGGGCGCCACAAAGGCGCAGTGGGAGGTGCTCAACACCCTGGAGGGCATGGGCTTTCGTGTCAACAAGAACCGCCGGCGCCTCGGCTCGATCGACGAGGTGATCGACTATCACGCAGAGTGGCAGCGCAAGCGGCACGAGCTCGAGTACGAGATCGACGGCATCGTCGTCAAGGTCGACGGATTCGACCAGCAGATCGAGCTCGGTTTCGTCGCCCACTCGCCGCGCTGGGCGATCGCATTCAAGTACGCGCCGGAGCAGGCCGAAACCGAGGTCGAGGAGATCGCGTGCTACGTCGGACGCACCGGGGTGCTCACGCCGGTCGCGCACGTCAAACCGGTGATGGTCGGCGGGGTCACCATCCGCAACGTGACGATGCACAACGAGGCACAGGTCAACGAGAAGGGCGTGTATGTCGGCGCCAGGGTGATGATCCACCGCGCCGGCGACGTCATCCCCGAGGTCGTGAGCGTCAAAGACCCGAAGCCCGGATGGAAGATGCCGGCCCGGTGTCCCGTCTGCGGGGGAGAGGTTGTGCGCGAGGAGCCGTACATCGCGCACCGATGCATCAATCCGATGTGCGGCGCGCAACGTCTGGAACGGCTTCGCAATTTCGCCGCGACGATGGACATCGAAGGCCTTGGCTACGCGACGCTGACGCAGGTCATCGACCGCGGGATCGTCGAGGATCCGAGCGACCTCTACCGCCTGAGCACTGACCAGGTGAAGGAGCTGGACGGCTTTGCCGACAAGTCCGCTCAGAACCTGGTCGATCGCATCGCGTCGAGCCGGCGCGTCGAGCTGTGGCGGTTTCTATGCGCGCTCGGCATCCCGCAGGTGGGGGACGCGACGGCACGCGTGCTGGCCAACGATTTCGGCACGGTCGAGGCGATTGCGGCCGCCGGCGAGGAGCAGCTTCGCGGCGTCGAGGGAGTCGGCCCGAACATGGCCTCCGAGGTGCGCCGTTACTTCGAGGGTCACGGCGCCGAGCTCGTGCGCAAGCTGCTGGCCGCCGGCGTCCAGCCGCTGCCCGTCGAGGCCGTCACCGACGGACCGTTCAAGGGCAAGACGTTCGTGTTCACGGGCACGCTCGAGACCATCAGCCGGCCGGATGCCGAAGCGCTGGTGCGCAAGCTCGGGGGCAAGGCCGCGGGCAGCGTCAGCGCGAAGACCGACTACGTCGTCGCGGGTCCGGGCGCCGGCTCGAAGCTCGAGAAGGCGCAGAAGCTGAAGCTGAACATCCTCGACGAGGAACAGTTCAAGGCGCTGCTGCCACGATGAACACTTACCGCTGGGGAGCCCTTGGACTCCTCGCGGCCTGCACCGTGCTCATCATCTGCGGCGCCTTCGTGCTCGGTTTTCTCAGCGAGCCGTCGGCGATTGGCCGCATGCGCACTGCCATCGAGGTGATCGGCGGTGTGCTCATGCTCGCGGGCGCGGTCGGTGCTTTCTTCGGCGTGCGGATGCTGATGGCCCGCCGCACCTAACCTATTCGTTCTATGCCCCTTTCGAGCGACGAAGTCCGCCATGTCGCCATGCTCGCGCGCCTTGGCCTCGAGCCGGGCGACGAGGACTATTACGCCGAGCAGCTGAGCGGCATCCTCGGCCACATCGAGCGCCTGCAGCAGCTCGACACGGAGGACATCGCGCCCACCGCGCAGGTGGTGGAGATCTCAGCGCGACTTCGAGACGACGAGCCGCGGCCGTGCCTCACGCAGGAGGAGGCGCTGGCCAACGCGCCGCATGCGATGGACGGCTTCTTCCGCGTGCCGTCGATCCAGGAGGAGGCGTGATCTCCGGCGACCTCACGCAGCTGACGATCAAGGAGGCTTCGCGCCTGCTTCGCCTCGGCTCGATCTCTTCGGCCGACCTGGTGACCGCGCACGTGGAGCGCATCGAGCGCATCGATTCGAAGGTCAAGGCGTTCCTGCGATTCACGCCGGAGGTCTGGGAAAGGCAGGCGGCCGAGGCCGATCGCCTGATCCGCGAAGGGACCGCGCCGCCGCTTGCGGGCATCCCGATGGCGGTGAAGGACGTGTTGTGCGTGCGCGGCGTCGAGACGACAGCAGGATCGAAGATCCTCGGTGGGTTTCGGCCGCCGTACACGGCGACGGCCGTCAAACGGCTCTTCGACCAGGGCGCGGTGATGATCGGGGTGACGAACTGCGACGAGTTCGCCATGGGAAGCTCGACCGAGAACTCCGGCTACTTCCCCACGCACAACCCGTGGGACCTGGACCGCGTGCCCGGCGGAAGCAGCGGAGGCAGCGCCGCGGCGGTTGCGTCGGGCGAGGCGATGATCGCCCTCGGCACCGACACCGGCGGGTCGATCCGCCAGCCCGCGGCCCTGTGCGGAGTCGTGGGCATGAAGCCGACGTATGGCCGGGTCAGCCGGTACGGGCTTATCGCGTTCGCGTCGAGCCTGGACCAGATCGGTCCATTCACGCGCAGCGTCGACGACGCCGCGGTCGTTCTCTCCCAGATGGCGGGCTTCGACCCGCTCGACGCTACGTCCGCCGACCGGGCGCCCATGGAGGTCATGAACAACTTCGGCGCGGGCGTCAAGGGCATGCGCCTCGGCGTGCCGCGCGAGTACTACGACGTTAAGGGCATCGAGCCGGGCGTCAAGGCCGCGATCGACGCGGCGTTGTACATCCTGCAGCGCGAGGGCGCGGAGATCGTCGACGTGTCGCTGCCGCACACCGATTACGGGCTCGCGGCTTACTACATCATCGCGCCGGCAGAGTGTTCGTCCAACCTCGCGCGCTACGACGGGGTGAAGTACGGCCTGTCGGAGGAGGACGCGCCGAACATCACCGAGCAGTACATGCAGGTGCGGCGCAAGGGATTCGGCGCCGAGGTTCGCCGCCGGCTCATGCTCGGGACGTACGCGTTGTCGAGCGGCTACTACGACGCGTACTACCTGAAGGCGCAGAAGGTGCGGACGCTGATCAAGCGTGACTTCGACCGCGCGTTCGAGAAGTGCGACGCGATCGTCAGCGCAACGTCGCCAACGGTGGCGTTTCCCATCGGCGCCAAGACGCAGGATCCTCTTTCGATGTATCTGTGCGACGTGCTCACGCTGGGCGGCAACCTTGCGGGGCTACCCGGGATCAGCGTTCCGTGTGGCACCTCCGACGGATTGCCGGTGGGACTGCAGGTCCTCGGTCCGCAGTGGGGCGAGAACCTCGTGTTCCGCGTCGCGCGCGCCTACGAGCAGGCGAGCGAGACGAAGGCGTTGGTGGCCGATGTCGTCTGATACCGCCGGCCGCGCGCAGGGCGACCAATCAGATTGGGAGGTCGTCATCGGCATGGAGGTCCACGTCCAGCCGAAGACGCGGTCGAAAATGTTCTGCGGCTGCGCCATCGCCGAGCTCAACGCACCGCCGAACACACATGTGTGCGAGGTGTGCCTTGGGCTTCCCGGCGTCCTGCCGGTCATTAATCGTGCCGCCGTCGAGGCGGGTCTGAAGACGGCCCTTGCCTTGGGTTGCGAGATCCCACGTCACACCAAGTTCGACCGCAAGAACTACATGTATCCGGACCTGCCCAAGGGCTACCAGATCAGCCAGTACGACCTCCCGATGAGCATCGACGGCCACCTCGAAGTGGGGGGGAGGCGCGTGCGCATCCGCCGCGTCCACCTCGAGGAAGACACCGGCAAGCTCGTTCACGCGGGGGACAAGCTGCACAAGGCGTGGGAGTCGTACGTCGACCTCAACCGCGCCGGCGTGCCGCTCATGGAGATCGTCTCCGAGCCCGACATCCGCTCCGCCGAAGAGGCGCGCGACTACGCGATGGAGCTGCAGACCGTGCTTCGCACGATCGGCGCGTCCAACGCCGACATGGAGCGCGGTCAGATGCGCGCGGAGCCGAACATCTCGATCCGGCGTGCGGGCTCGACCGAGTTCGGCGTCAAGACCGAGCTTAAGAACATCAACTCGTTCCGCGCGCTGTACCGCGCGATCGGCTACGAGGTCGGGCGGCAGAAGAAGGTGCTCGAAGAGGGCGGCACCGTCAAGCAGGAGACGCGGGGATGGTCCGAGGACGAGCAGCGCACCTTCCCGCAAAGAAGCAAGGAGTTCGCCGAGGACTACCGCTATTTCCCCGAACCGGATCTGCCGCCGCTAGAGCTCGAACGGGCCTGGATCGAGGAGCTGCGCCTGCTGTTGCCGGAGCTGCCGAGCGCGCGTCGCGCGAAATTGATGGAGAAGCTTCCGGAGAAAGTAGCAGCGGTGATTGGGAACGACCGCGACTACTTCGACATGTACGACGTCGCGGTCAGGGCTGGAGCTGCGGCAGTTTCCACTGCCAACTGGATCGTCAACGAAGTCGCCTCGACGGGAAAGCTCATCTCCGGCGAATACCTCGCGGAGCTGATCAAGCTGACCGACTCAGGCGCGATCACCCGAGACCAGGCGCGGGAGACGTACGCCGCGTCCGCCGAGACCGGCCGCACCCCGGCCGAGATCGTCGCCGAGCATGGCTTCACGCAGGTCAGCGACAAGGCTGAGCTGCGCGTCCTGGCACAGGCGGTGGTCGACGCCAACCCGAAGGCGGTCGCGGACTATCGCGGCGGCAAGAAGCAGGCGATGCAGGCGCTCATGGCCGACCTGCGCAAGCGCGCGCCCCACGCCAACCCCAGGGTTGCTAACGAGGAGCTGCTGAAGCTTCTCGCCTGACCACCCCGGATAGTCCCGACTATCCGGGTATCTCAGCCCGCAAACCGCCGGTTAGTCGCGACTATCCGCCACGACCCGCCGGCGCGACAGCCAGGTGCTGAACAGGTAGAGCGCCACGCCCAGCAAGTAAGCGACGAGCGAGAACAGCACCAGGAAGCCAGCGATCGATTCGGGCGCGACGGTGGTGAAGACCAGCGCGAGGATCGACGCGCCGATGATCACCGCCGACCAGCCTTGCAGGTGCGACACCCGCGGCGTCACGTTGACCAGCGGCCACAGGAACCGCCGCCGCCACCACTCCGGGAACGTGCCGCGCATCACGAGGTACAGCCCGGCCCCAATGAGGAAGACGCCGCCCACGTAGGCGACCCCCTCGACCACATACCCCACCAGATCGGGATTGTAGCCTTGACCGGTGCCCCTACCTCCCGACCTCCACGTCCACACCGAGTGGTCGTGGGACGCCCCTCACGGCGACATGGAAGCCAGCTGCCGGCGCGCCGTCGAGCTGGGGCTGCCTGCCATCGCCTTCACCGAGCACGCGGACTGGGCGCTCGTGCACGCCAACCAGCACCCGGTCGACATTCAGGGCTACCTCGACGCGGTCGAGCGGTGCCGCGTCGCGTTTCCGGGGCTGCGCATCCTCACCGGCGTCGAGCTGGGGGAGCCCCACTGGTATCCGGACGAGACGGCGGCGATCCTCGCGGCGGGTCCGCTCGACCAGGTCCTCGGCTCCGTGCACTCGATTCGGCACCAGGACGCGATGCTGGACGCCAGCCAGTTTCGCAGCCGCGTCGGAATCGACTTCGCGGCGGCCGTCCGCGAGTACTTCGCCGAGGTCCTCGCCCTCGTGGAAAGCGAGCAGCCCTTCGAGGTCCTCGCGCACCTCGACTACCCGAAGCGCTACTGGGTCGACGGCGCAGAGCCGTACCGCGAGAAGGACTACGAGGCCGAGATCCGCGACATCCTCAAGACAGCCGCTCGCACCGGCCGCGTGCTCGAGGTGAACACCACCCGCGGCCACACGCTGTGTCCGGACCTCACCGTCGTGCGCTGGTGGCGCGAGCTCGGCGGCCAGGCCGTGCAGTACGGCAGCGACGCCCACCAGCCGGACAAGGTCGCCGAAGGCTTCCTCATAGCGACGCAGATGGTCGAGTCGGCCGGTTTCAAGCGCGCCAAGGATCCCGCATCGTTGTGGCGCCGCTGATCCTCAGGCCGACCTCGCCCGCGCACGGTGGAGCGGCGGTGGCACGGGAGGACGGGAAGGTCTGGCTGGTCAACTACGCGTTGCCCGGCGAGGTGGTCGAGGCCGAGCCGCGCGGGCGCCAGGGCGGGGTCGCCGTCGCCAACGCGACCAACGTGCTCGAGGCGTCGCCGCACCGAGTCGATGCGCCGTGTCCCTATTTCGGCGCGTGCGGCGGATGCCAGCTCCAGCACGCCGCGTACGCCCACCAGCTCGAGCTGAAGCGACAGGTGGTGGAGGACGCGTGGTCGCGCGCGGGCCTGCGGCTGCCGCCGGACACGGCGGTGCTCGGCATGGACGATCCGTGGCGCTACCGCATCCGCGGCGAGTTCGAGGCGGTCGGCACGCCCGATGGCTGGCGGTTCGGCTTTCATCGCCTGCGCTCGCACTCGCTGCTGCCGATCGACTCGTGCTTGATCCACGACGCACGCATCGAGCGCGCGCTGCCGGCCTTCGCGCGAGCCGCAAGCGACCTGCACCTGACCAACCTGCAGAATCTGCTTCTCACGGTCGAGCCTGGCGGGCCCGGACTGTTGTGGCGCCTGAGATTTCACGGTCGCGAGCCGAAGTGGCCGCGCGACGAGTTTGCTCATCGCGTGGGGGAGCTGTTGCCGGAACAGGTCCTGCTCGACGACGCGATGTCGCTCGAGTTCTGGGGTCTCACGTTTCGGGCGCGCAGCGACACCTTCGTTCAGACCAACTACAGGCAGATGCTGGTCCTCTACCGGACCGCCCTCGACATGCTCGAGGCCAGGCGGGACGAAAGCCTGCTGGACCTGTACGCGGGGATAGGCACGATCTCAGTGGCTGCGGCCCAGAAGGCCGCGAGCGTCACGGCAATCGAGGAAAACCCGCATGCGGTCCAGCTCGGCCGGCTGAACGCGCGCATCAACTCCGCGCACGTGGAGTACGTCCAGGGAAGCGTCGAGAACGCCCTGAGGCAGATCCGCCAGGACCGCCACCAGGCGGTGATCCTGGACCCGCCGCGTGCGGGCTGCGAACCCGCCGCGCTTGCCGAGCTCCTGCGCCTCGGATCCGCGCGGATCGTCTATGTCTCGTGCGAACCCTCGACGCACGCGCGCGATCTCGTGGGCCTGGTGCGTGGCGGTTATCGGGTCAGGCGCGCGGCGATCGTCGACATGTTCCCGCAGACGTACCACATCGAATCAGTGGCGCTTCTCGAGCGCTCTTGAGATGCCGTCGAGGATCAGGTCGAGGCCGAACTCGAACTCCTTCGCGTAGCTGTAGCCCGGCTTCATGACGTGCTGGCTGGCGATCTCGGCAAGGTAGGGGTAGGCGCCCGCCACGTTCTGGCCGAGGATCTGCTCCGCGACCTCCCCGGCCTCCTGGCCCGTGTCGAACGGCAGGCCGATCTGCTGCTGCGCGAAGCCGTACGTGTAGCTGTCGAGCGCTGAGTAAGCGTGGGCGGTGAGGTCGACCGAGAAGCCGGCCTCGCGCAGCCGCTTCAACACTGCCTCGTGGTGGCCGAGGTTGGCGGGACCGGGCCGCATGCTCGACTCCATCAACCCCACGGCCCATCGGTGCCGGGCAAGCGCTGCCAGTGCTGAGATCGCCCGCCTTCGCATTGCGCTCCGCCAGCCTCCCGATGTTGGGACCTCGATCTCGCTGAACACGATGTCGATCAGCCCGGCGATCAGGTCGTCCTTGCTGGCGAAGTAGTTGTAGAGGGACATCGCCTCGACGCCCAGCACATCGCCGAGCTTGCGCATCGTCAGCCCGTCGAGGCCTTCGCGGTCCGCCAGCGCAAGGGCGGCCTGGAGGACCCGCTCACGGCTGAGAGGAGACCTTCTCTTGTTGCCCATCTTGACAGCAGTCTAGCTTACGGCGTAAGCTTACGGCGTAAGTTAACTCACTGCGGAAGGAGGGCAATCGAAATGACAACCAAGAAACTCGCCAGGGTCGGGGGTCTCCTTTACCTGGCGGTCGCCGTGATGGGAGGCTTCGCCGAGTACGTCCGGACCAGCAACACGGTGTCAGGCGACGCTGCCGCAACCGCATCAAACGTCGTTGCGCACATGACGCTGTTCCGGGTGGGTTTCGCCGCGGACCTGGCCGACCTGCCGATGTTCCTTGGGGTCGGAATCATCATGTACGTGCTCTTTCGTCCGATCAGCTCACCAATCGCGATTTCGATGCTGGTGCTCAACGCAGTCAGCGCTCCGATCCAGGCGCTCAACATGCTCAATCAGGCAGGCGCGATGCTGCTCGCCGCCGATCCGAATTCAAGCGCGCAGGTGTTGTTCTTGCTCGACCTTCACCGCGTCGGTTACCTGATCGCGCAGATCTTTTTCGGGCTGTACCTTCTGCCGCTCGGGTACCTGGTGTACCGATCGCATCTGATGCCCAAGTTCCTCGGATGGGTCCTGATGGCGGGTTCGGCCGGATATCTCGCCGGTGTGGCGGTCGGCTTCGCCGCGCCAGGATTTCAGTCGAGCCAGGCGACACCCTTCGGCCTTGTCGGCGGGCTCGCCGAGCTGATCTTCCTCGCGTGGCTGCTGATCCGCGGCGTCGCCGCGCCAAGACAAGGGGCCTTGGGGGTGGCGGCATGAGGTCGAAGCTCACGGTCCTGTGGATCTTCGCGACCCTCAACTACCTGTACTGCGACGTGTTGGCGCTGATGAATCCCGGGCTGCTGAAGGGCTACCTGGCCGGAAGCGTCAACGGCATAGCCATCACGCCGGGGTTTCTTCTCGCCGCCGGCGTCCTGGTCGAGATACCGATGGCCATGATCCTGGCCGGGTGGATGCTGGGATCGCGCTGGTACCAATTGAATCGGTGGGCGAACGTCGTCGCTGCGGCGACCATGACGGCAGTGCAAATGGCGTCGCTGCTGGTCGGGCGGCCCGCGCCGTACTACGTGTTCTTCAGCGCGATCGAGATCGCCACGACGGCCGCCATCGTCTGGCTGGCGTGGAGGTGGCGGCTAGGGACGCTCGAGGCGCCGCACGATCTTCACTACCGACAGGCGCAGGCGGCCGGGGCCGAGTGAGCGGGCGACCATCGAGAGGATCGGCCTCAGCAGCAGCATGTCGGGCTCAACGGAGCGTAGGCGGGGACGGTTACGCCCGAGTTCAACCCGCGCAGGATAAACGAACGGGTCCGGATTACGTACGCCCGTGTACAAATTTCGCCAGGCGCCCGACACCCTCCTCGAGGTCGTGGTCCGAGCTCGCCAGGCTGATTCGCACCGCCTCGGCCGCCTCCCGGCCGAAGGCGGTCCCCGGCGCGACGCTCACGCCGCGCTCGCGCAGCAGGGCGAAGGCAAAGTCGCGCGCCGGCATCTCGCGGGGCGAGATGTCGGCCATGCAGTAGAAGGCGCCCGTCGGCTCGGCGATGAACAGCTCCGCCTCCTTCAGGATTCCCACGACCATGTCGCGCCGCCGCCGGTACGCGCCGACCATCTCGCTCACCGCCTCTTGCGGCCCGACGAGCGCCGCCTCCGCCGCCACCTGCGTGATCGTCGAGACGCAGGAGGAGTTCGACTCGAGGACCTTGGTCGCGGTGTCGATGAGCTCGGAGCTGCCCACCAGATATCCGAGCCGCCAGCCGGTCATCGCATAGGTCTTGGAGAAGGTGAACACCGTCGCGATGCGCGGGTCGTCGGGCGCGATGCTCGCCGGGCTCGTCCACGAGCCGTCGAGGACGATCTGGTCGTAGCACTCGTCGCTCAGCAGCCACAGGTTGTGGCGCTGCGCGATCTCGATCAGCGCCGCGATTGTCTCGCGCGGATAGACCGCGCCGGTGGGGTTGTTGGGGCTGTTGACCACCAGCACCTTCGTGCGCGAGGTGATGAGCGACTCGACCGCGTCCAGGTCGGGCTGAAATCGAGCCGCAGGCGGGCAGGGATAGAAGACCGCGCGTGCGCCTAGCCAGGGCGGCATCATGCGGTAGTTCGGCCATCCGGGATCCGGAAGCAGGACCTCCTCGCCGGCCTGGACGACCGCCGCCAGCATCGCCGCGATCGCGCCGACGCCGCCGGGCGCGCAGGCGATCCTCTCCGGTGTCGCGGTGATGCCGTTGACCCGCGCCAGCTTGTCCACGAGCTTCTCGCGGAGCGAGAGCAGGCCCTGCGTGTGCGTGTAGAAGGTCATGTTCTCGTCGATCGCGCGCTTCCCCGCGTCCTTTATGTATTGCGGCGTGGGGAAGTTGGGCTGGCCGACGTCGAGCCGGATTGCGCCGGGCGTGCGCAGCGCCTCGTTGGAGATCTCGCGGATGCCGGAGTGCGCCATCTCAGCGGGTCCGTGCGACAGCGCCGGCAAGGCGATGCGAGCCATCGCGCCTTAGACTAGCCCAGGGGTTCCGCCAACCCAGCCCAAACGATGCCGCACGCCCCAGAAAACTTCGTCCACCTCCACAACCACACCGAGTACTCGCTGCTCGACGGCGCCAGCCGCATCCCCGCGATGGTCGCGCGCGCAGCGGAGCTCGGGATGCCCGCGATCGGACTCACGGACCACGGCGTCATGTACGGCGCCATCCATTTCTACAAGGCGTGCGTCCAGCAAAAGATCAAACCGATCATCGGCTGCGAGGTGTACGTGGCGCCTCGCTCGCGGCTGCTGCGCGAAGGCCGCGTCGACCGTGACCCCAACCACCTGACGCTGCTGGCCGCCAACCGCGAGGGCTACGTCAACCTGATGCGCCTTTGCACCGTCGGCCAGATGGAGGGGATGTACTACAAGCCCCGCATCGACAAGGAGATCCTGGCCGAGCACTCGAAGGGGCTGATCGCGCTGTCGGGCTGCCTTCAAGGTGAGGCTGCGAGCCGAATCGTCGACGGTGACGTCGAAGGCGCGCGCGAGTCGGTGGCTACGTATCGAGACATCTTCGGCAAGGACCGGTTCTTGCTCGAGGTGCAGCGCCACGGCATCGACCGGCAGACCGAGGTCAACGAGGTCTTGACGCGATTCGGCAAGGAGTTTGGGCTGCGTGTTTGCGCGACCAACGACCTGCACTACGTCCACCGCCACGACTCCGAGGCACACGACGTGCTGCTGTGCCTGCAGACCGGGGCGCGCTTCAACGACCCGAACCGCTGGCGCTTCTCGACGCAGGAGAACTACCTGAAGACGCAGGCCGAGATGATCGAGTCGTTCGCCGACATGCCCGAGGCGCTGACCAGCACGCTCGAGGTCGCCGAGCAGTGCGACCTCAAGCTCGACCTCGGCGCGACTCTGCTGCCGCCGTTCGACGTGCCCGACGGACTATCGCCGGATCACTACCTGACGAAGCTCGTGTACCAGGGACTCGACTGGCGCTACGGCACGCCGTCCTCTTCGACCAGGGAGCGCGCCGACCTCGAGCTGTCGGTCATCAAGCAGACGGGCTACGCGTCCTACTTCCTGATCGTCTGGGACTTCTACAAGTTCGCGCGCTCGAACGCGATCATGGTCGGGCCTGGCCGCGGAAGCGCCGCCGGCAGCCTGGTCTCCTACGCCCTCGGCATCACGAACCTCGACCCGCTCCAGCACGGCCTGATCTTCGAGCGATTCCTCAACATCGACCGCGTTTCCATGCCCGACATCGACTGCGACTTCTCCGTCGAAGGCCGCGAGCGTGTCATCCGCTACGTGTCGGAGAAGTACGGCGTCGACCGCGTGGCGCAGATCATCACCTTCACCACGATGGCATCCAAGGCGGCCATCCGCGACGTCGGCCGCGTGCTCGAGGTGCCGCTGCGCGACACCGACCGCCTGGCCAAGCTCGTTCCCGTCTGGCAGGGGCGGTCCAAGACCCTCGAGGACACGGTCAAGGAAGTTCCCGAGTTCCGCGAGGCCTACGAGTCGAGCGAGGAGGCGAAGCGACTGGTCGACGTCGCCAAGACGCTCGAGGGCGTGTCCCGCAACGTCAGCACCCACGCCGCCGGCGTCGTGATCGCGCCCGAGCCGCTGGTGCGTTACACGCCGCTGCAGTACGGGCCTGGCCGCGAAGCCGTGATCACGCAGTACGACATGAAGGCGGTCGGCGACATCGGCCTGTTGAAGATCGACTTCCTGGGCCTGCAGAACCTCGACATCATCGCCACGTGCCTGCGCCTTGTGAAAGAGCGCACGGGCGTCGAGATCGACATCGAGAAGATCCCCTACGACGACGCCAAGACGTACCAGCTGATCTCTGACGGTGACACGCACGGGGTGTTCCAGCTCGAAGGAGCGGGGATGCGCCGAACGATCATGGACATGCGGCCGTCGCGCTTCGAGGACATCATCGTCACGATCGCGCTGTTCCGGCCCGGACCGATGCAGGACATCCCGGCTTACATCTCGCGCAAGCACGGCCGCGAGCCGATCGAGTACCCGCACGAGTGGCTCGAGCCGATCCTCGAGAGCACTTACGGCGTCTTCACCTACCAGGAGCAGGTGATGGAGGCGGCGCGAGTGCTCGCCGGGTTCAAGCTGTCCGAGGCGGACATCCTTCGGTCCGCGATGGGCAAGAAGGACCGCGTCAAGATGGCGCAGCAGCGCGAGAAGTTCGTGCAGGGGGCGGTGGGGAAGGGCCTGCCCTCGTCGCAAGCGGAGCAGCTCTTCGACCGCATCGCGGCGTTCGCTTCTTACGGCTTCAACAAGAGCCACTCGGCCGCGTACGCGGTGATCAGCTACCAGACGGCGTACCTGAAGGCGAACCATCCGCTCGAGTACATGACCGCGCTGCTGGTGAACATGGAGGGCAACGCCGAGCGCGTGGCGACGGCGATCGTCGACTGCCGGCTGCGGGGAATCGACGTGCTACCGCCGGACATAAACCAGTCCAAGGCCGACTTCACTATGTCGGACTCTCGCATCCGTTTTGGGCTCGCGGCGATCAAGAACGTGGGCCGGCACGCTGTGGAGAGCATCGTGGAGCTGCGCGAGGCAGGCGAGCCGTACAAGTCGCTGGAGGACCTGTGCGAGCGCACGTCCGCGATTCAGGACGTGAACCGGCGCGTGCTCGAGTCGCTCGTCCAGTCTGGCGCGTGCGACTCGCTGGGCGAGCGCGCGCGGCTGCTCGCCGCCCTCGACCACGCCGTGAGCCGCGCCGAGCGCGCGCGGCGCGACCGGGAGTCGGGGCAGACCTCGCTGCTCGACATGGTCGGAGCGGTCGGTGAGTCGCACGACGATTTCGGCCTCACGATCGACGTCGCGCCGATGGCGGGCGACGAGAAGCTCCGGCTCGAGAAGGAGCTGCTCGGCCTGTACCTCAGCGACCACCCGCTGCGCCGCATTTCGGCCGAGCTGGCCAAGCTCGCCGACACCCAGGCGGTCGAGGTCACGAGCGCGCTGCAGGACACGGAGGTGCGCGTCGCCGGCCTCGTGCGCGAGGTGCGGCGAGTCGTCACGCGGAAGGGCCAGATCATGGCCTACGCGACCCTCGAAGACCTGACGGGGAGCGTCGACGTGGTGCTTTTCCCGCGCGTCTTCGAGCAGACGCGCTTGCTCTTCGAGCCCGACAAAGTCCTCGTGGTGCAGGGCAAGGTCGACGCCCGCGCCGGCAGCACGCGCGCCAACGGGACTGTCGGCGCCGCACCGGCCGACCCCGAGGTGGAGACCGAGGTCGAGACGGCCTCGGTCGTCGCCGACATGGCGTGGCTGTGGGACGACCCGGACTGCCTGCCGGTCTCGCGCCGCCAGCTGGTCCACGTGCGGCTGCCGAGCGGCAATGAAGGCATGGCCGAGCAGCTCGAGGCCGTGCTGGCGCGTCACCCCGGCGCCGACGACGTCGTGCTTCACGTCGTGGTCGGCAGCCGCGAGGTCGTCGTGAATGCCGATCGTTATCATGTCCTCGCCGGTCCAGACCTGATCGACGAGATCGATCGGCTGGTCGGCCAGCCGGCGACGAGGCTCGAGACGGTGCGGCCGAAGGCGCAGTCCAACGGCAATGGACGAGGTTATGGCGAACGAGGACGACGAGGCTAGCGGAGGCCGTTACATCGTGGTCAAGGCGCTGGAGGACGGCGTCGTGATCATGGGCCTCACCCGTGGCAAGGACACGCGCTCGCACCACTCGGAGAGGCTTGACGCGGGCGAGGTGCTGGTCGCGCAGTTCACAGAGCTGACAGCCGCGATCAAGATCCGCGGCAGGGCGGACATCATGACCGACGTGGGGAAGGTGTCCTCAGGCCTCTAAAAGGCTCGACCGGCAGGCCGTCTGACTTCCACGCGTCGAAACCGCCGATGACATCGGTTGCGTTGACGAGGCCGAGGTCCTGCAGCGACGCTGCGGCAAGGCTCGAGGAATAGCCCTGCTGGCAGATCACGATCACGCGGACCTGGTGGTCGGTCGCCTGCGGTAGGCGGTGTGGCGAGGCGGGGTCCAGGCGCCATTCCAGAACAGTGCGGTCGATGACCAGTGCGCCGGGGATGCTGCCGTGTATGCGCCGCTGGGACTCAGTCCTCGTGTCGACCAGGAGAGCACCCGCGACCTGCTCGGCCGCTGCCTCACGGGCGTCGAGCCGACGTAGCCGCCTCCGTGCCTGGTCGAGCACCGTCTCGATCGGGGGCATGAACGTGCTCGAGTATCGCCGATAGAATCGGAGTTCGTCGCGCCGCGCCCACGTAGCTCAGGCGGTAGAGCATCTCCTTGGTAAGGAGAAGGTCCCCGGTTCGAATCCGGGCGTGGGCTCCACATTTCACAGATCAATTTGTCGACGAAGTCACCGTCGGCGGCGTGACGCTTGGGGCCATCAGGCGCGCGCCACGCGAGATCCCAGCAGCGACTGACCCACCCGCACCGCGAGATAAGTGCCAAACGCGAGCGACGTGATGAAAAAGCTCACAGGATGCGGTGAGTAGTACGCGATCGCGAGGCCGAGCCAGGTGAAAGCAAGCGAAAGCAGAATGCCGGCGGCGATCGCGCGCGACGGCCGGCTGGTAAAGCGAATCGCGATCGCCGCGGGCGTGACGATCAACGCAAAGATCAACAGCACGCCGACGACCTGAACCGCGTCGGTGACAGCCAGGGCGAGCACCGCCATGAACGCGATGGACAAGGCGACGGTGGGCACTCCCCGGGCCCGTGCAAGGTCCTGATCTACGGACGCGTACAGCAGTGGCCTGTACATGACCACGAGCGCGCACAGCGCGACCGCGGCGACCGCGCCGGTGACGATCACTTCTACCGAGCTGATGCCGAGGACCTCGCCGAACAGCAGCGCGTACGCCTCCTGCGCGTACCCGGTGTAGAGCGAGATGAACAGGACGCCGAGCCCGAGCGTCCAGGCGAGCACGATGCCGATCGTCACGTCGCGGCTCCGCAGGCGATTGCCGAGCGCGCCGATCGCCATGCCGCTTCCGATCGTGAATGCGAGCAGGCCGAATATCGGGTTGAGAGCCAGCACAACCGCGCCTGTCGCGCCGGCGAAGCCGATGTGCGAAAGCGCATGCGCGGCAAACGACGAGCCGCGCAGGACGACGAAGTAGCCGATCGCGCCGGCCACGACCGCCACGACCGTCCCCGCCAGGTAGGCGTTGACCATGAACTGGTACTGAAAGATCGCGGCGACGTCCTCGAAGACGTTCCAGGTGAGGTGCGGCGTGTTGTCGCCGATGGTGAGGAAGAGACTCGCGTCACGCATGGGGATGCATCGCCTCCTCTTCGAGACCCGTAACGAAGATCCGGCCCATGCGATCGGTCAGGACGTCGATCGGCGCCGAGTAGATCTCGGACAGCCTCGCCGCGGTGATGATCTCGGAGGGCGGACCGATCGCAGTCCGGCCGTTGGCGATGTAGAGGACGCGGTCGATGTACGGCAGGAGCGGATTGACGTCGTGGGCGATCAGCAGGACCGTCAAGCGGCGCTCGCGTACCACGCGGGCGATGACGTTGACGATCGCTCCCTGGTTGCGCACGTCGAGGTGGGAGAGAGGCTCGTCCATCAGCAAGAGCTCCGGGTCTCCGGCCAGTGCGTGGGCCAGGAGGAGTCGCTGCTGCTCGCCGCCGGAGAGCCGGCCAAGGGGTCGGTCGACGTATTCGCGAGCGTCGACCGCCGTCACGGCCAGGTCGACGGCGCGCGCCTTATCCAGACCGGCGCTCAGGGGGATGCCCCAGCGGTGGCCGTCGACCCCGAGCGCGACGAAGTCTCGACCGCGAATGGAGAAATCCGGATCGAAGGAGGACGACTGGGGTACGTATCCGATCCGCGGATCACCCGCGCGGGGGCGGGCGCCGAACACTCGAATCTCGCCCGCGGCCGGCGAGAGCTGGCCGAGCAGCATCTTGAACAGGGTCGATTTGCCCGCGCCGTTTGGGCCCAGCACGGCGGTGAACGATCCGCGCGGAATCGACAGGTCGCATCCCGACCAGACGAGCCGGTCGGCGTAGCGCGCGGCGAGGCCCGTGGCCTCGACCACGGTGGCCGCCGTTGTCACTGCACCAGCGCCGCCGCGTTAAGCGCGTTCTCGAGAGCGATGAGCTGGCTGTCCTGCCATTCCTGAAAGGACGCGGTCACCGGTTGGAGCGTCTCCGACACGCCCACCACCGGAATCGATTGCCGGGTCGCTTCGATACGCAGGTTGGTCGTCACGGCGGTCGCCGTCTGGACGTTGTAGACGAGCACCTTGATCGCTCGCTTAGCGATCTGGTCGTGGAACGTCACCACCGTTTCGGCCGGCGGATCGTTGCCTTCCGCGACCGCCTGCATGAACTCCGCGGGTGAGATGAGCTGCAGGCCGAGGTAGCTTGCCATGTAGACGAAGATCGATTCGGTCGAGCCGACCGGAACGCCCGCGAACTTCTGCTTGATCTCGGCGAGGCGTCGCATGTACGGCGCAAGCGAATTCGTGAACGCCGACCGCTGCTCGTCGAAGTAGCTCGCGTCCGAGGAGTCGATGGACTTCAGCTCGGCGGTGATCTGGCCGGCGACCTTGATGACGTAGTCGGGGTCGTACCAGAAGTGAGGATTGTCACCAGACTTTTTGGCCAGCAGGCTTGCGACGTCGAGGACCTTTCGTCCGGAGCTCGGGTTGGCGTCGAGGAGCTTCCGCGCCCAGCCGTCGTAGCCCGCACCGTTGAGGATGACCAGGTTCGCGGTAGCGAACGCACGAGCGTCGTTGGTGTTGCTCTCGTACTCGTGCGGGTCGGCGTTGGGGTCGGTGACCACGCTCTGGATGCGGGCGTGGCTGCCGCCGAGCTGGGAGGCGATGTCGCCCCAGAAGTTCTCTCCGGCCACGACCTCGACCGTGCCCCCTGCTCCCACCGAGCCAGGCCCGCCGCAGGCGACGGCAAGCAGCAGGGAAACGACCGCGACCAACCCCA
>DATEHC010000163.1:0-10848 GCA_035279785.1 Candidatus Dormiibacterota bacterium
CGCGCGGTCTTGCTATCCTGCGCCAGAACTTGGATGCCCTCGGCTTCAAGGAAAGGGCGCACGTGGTACGCGGCGACGTGGTGCGCTGGCTCGAAGCTTCGCCCAACGCGATCCACTCCGCCGATTTCGTCTTTCTCGACCCGCCATACGAGGACCTCGTGCTCGACCGCGCGTTGAAGGTCCTCGACCGTGAGCTCACCGACGCCACGGTCCTCGCCGAGCATTCACGGCGCCAGCAGCTGCCGCCTCTCGAACGCCTGCGCGTCGATCGCGAGCGCCGCTACGGCGACACGGTCGTGACGGTCCTGACGGTTTGATGATGGCCCGCAACGCGCCGCCCAACTCCAAGATCGCGGTCTACCCCGGCAGCTTCGATCCATTTACCAACGGACACCTTGACGTCGTGGACCGCGCGCTGCACATCTTCGATCGGCTGATCGTGGCGGTGGCCGCGAACCCGGAGAAGCGCCAGCCGCTCTTCACCGTCGAGGAGAGGCTGCAGCTGATCAAGGCCTCATTGAATGGGCGAGATCGCGCCGAGGTCGCGAGCTTCACGGGACTGACCGTGGAGTTCGCGCGCTCGCGGGGCGCGAGCACGCTGGTGAAGGGGCTGCGCGCCTACTCCGACTTCGACGCCGAGCTGCAGCAGGCGCTCATGAACCGCAAGCTGGCGCCCGACATCCACACCGTGTTCCTCATGTCGAGCTTCACGCACATATTCGTCTCGTCAAGTATCTTGAAGGACATCGCGAGCTACGGCGGAAAGGTCTCGGACCTCGTTCCGCCGCCCGTGGCGAGAGCGCTGAAGGAGAAATTCCGATAAAGGTCGACGAGCTGCTGGACCGTTTCGAATATCTGATCCAGAACGCGCGTCACGTTCCGCTCTCCACGCAGATCATGCTCAACGAAGACGAGCTGATGGAGTTGATCGATCAGATCCGCTTCAACCTCCCGGACGAGATCAAGCAGGCGAACTGGACCGTCTCGGAGCAGAACCGCATCATCACCGAGGCGCACGCCGAGGCCGCGAGAACGATGTCGCGCGCCAACGAGCGCGCGGAGGAGGCCGCGGCCGAGCACGAGGTCCTGCGCCGCGCCGAAAGGCACGCATCGCAGATCGTGAAGGACGCGCAGGCGAAGTCGGACCAGATCATTCGCGACGCCGAGGGGTACGCCCTGGAGCAGCTCAAGCAGCTCGAGTCGCACCTGGGCCGCACGCTCGCGACGGTGCGGCGTGGGGTGGAGGCGTTGCAGTCCAACCAGCCGGTGGAGCAGGAGACCGCAGACCAGACGGTCGGCTCGTAGATTCCCGTAAACTTCCCCGAGCCATGGCTCTCCCCAAGGTCAAGCTGTCCAAGTCGAAGAAGGGTCGCCGCCGCTCGCACCTCGCATTGGCGCTGATCCAGATTCAGCCGTGCCCCAACTGCAAGCGACCGAAGCGCCCGCACGCGGTGTGCCGCAACTGCGGCTACTACGCGGGCCGCGAAGTCGTCAAAGCGAAGGAATAGACGGCTAAGACCGCGTTTCTGTTTCCCGGCCAGGGCTCGCAGCAGCCCGGGATGGGAAGCGATCTCCTCCAGGACGAAGAGATCTCCGCGCTCTGCGACCGCTGCGCGACGATTGCGGACGTCGATCTCCGACGCCTGCTGACCACCGCGGACGACGACGAGCTCCGGCTCACCCAGAACGCCCAGCCCGCGCTGTGCTTCGTGGGCGTCGCGCTGACCCTTCTGGTGCGCCGTCGCGGCATCGAGCCCTATGCGGCGGCAGGCCACTCGGTGGGGGAGTACGCCGCCCTCGCCGCGGGCGGCGCGATCGATCCACCTCACGTCATCAAGGCCGTCGTCGACCGCGGAAAGGCCATGGCCGAAGCAGCCCCGGCGGGAACGAGCTCGATGTCCGCGGTCCTCGGCCTCGATGCCCAGGCGGTCGAGGTCGCGCTCGCCGGCATGAACGACGCCTGGCCCGCCAACTACAACACGCCCACGCAGACCGTCATCGCGGGCACCATCACCGGGCTGGAGGTGGCCACGCAGCGGCTGCAGGTCGCCGGCGCCAAACGGGTGATTCCTTTGAACGTGAGCGCCGCTTTTCACACGCCGCTCATGGCGCCCGCGGCCGAACGACTTCGCGCAGCCCTCGACCGCGTGGAGTGGCGATCGCCGCGGGTCACCGTGATGGCCAACCTGACCGGACGGCCGCACCAGGGCGGCGACCGGATTCCGCACGTGATGGAGATGCAGCTCCGATCGCCGGTGCGATGGTCGGCCTGCGTCGGGTCTCTCGTCGAGCTCGGCTGCGACACGTTCCTCGAGGTCGGCCCGAAGCGCGCGCTCACCGGGATGATGCGCGAGCTGGCCCCCGGGAAGGCCGCGGTCGCGGTCGGCGGTCCCACGGCCGTCGCCGAGCTTGCGATAGAGTAGACCGCAAATGGAAACTCAAAAGCTGAGCTTCGAGGACTTCAAGAACATCATCGTCGAGCGCCTGGGATGCGAACCCGAGCAGGTGACGATGGATGCCTCCTTCCAGGAGGATCTGAACGCCGACTCGCTCGACCTGGTCGAGCTCATCTACGCGTTCGAGGAGAACACCGGACTCGAGATCCCCGACGAGGACGCCGAGAAGATCACGACCGTCGGCCAGGCCTGGGAGTACATCCAGGAGAAGGCCGGCTCATAGCTCAACCGCAGGCTGCGCCGCTGTCTCAGTCGCTGCAGCAGCTCCAGCAAAAGATCGGGATTCACTTCCGCGACCCCGGACTCCTGCTCGAAGCCGTCACGCACAGCTCGTTCGCCAACGAGAACCCTTCGGTGTCGCCGCGCGACAACGAGCGTCTCGAGTACCTCGGCGACGCCGTCCTGCAGCTGATCACGGCCGAGTATCTGTACAAGCATCACCCCGGCGCGACCGAAGGCGAGCTCACGCAGACCCGTTCCGCGATGGTGAACACCAACACACTCGCGGAGCTTGCCGAGCAGCTCGGGCTTGGCGGCTATCTCTACCTCGGAAAGGGCATCTCGAAGGGCGGTGGCCGTTCGTTGAAGTCCCTGCTTGCCAATGGGTTCGAGGCCGTGCTCGGGGCGGTGTTTCTGGACGCGGGCTACGACGCGGCGTACCACTACTACCTCGATCGCTACCGCGCGCTCCCGGCGCCGGTGCGCGATGAGAACTTCAAGGGACGCCTGCAGCAGGTGGCGCAGGAGCGGTTCGGCGCGACGCCGGTCTATGACAGCGAGGGCGCGCGGGTGGGCAACAGGCGCGAGTACACGTCGGTGGTGTTTGCCGGCGCGGAGCCGCTGGGCACCGGCCACGGAGCGTCCAAGCAGGAGGCGGAGCAGGACGCAGCGCGTGCTGCGCTGGAGAGCCTCACCGGTACGGCCGCGAAGCCGGAGAAGCCGGCTCGGTCGCGACGAGCGCCGCGCAAGAAGACGCCGAAGTCGGAGCCCGCGCCGTCGGTGGCGCTGGTCGAGGTCGAGCGTGCGCCGGCCGAGGTGGTGCAGCTACCCGAGCCGCGCAGCCGCCAGTTCGGCGAGCCGATCGAGTAGTCAGCAGGCGGATACGCGCTGCCCTTGCGGCGGAGCGCACACTTCCCCCGCGCCGTCAGCGAACAACCGACAGCGCGTGACGTACTTGACCGACAACGGATGCAGGCGTGCGCAGAACGTCGCCTGCCGTAAACCGAAGCAAGCGGAAGCCAGCCTCCAGGATGCGGTTCTGCCGGCGGTTGTCCGACTCGAGGCTGTCCCGATGCGTCGCTCCGTCGTACTCGATGACAAGGCGTACGCGCGGGTAGAAGAGATCACATCTCCCCAGGAAAGCCCCGGTCCGGTCACGGAGATGAACCTGCGCAGCGGGCCTCGGCAGGCCGCTCATGACAAGGAGCAGCCGAAGTCGGGTTTCCATTGGGCTCTCGGCGGCTGCATCCGCCAGATCTATGGCGCGCTGGAAGATGCCTAGGCCCCTGTGGTGAGGATGCATTTCGCGCCACGCACTCAGCTCATCGCGGGTCACAAGGCGTGCTCGCATTGCCATGTCTACTACAACCACGGCTTCGACAATCGGACCGCGTCGCGCTAAATCGGCGACCGTTCGGATTACGGACGTAGTGGGCAGACCGCGAATCTCGCACGCCTCTGAATCCATGTAGTCCGACCGCGTGAGGGACACGCCCGCGAGGTGTGATGTTCTGCTCGTCTGCGGAAGGGTTACCTCGATCGGATCGCACGGCGACACGTCGAGCCCGTGGAGCCAACCCGCGGTACGGTGGGAGAACAGCGCGTCGCCGGGCATGCGCCGGTGTCGCATCGCCAGCAACTCGAAGGACATGCATCGAGAATGGCGATCAGCTCCACGGGTTCCAACCCAGCTTGTTAACGGCACACTGTGCCAGATACCCGGCCAAAACCGCTTCAGCTGCCCGAATTCGGCACACTGTGCCGGCTGGGGGCGGTTTGGAGCCAACGCACACATCTGCTACTCTCCCCGCACACTCTTGTTCCTCAAGTCCCTGCAATTGCTGGGCTTCAAGACATTTGCCCGGCAGACCGAGATCCAATTTGACGGCGGAGTGACCGCCATCGTCGGCCCGAACGGCTCGGGCAAGACGAACATCGTCGACTCCATCAAATGGGTCCTCGGTTCCGGCCAGGCGAAGGACCTCCGCGGCAAGAAGATGGAGGAGGTCATCTACGCCGGAGGCGAACGGCGAAACAAAGCCTCGTACGCAGAGGTCACCCTCGTCTTCGACAACACCGCGGGCCGGCTCCCTGTCGACTACCACGAGGTCGCGATCAAGCGAAAGATCGAGCGCGACGGTGACAGCGACTATTTCCTCAACGGCACACGCGTGCGCCGGAGAGACCTGCTCCACCTGCTGAGCAGCACGGGCCTCACGGTCGACTCCTACGCGATCATCGACCAGCACGACATCGAGCACATCGTCGTGTGCTCGCCCGCCGAAAGGCGGCACCTCCTCGAAGAGGCGGCGCAGGTGAGAGGCGTCAAGGCAAGAAGGCAGGAGGCCGCGAACAAGCTCCAGGATCTCGCGAACAACCTGCTCCGGCTCGAGGACCTCAAGACAGAGCTGGCGCCGCGACTCGAAGCACTCAAGGTCCAGGCCGCCGCCGCGCGCGAGGCAGCCGAGGCAATCAAGCGACTCGAGCTGTTGAGAGGCAGCATCGTCTGGGAGGAGTGGCGCGAGACGCGCGACGCCCACCGCAAGGCGACCTCCCAGGCTCAGTCGCTCGAGCGGCGTCTCATCGAAGCCCGCGAGCAGGCCCGCATCACCGAGAACGAATTCCAGGAAGGACGCGAGGCCATGCAGGCGGCCCAGGATCGCCGCCTGGCCCGGCAGCGAACGCTCGGCCAGCTCCGCCTGGCGATGAGCGAGGCCGACCACCGGCTCCAGCTCGCCGAGGAGCGGGCGACGAGTCGGCGCGACCAGGCCGAGAACGCAAGACGATCGCTGGCCGAGAGCAACGGCCTGCACGAGGCCGCCGCCTCGTTGCGGCAGCAGCTTCAGCAAGAGCTCGTCGACGCCGAGGCCACCGCGGCGTCGATCGAGGCGCCGGTCACCTCGCCCGCGCCCGACACCGCCGCGGCCAAGGACGCCATGCGGGCGGCCGAACACGCCAGGCGCGCCGCTGCAGCCGCGGCCTCGTCCCTGGCCGCGATGCGTACGCGCCGCGAGTTCCTCGAGGAACAATCCACCAACGACACGGCGGGGGGACGGAAGGACGACCGCCAGGAGCTGACCGGCACGCTCGAGCGGGTCGAAGCCCAGCTCGCCGCGCTTCAGAGGCTCCCGAAGCCGGAGACGGAAGGGCTGACGCTGCGCGAGGTCCTGACCGCCGAGCCAGGCTACGAGGAGCTTCTCGAGGCCACGCTGGGGCCGCTCCTGGATTCGGCTGTCGCGGTTCCGGTCGATTCGCCGGATCCGCTCCCCGGCTCGCTCTACGAGCACGTCCGCGCCAAGGACGGCTACGACCACATCGCCCGGCGGCTGCTGGGAGGGGTCGTCGTCGGCCCGCACGCACCGGCGGCCCTCAGGTCGCGGCGGGACGATCTCCGCCGCCGGATCGCCGAGCTCGACGCCGCGCAGGCCCGCACACACGAAACGGCCCGCCTTCTCCAGGCCGCCGGGGAAGCGGAGGTGGCTCAATCAGCCAAGCTCGCGGAGCTCGAGACGGAGGCCGCAAGAGCAGAGGAACGCGCGACCACCCTCAACGCCGACCTCGAAGAGAGGATCCGCGAGCTCGCCGAGCAGCGAGCCGCCTTCCAGCAGCGCGAGCTGTGGCGCGAGCGCGTCGAGTCGCTGCGCCGCCGGCTCGCCTCGGTGGACGAGGACGTGCAGCGCCTCCAGCAGAGGATCGAGGAGCGCATCGAGCAGCTGCGCCACGCGGAGACCGCCGTCGCCTCGGCCGACGAAGGCCTGCCGGAGCTGCGCGCCGCGGTCGCGTCGGCGCGCCGGACGCTCGACGCCGCCGAGCACGACGCGCCCGAGGACGAGGCGGAGATGGCCGAGTCCGCGCGCAAGCTGGTTGCGCTCGAGGAAGCCCGCATCGACGCGCGGCTGCGCGAAGGCAACCTGCAGGGCAACCTCGAGCTCATCGCGCGTGAGGCCGAGCTGCTGGCGGCTCGGATGGAAGAGATCCGCTCGCGCATGCCCGACGGTGTCGCGCCCGAAGAGGTCCCCGGCGGCAAGGCGCGGGAAAAAGAGATGCGCGCACTGGAAAGAAGGCTCGAAGAGATCGGCCCGACCAACGCGCTCGCCGAAGCCGAGTGCAGGGAGCTCGAGGAGCGCTACCAGAACCTGGCCGAGCAGCTCGAGGACATCACCGCCGCGCGGTCGGACCTCGAAGAGCTGATCAACAAGCTGCGCGAGGAAGAGGAGTCGCGATACGAGGCCGTGTTTGGCGCCGTGGCGGCGAACTTCCACGAATACTTCTCCGAGCTCAACCCGGGCGGCCGCGCGACTCTGCGCCACGCGGAAGGGGAGGACGGTCCGCGCACCGGCGTCGAGATCCTCGTGCAGCCGCCGCGTAAGCGCCTGCAGAACGTGACCCTGCTCTCATCCGGTGAGAGGTCGCTGGCGGCGCTCGCGCTGGTGCTCGCGCTGGATGAGGTCAACCCGAGCCCGTTCACGATCCTCGACGAGGTCGACGCCGCGCTCGACGATGCGAACGTCGATCGCTTCGGCCGGATGGTCGCTCGCCTGGGCTCGCAGCGCCAGTTCCTCGTCATCACGCACAACCACGTCACGATGTCCTACGCGTCGACGCTCTACGGCATCCACCTCGACGAGAGCGGTTCGTCGCACATCGTTTCGGTGCGGCTCGAGGACGTGCGCAAACCCGCGGCCCGCGCGGCAACTACGCTTCAGGCAGGCTGAGCAACCAGACTTTTTGGGAGCGCGTCGGCGCGCGCACGAAGCAGGCGCTCCGTGCGCTCGGTCCGCCATTGGGCCCCGATTACTACGAGAGGCTCGAGGAGGCGCTGCTCGCGGCCGACGCCGGCCCGGCGATGACAGAGAAGCTCGTCGCGGCGGTCCGCCAGAGGGCGCCTCGCCGCGAAGACGAAGCCGTCGAGGCGCTGGCCGCCGCCGCTGCGGGGGTCATGTCGAAGGGTCCGCGGGAGATGCTGCTCGACGGCAATCCGGCCTGCATCCTTTTCTATGGAGTCAACGGGGCCGGCAAGACCACGACCGCGGGCAAGCTGGCGAGCCGGCTGAAGAAGGACGGACGTAAGCCGCTGGTCGTCGCTGCCGACACCTATCGCGCCGCCGGGATCGACCAGATGGCGGCCTGGGCGGACCGCGCGGGCGTTCCACATTTCGACGGCTCGAGTGGCGCGGACCCCGCTTCGGTCGTGTTCGACGGCATCTACGCCGCGCGCAGCCGCGGCAACGATGTCGTCATCGCCGATACCGCCGGACGCCTGCAGACCCAGCGCAACCTGCTCGAGGAGCTTGGGAAGATCGGCCGCGTCACCGACAAGGCGCTCGACGGCGCGCCATATGAATCTCTCCTGGTGCTCGACGCGATCCTCGGCCTGACAAACCTCGTCCAGGCTCGCGAGTTCAACAAGGCCATCCCCATGACCGGTCTGGTGCTCGCCAAGCTCGACGGCAGCGCCAAGGGAGGATCCGCGATCGCGATCGAGTCGGAGATCGATGTGCCGGTGAAGCTGGCCGGCGTGGGGGAGGGGATCGACGACCTGGTCCCGTTCGACCCCGACGCCTTCGTCCGCGCGATCTTCGACTAGTGTCGCGGGCCGATCCGCACTGTCACACGCTGTCCTCCGACGGGATGGTCACGCCGGCACAGCTGGTGCAAGCCGCCGTGGACGCCCGCCTCGACCTGATCGGGATCACGGACCACGACACCATGGCTGCGACCCAGATCGAAGACGAGCGGATCACCATCGTTCGCGGCGAGGAGATCACAACGAAGTGGCCGGCGCAGACCCACGTGCTCGCGTGGTTTCTGCGCGAGCCTGTGCGCAGCGGAATGTCGATCGAGGACACGGTCTCCGCGATCCACGACCAGGGCGGCCTGGCGGTGATCCCGCACCCCTTCATGCCGACGTACTTCGGCTCGATCCAACCGTTCATGCTCCGGCGCCTCATCGAAAAGCACCCGGTCGACGCCATCGAGATGTTGTCGACCGTCCCGATCGGCGCCTGGCGCCACGCACAGCTCGACGAGTTCTATGCGCACAACCGCGAGCGCCTGGGCGCGGCGGTCGGCGCAAGCGACTGCCACTTCGGCGCGCATGACCTGGGCGTAGTGATCACCAACTACGACGGCGACTTTCGCACGGCCATCGAGCAGCGAACCACGCGGCCCGAACGTGTACGACGGCGCAGCGTGCCCGCGGGCGTCGCCGTGCGTCAGCAGTGGCGATCCCTGGTGCAGCTACCCCTGAGGAGGCTGCGCGGCCAGCTCCATTAGCACCTCATGCACCGCGGGGGCGCCCGCCAGGATGTTCCCGGTTTCGATCCAGGTATCGCCTCCCGACCAATCCGTGACCACTCCGCCGGCTTCGAGGACAAGGCCGCCACCGGCCGCTACGTCCCAGGTGTGGAGGCCAAGCTCGAAGAAACCGTCGAAGGTGCCTGACGAGGTCCACGCGAGGTCCAACGCCGCCGCCCCCGCTCGGCGCAGGTCCTCGAAACGCTCCAGCGCTCTTCCGAACATGGAGAGGTAGCGCGAGCGCAGCCTCGGATCACGGAACGGAAACCCGGTCGCCACCACCGCACTCGGCGGATCCACAGGCCGACGCGCCCGCAGCCGGTCGCCGTTCAGAAACGCGCCACGTCCACGTGACATGGTGAACTCGAGGTCGAGGTATGGAGCGAGCACGGCTCCCGCGACAGGTTGCCCGTTGTCGACCAGAGCCACCGAGACCCCGACGACTGGAAAACCGCGGGTGAAGTTGGTCGTCCCGTCGAGAGGATCCACCGCCCACATGGTCCTGGCCCGCAAGCCGCCGCGTTCTTCAGCGAGGACACCGATCCCCGGCGTCTCTCGGGCGAGGACCTCCAGGATCGCCGACTCCGAGGCACGATCGGTGGCGGTGACGTAGTCGCCGCGGCCCTTGGCCTCGGCCGCGCTTCCAAGCTTGCGTAAGCCGTTTGCGCGCAGGACCTCGGCGCCGGCTCGTGCCGCGCGCAGGGCTACGTCCGCGTGGTCGTTCAGTCGCGCTTGTCTTCTAGGCCCAGGCCGAACATCGCCTCGAGGTCGTGGGCCGAGAACTGCTGGAAGGCGACCATCGTCTGCGTCTTCTCGATGTCGGCGAGCTGCGTGAGGTGTTGCGTCACCACCTTTGCGAGGTCGTCGTGCTCGCGCACGCGGACGATGGCGACGAAGTCCCACTCGCCGGTCACCGTGTAGACCTCGGCGACGCCTTCGACGTCGGCCAGCTCGGCACCGAGGTGGGTCAGGCCGGCGCGCGACGACTTGACGAGGATGAAGGCGGTCAGCACTTGACGTAGCCGTCGTTCTTGTCGCCGTACGCCCACACGTCCAGGTCGCCGTACGCAATCCCGTTCTGGCCGAGGATGCTGCAGATATGGGTGCGGTGGTCGTTGCCGTGGTGGATCGCCTGGACCATGACGAGCCAATTCCTCGGCGCCCATTCGTCGCGTGCCGTGCTCGTCCCGTTCGGATCGAACCGGGCGAGGGCGTCGACGAGGGCGTCGCCGCTACGTCGCGCATGCTCTTTGAGCTGTGGGATGCCGGGAAAGGCGTCCTCCTCCGAGAGCTCGGGTTCATAACCGACGAGCCGTCGGAGGTAACGTTCCTCGGCGCCGAGGAGGTGCAGCCACGTGGCGGCGATGGTGCCGTATGTCCCCGGCGACGAAAGCTGGAGCTGCTGCTCAGTCAACTGCGAGCAGACATCGAGCAGCTGCAGGTTCGCCCATTTGTTGTAGCGAAGCGCCTGGAGGACGATGTCGCTCATGCCGAGGGTTAGCTTATCGCCTGCTAGACTGTCAAGGAATGTCACTTGACACCCTGCAGGCTCGCGGCAAGACGCTCGCCCTGCTGGAGCGCTACGGAGCCCTGCTCACCGAGCACCAGCGAGAGGTGATGGATCTTTACCTGCGCAGCGACTGGTCGCTGGCGGAAATTGCGCTGCACCAAGGAACTTCGCGTGCCGCCGTCCACGACATCGTGCGGCGTTCGACCAACGCGCTGCAGGACTACGAAAAGCGTCTGGGGTTGCTCGCCGAGTCGGCGCGGCGCAGGCGCGAGATCGAGTCGCTGAAGCGGCAGCTGGCCCGCCTCGAGGGAACGGTCTAGATGTTCGAAGCCCTGAGCGAGCGCCTCGCCGCAGCGCTGAAGAAGA
>DATEHC010000164.1:0-45589 GCA_035279785.1 Candidatus Dormiibacterota bacterium
CGACGGGCCTCGCCTCGCCGCGCTCGCGCGCGCCAACTCGATCCGCCACGTCGTGCTCGAAGCCGACCGCGGGATGATCTACGACCGCCACGGCGCGACGCTGGTGCAGAACAGCCCGGTGTGGGATCTCGTGGCGGTCCCGGCTGGGCTCGCGCTGGGCGCGACCGAACGCTCGACCGAGCTGGCCGAGCTTTCGCGGATCGTCGCCCTCCCGGAACAGAAGATGGCCACGCAGCTCCTGACGGCGCCGGACCAGTACGCAACCATCACCCTGAAGGCCGGCATCACGCAGCCCGAGGAGCTCGCGGTCGACGAGCGGATGCCCGACTTGCCCGGCATATCGCTCGCGCAGCACTCGGTGCGCACGTACGTGCAGCCGCTCGTCTTCGGCCACGTGGTCGGCTACGTCGGCCCGATCGCTTCCCCGGAGCTGAGGCGTCTCGAGGCCGAGGGTTACCAGCCCGACGAGATGGTGGGGAAGGTCGGCGTCGAGGCCGGCCTCGAGACCTTCCTTCGTGGCACCGACGGGTGGGCGGACGAAGAGGTTGACGCTCGCGGACAGGTCGAGAAGGTGCTGGCGATGCAGGCCCCGGTTCCCGGCGACGCGGTCTACCTCACGCTCGACTCGTCACTGCAGACTGCCACCGCGGCCTCGCTCGCCGCGGGCCTGGCGCGTGACGGCAAGACCGCGGGCGCATCCGTCGTGCTCGACCCACGCACCGGCGAGGTCCTCGCCATGGTCAGCCTGCCCGGCTACGACACCAACCTCTTCACGCACGGCATCTCGCACGCGGATTACGCGAGTCTGCTCAACGATCCCAACAAACCGCTGCTCAATCGCGCGATCTCGGGACAGTACGCGCCGGGGTCGACGTTCAAGATGGTCACCGCGACGGCGGGCCTGCAGGAGGGCAAGATCACCGCGCAGACGCTGCTCAACTGCCCGCCCTACGTCAACGTGAACGGCTGGATCTATCACAACTGGGCCAGCTACAGCCTCGGCTACATGAACGTCGCGAAAGCGCTCGCGACTTCGTGCGACACGTTCTTCTACCAGGTCGCCGCGATGGTGGGCGATGTGACGCTCGCCAAGTACGCGCGTGCTTACGGATTCGGCACGGCGAAGGACATCGAGATGCCGGGCGTGCTGGCGGGCCTCGTCCCGGACCGCATCTGGAAGCAGCTGCAGTGCGGAGTTCCCGACCTCAACTCCGACGCTTGCCGTTGGACCGTGGGCGACACCATCACGTTCGGCATCGGGCAGTCGTACTTGCTCACGACTCCGCTGAACCAGGCGGTCTATGTCGCCGCGGTGGCGAATGGCGGCAACGTTCTGCGGCCCACTCTTGTCCATGCGGTGCGCGACGCCGGCGGGCATGTCGTCGAGAAGCAGCAGATCGCGGTCACCGGCACAGTCCCTGCGTCGTCCGCCAACATCCAGGCGGTCCGCGAGGGCATGCGCGAGGAGATCAACCGGCCTTACAACATGAACTACTGGTTCCGCGCCGCGGGCGTGCCCGCGGACGGCGGCGGGAAGACCGGGACCGCGCAGTGGGGCGGCAGCGGCCTGGACCTGCCGACGCATGCGTGGTTCGTCTTCTTTGCGCCCTACGCGCAGCCGGAGATTGCGATGTCGATCTTCGTCGAGCGCGGCGAGCTGTCGGAGGTCGAGGCTGCGCCGATCGGCGTCGACGTCATGAAGTTCTACCGCGCGAACGTGGCGGCGATCCGTTCTTGATCGGTCGGATCGACCGGGTCCAGCCGCTGCTCGCGGCGATGCTCTGCGTGCTCGGCGTCATGACCGTGTTCAGCGCCGGCGCAGACTGGAGCCGGCAGATCGTCTGGGTCGCGCTCGGAGCCGTCGCCTACGTGGTCGCTACGTTCTACGACTATCGCCGCCTGCTCCCGCTGGCGCCCGCGCTCTACGTCGTGACGCTCGTGACATTGCTCGCGGTGCACCTCGTCGGACACACCGCGCTGGGAGCGCGGCGCTGGCTCTCCGTCGCGGGATTCCCGCTCGAGCCCTCGGAGCTGTCCAAGCTGCTGCTCGTCGTCGTGCTCGCCGCGTTTCTCTCCCGCGACCGGCGAGTGGGCTGGCGCACGTACAGCGCGGCTTTGGGGTTGGTCGCCGGGCCGGCGGCACTTGTGCTGGTCCAGCCCGACCTCGGGACCACGATCGTCCTGCTGACCACATCGTTCGCGATGCTGTTCCTCGCCGGGGCGCGGCCGGCTCAGCTCGGAGCCGTCCTCACGGCGGCCGTGGTGACAGTGCCGCTGCTCCCGCACCTGCTGCACGGCTACCAGCGGCGGCGCCTCGAGATCTTCCTGGATCCGACCCAGGATCCTCTCGGCGCGGGTTACAACCTCCTCCAGGCCCGCATCGCGGTCGGCTCGGGCGGACTGTTCGGGCGTGGTTGGCTGCAGGGCCTGCAGGGGCAGCTCGGATTCGTGCCAGAGCGCGCGACCGACTTCGTCTTCGCCACGTTCGCCGAGGAGTTCGGGCTGCTGGGCAGCATCCTGATGCTGGCTCTGTTCGGCGTCCTGCTCCTGCGCCTGCTGCGCACAGCGAGCGTGGCCTCTGACCGGTTCGGCGAGCTCGTGGTGGCGGGGGTGTTCGTGATGCTCCTCGTGCAGGTCGTCCAGAACGTGGGCATGAACATCGGCCTTCTACCCATCGCCGGCATTCCCCTGCCCCTGATCTCCTACGGTGGGTCGGCCACTATCACGACCCTGGCCGGGCTCGGGCTGGTGCAGTCGGTGACCGTTCGCCGGCGGCAGGCGGTCTTCGAAGAAGGGCCGAGTGCCACCCTTGGTACAATTCCTCGCCGTGCCCAAGCCTGATGGTGTTCTGTCGGCTGTCGTCGTCAGTGGCGGCAAGCAGTACCGAGTCGCCCCCGGCGATCGGATCCTGGTCGACCGCTTGAGCGCGGAAGCGGGGTCTTCGATCAAGTTGGGTCGCGTCCTGATGCTCGCCGACGGCGATGGGCTCAAGGTCGGGTCCGCCCTCGACGGCGTGGATGTCGACGCGAAGGTGGTCGGCCACCCGCGTGGGCCGCGACTCGAGAGCATCCGCTACAAGTCGAAGAAGAGGGTTCGCGTGCACCATGGCGGCAGGGCGCACCTGACGGCGCTCGAGATCATCGCCGTCGGTGGAGTCGGGATCGAGAAGCCTGAGGCCCCAGAGAAATCGAAAGAGAAAGAGGAAAACAAGAAGCCGGCGCGGGGTCGCGCGAAGGCGGCACCCAAGAAGAAGGTCGAAGAGCCAGCGGCCGAGGCCTCTGCTGACGCAACCGACGCCGGGCGCGCGCCGGGCGCAAACGTAAAGAAGCCGGCAAGGCGCAGGACGAAGAAGGAAACAGAGTAGATGGCACACAAGAAAGGCGGAGGCAGCTCGCGCAACGGCCGCGACTCGAATCCGCAGATGCTCGGCGTGAAGGTTTACGGCGGCCAGCGGGTCAACGCCGGCACGATCCTCGTCCGCCAGCGCGGCACCAAGATCGCGCCCGGCACAGGAGTCGGCGTCGGTCGCGACGACACACTGTTCGCGCTCGTGCCCGGCGAGGTCAAGTACGAGCGTGTCGGTAAGGACCGCCGCCGCGCGACGATTCAACCCGACGAGCAAGGCTGAGAGCAGGCGGTTCATCGACTCCGCGCGCATAAGCGTGCGCGGCGGTCACGGCGGAAAGGGTTCGGCTTCGTTCCGGCGTGAGCCCTTCGTCCCCCGCGGCGGACCCGACGGCGGCGACGGCGGCCGCGGCGGATCGGTCGCGCTGAAGGCGTCCGACGAGGTCACTGATCTCTCTCGCTACCTACGGCGCCGCAAGTGGCATGCGGAGCCCGGCGCCGATGGAGCGGGCAGCCGCAAGACTGGTCGCAACGCGCCCGACCTCGTTCTCGAGGTGCCGGTCGGGACGATCGTCCTCGATCCTGACGGGGCGCTGCTCGCGGACCTCGACCGTCCCGGCGCATCGGCCGTCGTGGCTCGCGGCGGGCTCGGCGGTCGCGGCAACGTGCACTTCAAAAGCTCCACGCGGCGTGCGCCCGACTACGCCGAGCAGGGCCTGAGCGGCGACGAAGTCGAGATCACGCTCGACCTGAAGCTCATCGCCGAGGTCGGATTGGTCGGCCCCCCCAACGCCGGCAAGTCGTCGCTTCTGCGCGCGCTGACGGCCGCCAAGCCGAAGGTGGCCGACTACCCGTTCACGACGCTGGACCCCGAGCTCGGCGTCGCCGAGATCGGAGGGACTCGATTCGTGATCGCCGACATTCCCGGCCTTATCGAAGGCGCCGCAAGGGGCGCCGGGCTCGGCCAGAGATTCCTGCGGCACATCGAGAGGACGAGGGCGCTGGTATACGTGCTCGACGGCGCGGCGAGCGATCCGTGGCGCGACCTCGAGGTCGTCCGCGGCGAGCTGGCGCAGTTTTCCGCCCCGCTGGCCGAACGTCCTCACGTCGTGGCCGTCAACAAGGTCGACCTCGAGCCCGCACGGCGGCTCCGCGCCCGCACGCGGCGGCGCGACGTGTATTTCATCTCGGCCACGACCGGTGAAGGGCTGCCCGAGCTGTCGGCGGCGATCGCCTCGCTCGTCGCCTCGGCGCCGGCGATCGAGCTGCCGGAGGCTGCGAAAGTGACGAAGCTGCGTCCACGCGTTGTCGCTCAGCTTTCGGTTGAGAAAAAAGGCGCGGCCTTTGTCGTCCACGGCGAGCGGGTCGAGCGGCTGCTCGACAGGTTCGATCTCGAAAGCGAGGGCGGACTCGCGCGCTTTCAGTCGGAGCTGGACCGGCTGGGGGTCAACCAGGCCCTGGAGTCGGCCGGGGTCAAAGCCGGCGACACGGTACGCATCGCCGCGGCGGAGTTCGAGTATCAACCGTGAGGATCGGCATCCTCGGGGGCACGTTCGACCCGATCCACGCCGGCCATCTCGCAGCCGGGCACGTGGCGATCGAGTGCGCGCGCCTGGATCGTGTCCTGTTCATTCCGAGCGCGACACCGCCGCACCGGGGTCCCGCCGACGCATCCGCAGAAGCGCGCCTCGAGATGGTGCGGCTCGCGATTCAGGGCGAGCCGCGATTCGAAGTCAGCGATGTCGAGGTGAGCCGCGGCGGCAAGTCGTTCACGTCAGAAACGGTGCGTGAGCTCAAGCGCACGCACAGAGACGACGAGCTTTTCTTGATCCTGGGTTGGGACGCGGCGCGTTTGTTCTCGACCTGGCGCGACCCTGATCGGATTCGCGCCGATGCGGTGATCGTCGTGATCGGCCGGCCCGGCACAGAGGCGCCCGCCCACGACGATCTCGAGGCCGCCGGCCTCGATCCCGATCGCACGTTGATATGCCTGGGCGGCACGCCCGACATCTCCGGCAGCGAGCTTCGCGAGTCGCTCGCGAGGGGCGAATCGACCGGCGATTGCCTGCCTCCAGCGGTGGAGCGATACATCGCCGATCGCAACCTTTACAGGGATAATCGTTAAGTTGGCTGCAGAACGGACGAGGCGACTCACGCCACTCCAGCTCGCGCGATTGCTGCGCAGCGCCGCAGCCGAAAAGAAGGCCTGGGATCCGGTGATCGTCGACGTGCGCGACCAGACTTCGGTCGCCGATTACTTCGTGATCACCGAGGGCGAGACCGACCGCCAGGTGCGCGCCATCGCCGATGGCATGGTCGAGGCGGCGAAGGCGAAGGACCGCCGGCCGCTGGCGGTCGACGGCTACGACGACGCGGGATGGATCCTTCTCGATTTCGATTCCGTGCTCGCCCATGTCTTTCTTCCGGGGGAGCGGTCGTACTACGACCTGGAGAGCCTCTGGGCGCCGGCGGCGAAGAGGCGGAGGCGCGCAGCCAGCGCCTGACCTGTCGCCCAAAACTGGGCTGCAGCTAGATCAGCTGTGAGTACCGATCGAAGACCTCGCGCAGCTCGCCCGGCGGCTCGACCCGGTGCTTCTTCATCACCTCGAACAGGCTGAGGATGTGCCTCACGCCCGCGAGCGTGACGCCTTTCTCTCGCGTCAGGTACTGGATGACCTGCACCTTGCTGATGTCGCGCTGCGAGTACCGACGCCGGTTGGTCGTGGTGCGGTGCGGCTCGATCAATTGCGCGTCTTCGTAGAGCATCAGCGTGCGCGGATGCGTCTCGAGGATCTCGGCTGCGACGCTGATCGTGTACAGCGGCTTGTCGAGGTCGCTGAACGACTGATGCTGCCCGCGGTTGGAGCTGCGAGTGTTCACGGCCATCAGTGCAGCGACCTCAGCACCTGGATGATGGCCGGTCCTAGAAGCACGATCCACAACACGGGGAAAATGCAGCCGACCATCGGAAACACCATTCGTGATGACGCTTGCGCCGCGCGCTCCTGGGCGCCCTGGCGCTGGCGGCGCCGCATCTCCGTCGCCTGGACCCGAAGGAGCCGGGCGATGGGCACGCCCATCTGGTCCGACTGAACGATCGACTCCACGAGGTGGTGGAGGTCGGGGACGCCGGCCATGTCTGCCATGTGCTCCAGCGCGGCCATGCGCGGACGGCCGAGGCGGATCTCACGGAGCACCTTGCCGATCTCGTCGCCAAGGGCGTTGTGGAATCGCTCGGTGATGCTGAGCATCCCCTCGTCCAGGCTCATCCCTGACTCAACCACCAGCGTCAGCAGGTCGGTCGCTTCGGCGAGCGATCTCTGGATCTGGCGCCGCCGCTGCCCGATGCGTTGCTCGAGCCAAAGCCCCGGAAGCATGAAGCCGGCGATCGCGAACACCGCGCCCCCGAGCGGGATCTCGACGAAGAACGGCATGCCAATCGGGAGCACCAGACCGAGCGCGAGGCCGACGACCGCCATCAACGCCGCGGTGCTGTAGCGCACCGCCTGGAAGCCGGCGGGCGTGAGGCCGGCGGGGTTGCCCGCCTGGCTGAGCTTGTGCCGGATCTGGATCGCGGTGCCGGCGGGCATGTGCGAGACGGGGCGGAGAAGCGTCTCCAACTGCTTGACGAAGGTCTGCCGCGGCGCGTGCGCCAGCAGGCCGCCATTGGTCGCCGCCGTCGTGCGCATCTGATCGATGGCGATGAAGTACGCGAAGACGATCACCCCGCAGATCACGCCGGCGACGAGCGCAAGAGTGAACATTCCCTTCTAGGACTCGAGCGCCGTCATGCGCCGGATGAGCAGGTTGCCGATGAGGACCATGAAACCGGCGAACACGAGCAGCACGTAACCGATCCACGTGCTGGTCATCGGCGCGTAGTAACCCGGCACGAAGACGTACAGGCCGAGAGCAAGAAGGATCGGCAGACCGGTGATGATGCTCGCCGACGCACGCGACTGCGCGGTCAGCACACTCATGTCCCGCTTGGTCTGCAGGCGATCGCGCAGCGTGTCGCTGATGTTGTCGAGGACCTCGGCGAGGTTGCCGCCGACGCGGATGTGCAGCAGGATCGCGGTCACGATGAACTCGAGGTCGGGGCTGTTGATGCGCAGCAGCAGCGAGCTGAGCGCATCCTCGACAGAAGTTCCGAGCGTGATCTCGGTGGCGACACGCTCGAACTCGGTGGAGACGGGTGGCTGCGACTTGGCCGCCACCGTCTCGAGCGCACGGTCGATCGCGTAGCCGGTCTTGAGCGAGTTGGAAAGCAACTGCAGCATGCTCGCGAGCTGGTCGTTGAACTGCGTCTGCCGGCGGCGCTGCAGATACGCGACGACGAGCGGCGGAACGATGTACCCGACCGCACCCAGGATCAGCGGGCCGACCGAGAAACCAAAGCGGAAGAGGCCGATGAGAGCTCCCAGCGCCACGACGCCGATCCGGATCAGGAGGTACTCGGGCGCGGTGATGTTGAGGCCCGCGCGCGCGAGGTCTTCGGTGAGCGTCGGCTTGCCCTCTTTTCTCCGGCGCTGGCTGAGGTTCTCTGCTGCCGGCTTGAGCAGCCGGTCGACCAGCTCGCGCGGAGTGGCGCGCGGTGGCTGCGCGCCCGGCGGCTGCGTGAGGACGATGTCCTTGCGGACCTTGTCGAGCGCCCAGAAGAAGACGAAGACGGCCGCGGCCATGGGAACGGCAACTACCACCGGCGCCGGGAGGTCCATCAGAAAAGGGTGGGGTAGTTGGCCTGAATGACCTGAAGCGTGACGCCCTTGGCGTCATTCACACTGGGGCACTTCGGGTCGGGGTTCTGCGCGCCGGGCGCGTAGTCCTGGTAGGACTCGAGCGTGTACTTCAGCGAGGCGTAGGTGAGGAACCACGTGATGACCTCGGCCTCGCACTCGGTCACCACCACCGTGAGGCTGCTGGCGCTCTGGCTGCCGCTGGCGGAGGCCGCTCCGACCTTGATCACGTGCAGCTGCGTGAAGATGGTCTTCGAGGCGACGCGTCCGTTGCTCGAGACCGTCGCGATCACGGATATGTAGTCGCCGGGCTGGATGTAGTCGGCAACGCCCTGCTGCTCACTCGTCGGGATCGTCAGCGCGACATAGCCCTTGGGGATCGCCAGGAACTCGGACTGCGAGCCGAGCGCCTGGTTCGGCCTGGCCACGTCATTGGACGCGACCACCTCGCCGGTCGAGATCGCCACGAGAGGCACCATCCCGGCGACCTCGGCGACCGTCCGGAAGTAGACCTTCGGGTAGTTGCCGGGGACGTTCAGCGTGCGCGTGCTGAGGTCGCCCGCCGCGATGGGGATGCGGGGCTGAAGGTCCTTGGCGGCGACCACCACCGTTTGCTGGGGACTCCCAGTGCCTGCGCTTGCGTTGAGGGCAACGAGGACGAAAGCGGCGATCACGAGCAGGGCAAGGAGGACGCCTAGAAGAGTGAATGGCCGGCGCGAGGTAATTGCGCTAAACGTCCGCAAGGCTGGCCAATCATAGGCAAGATATGCCGTTGCGGAGCCCCCCTAAGTTGACAGTGAAAACGGTACATTCGCACCAGTCGGGCCAGTCCCTGGTCGAGTTCGCCGCGTCCTCTGTGGTGCTCCTTTTGCTCGTGGGCGGGCTGGTCGACATCGGGCGGTCGATCTACGTCCAGGAGTCCCTCTCCAACGCCGTTCGGGAGGGCGCCAGGCACGCCGCCTGGTTCGACGCCCCGACCCTTTCCCACCCCTACCTGTACGACGCCTCGATCAAGGCCACGGTGGACTCCGAGCTCGCCACGATCTCGCTGCCGGCCTCGGTCTTGAAAAACCCGGGCACGACGTGCCCCAACCCGACGGACGGCAACTCGTCGCACAACCCGCCTTTCGCCTCGGCGGCCTACCCGCCGACCGCCAACCAGCCCTGGCTCTACATCTGCTACAACAACACGCCCGGCCTGGACTACACGTCGCCCGCGACCAACCTGGGACAGCTCGACGTCAACGTCATCGTCCTCTACACCTACGGGCCCCTCACCCCCCTGGTGAAATCGCAGTTCGGCGTCTTCCAGGTGGCGGTCAACCAGCACATGACGGTCCAGGGATCTTGAGGGGGACCCCTCCGGCGCTTCGGCCACCCCACGCCTGCGGCGTGGGGACCCCAGCTGGTGCGGGGAGGAGAGGGCAGCGGTCGCAGGCGCTCATCGAGTTTGCCCTCGTGTCGCCGGTGCTGCTGCTGCTGACCTTTGGTGTCGTCGACGTCGGGCGCGCGGTCTTCTACTACGACACGCTGAACCACGCTGCGCGCGAGGGTGCGCGGACAGCACTGCGTGCGTCCAACCAGCTACCAACCGACAACGACGTCATCGCCACTGTGACCCGCCAGATGGCCGGTGCGCCGGTGGCGGCTCCGTGCCCGCAGGGCCCCGTGACCAACAGCACGCCGCCGGCCAATACCGCGTGGGTGTACATCACCGAGCCGAACCCGCCTGCGACGGTCGAGACCTCCCCGCCGCCGAACGCACCGGGTGGCCAGAGCAGCGCGGTGGCGGCCGGATCGTGCAGCGCGGTCAACCCCGCCATCGGCAATGTGCAGCTGCAGATCACGATTCGCTTCAACCTCGTCCTGATCACACCGATCGTCGCGCAGGCGACGGCGAACCACGTGATCCTCACTGCGGCCGCGGTGTTTCGGTCCGAGTACTGATGGGCGGTCAGCGAGGCCAGGCGATCGTCCTCATCGCGCTGATGCTCACCATCGTCATAGGGATGGCCGCGATCGCCATCGACGGCTCGCGCGCCTACGCGCTACGCCGCGACATGCAGGCGGCGACCGATGCCGCGTCGCTGGCGGCCGGTGACAGGCTGCAGCAGTCCGGCAGCTGGACGAGCGCGGAGCAGGCCGGCGCAAGCACCTTTGCCACCAACCTGAGGCTCTACGCAGCTCCGGCGTGCAGCGGCTGGGGCGCGCCCAGCGCAACACCCTTCACGGTGACATGCACCTATGCGGACGGCACCGTGTTGACCGAGGTCGCCCAAGGTTTGGGCGCGCAGGGCAGCCAGTTCACCGTGTCGGGGCAGCGCAACCTCCAGCTGCAGTTCGCGCGCATCCTCAGCAACGGGACCAGCCCGGCCATCGTGGCGAGCTCGACGGGCAACGTCAACAACCAGCGCTATACGCCTGCGCTCGGAGCTCTCGACTCGGCCGGATGCGGTTCCGGCGGAAGCGCGATCACGGTCGCCGGCTCTGGCACGCTCAGCGCCACAGGCGACATCGTGTCCAACGGCGCCATCTCGGTTTCGAGCGGGGCGGTTCGCGTTGCGGGCGACATCTACGCGCGGTGTCAGTCACCGGTGCCGGGTGCCGTCACGACCGCCTGCTATCCGAGCGGTGGCGGGACGCCGTGCGGATACCCAGACGTGGCGGGGGCCATGCGGTCGGGCTTTCACCTCGCCGATCCGCAGTTTCCCGAGCCGACCAACCTGGGTTCGAGCCAGGGAATCCCGAGCTCGCTCGTCGCGCAGCCTGGCATCTATTCGTGGCCCGTGATAACTGGAGGCGGGCACTGCTGGTTCCTGGCGGGTGGCATCTATACGTTCCAGGCGGGGCTCGCGAACTCAGGCGATCTGATCAGCAACGAGCTCAAACCGCCCGGGGAGCCAAGCACCTCGGACAACACGCAGGAGGCCGCGAACCAATTCTGGAACACCGGCGGCGCCAACTGCGCGGGGGGCTTCCAACTGACTCGAAGCACGGGCGCTCGCGATGTGGCCGACGGTGTGTGGTCGATCGTCATCACGGCGGTGCGGACGGACACGTACAACGGAACCTCGTACCCGCGTGAGAGTGCGCCTTCTATGTGTCAGCAGGTCAACCTCAACCCGCATTTCAACGCCATCCAGGTCGACATCAGCAACGTGCCAGGGGCGACCTCGTACAACGTGTATGCGGCGCCCCCGGGCAACGGCTGCGGCGGGCCATTCGGGCTTGCCGCCAGCGTGCCCGTGTCCGGCTCGGTGCTGAACACAAACCTCGCCTCATGTCCGAGCTTCACCGGCAACTCGTGCTCGCTCGGGCACGAAACGATTTCGCTCAACGACCAGCTCGCCGCGCCGTTTGCGCCCAACGCCGGCGCTTCGCCGGGCACTGCCGGCGCGTATCCCCCTGACTCCGAGACAGCGCCCCTCAGCGCGGGCCTTCCCAACCAGAATCCCGCGACGGGTGCGGGGGCTCGCGGAGACCGGGCCAACGAGAACAACTGCGAGACCGCGGCCGCCGCGTACACGTCCTGTCCGGCGGCGATCACGCCGGGCGCGGTCGAGCTCTACTTCCCGTCGGGCGGATGCTTCAGCAACCTGAACGGCGGCGACGTCTACGTTTTCAGCGGGTATCAGTACAACTGGGTGAGCCTCTACGAGCCGGGACCCGCAAACCCCCCCGCCAACGGCTGCACCAACACGTTCGGCGCGGGCGGCAACTCGGGATACGTCGGTCTGATCTACACACCGTCGGCGCATGCGTCGATCACGTCTCCCCTCGCGTTCGAGGTGGCTGGGACGGGAGGGCTGATCGCCGACACCATCGCTTTCACCAACGGGCTGCCGAGGCTCACGTACAGCTCGACCTACGCGCCCGTGGCGCCGGCCAGCAGGATTACTGGCTAGTCGAAAGCTCGGGCTCGGCCGGCGCGGCCGGTTCGGTCGGTTCGGCAGGAGCGGCGCCGTTTGTTTCGTGACCTGACGCACGCGAATCGAGGTGCGCAATGCGGTGACTCAGCGCCATCGCCGCCCTTGCGTCGCCGAGCTCCTCGTAGCGCTCGATCGCGCCTCGCCAGGCCGCGCGCGCGTCGTCGACCTTGCCCAGGCCGGCCAGCGCGCCGGCGCGGGTGGCCAGGGCTTCCGCGCGCTCGCGCGTCCTTTCGCCGGGCATGAGCTGCAGGGCCGAGTCGACCAGGCGCAGGACCTCGTCGAACGCGCCGATGGACAGCGCGTTGGTCGCCGCCCGCGCAAGGTAGGTCGCGGTCTTGAATGCGTCCGCAGCCGTGCCTGCCTGGTAGAGGTGGTAGCCGATCTCGCCGGCGTTGTCACTGGCCGACTTGCCGTAGACCCGCTCGAGCGTGTCCGCGACCGCGAGGTGATACGCCTGCAAGCGTGGCAAGGGCAGCTGCGCCAGCACGCGCTGGCGGACCAGGTCGTGCGAGAACCGGTACGTCGAGCCGGCCGCGGAGACCAGGAACCGGCCGCGCGTGGCCTCGTCCAGCGCGTCGCGAAGTTCGTGACCGGACAGCTCGCCGAACGCCTCCAGGAGCGACACCTCGAAGTCGCGTCCGACCACGGCTGCCGCGACGAGCATGCGTTGGGCGGGTTCGCTCAGCCGGTTGATGCGGCGTCCGATGAGACCGCGCACGCTCTGTGCCAGCTCGAGGTCCTCCTCGGTGTACGGCGCCGCGGCGTGCGCGCCGCCGAGCATGCTTTCGGACTCCGACATGTAGAGGTACGAGTGCTCGACGAACAGCGGGTTGCCCTCGGACGCGGCCTGAATGCCCAGCAGCTGAACAGGGGACAGCGGAGTTTCGCCGAGGCCGGCAACGATCCGCTCCACATCGTGGTCGGTGAGCCGGCCCAGCGCCGTCCGCTGCGCCCGCCGCCGGCGGATGAGGCGCGAGACCGCGGTGCTGAAGGCGCGTCCGCTGTCGAGCTCGGTGTCCCAGTAGGTGCCCATCACGACCATGCGGCTCGATGGCAGGCGCTCCGCCAGGTCGCGGAGCAGCGCGACGGTGGCGTCGTCGGCCCATTGCAGATCGTCGAGGACCATGAGCAGAGGCTTCGCGCCCTGCACGCCCGTGAGGAAAGCGTGGATCGCTTTGAACAGCTGCTCGCGTACGCGCTCGGCCGGCACTTCCTGACCTGCCGGCATGCTGCGCACCTTCTGGCGGAGGCTCGGCGCGATGCGCGCGAGCAGCGGCCCGTCGTGTCCGGCGGCGTCGCTCAGAGCCTTGGCGGTCGAGCTCGCCACCGCGGCGGCCAGCACCTCGCGGAACGGGCCGTAGGGATCCGACGCACCTTCGACGCATCGCCCGGTCAGGACCATCCAGCCCTTCGCGCTCGCCTCCAGGGCGACCTCCGACGCCAGGCGCGACGCGCCGATGCCGGGCGCCCCCGAGAGGAACGCCAGCGAGCCGTTTCCGTTCGCCGCACGGTCGAGGGTGAGGCGAAGATCGAGCCGCTCCTGCTCACGGTCGACGAATCCGTCGCCGGAAGTGAGGACGTGCGGCGCTTCCTTCACCTCGCCCGGCGAGACCTCGTGCAGCCGCCAGCGGTCGGGGAATCCCTTGAGCTTGTAGCGGCCGCGGAACTCGAACTTCATCTCCGCGATCGGGCCGACGAGCGCCCGCACGATCTCCGACACGAGCACCTCGCCGCCCTTGGCCTTGCCCGCGACACGCGCGGCGACGTTGACGGCGGCGCCGAAGATGTCGCCGCCCTCCTCGACCACTTCACCGGTGTTGAGGCCGATGCGGATGCGCAGCTTGCGCTCCGGGTTCTGCTTGCTGTACTCGGCGATCGCCTGCTGGATGTCGAGCGCGCACTCGACGCCGTGGCGCGCCGATCCGAAGCTGATCATGAATCCGTCGCCGAGACCCTTTATGCGCCGGCCGGCGTGCTGCGCGACCTTCTCGTCGATGATCGTCTCGTACGCCTTCATGATCTCGTGCGAGGCCGTGAAGCCACGGGACGACAGGAGTCGCGTCGACTCCTCGACGTCGGTGAACATGATGGTGACCGTGCCCTCGGTCTGACCGACGGCCAGGCTGCCGATGATGGTCTCGGCTGTCAGCGGCGCGGCGGCGTTGATCGGCTGGCCGAAGCCCTCCGCGATCTCGCGCAAGAGGCCCTGCGATGCGCGATATCCGGCTTCGCCCTGCGGGTAGCGAACAGCCTGCAGCAGGCCGGCTTCGACCGCCAACCGCAGCTCGCGCCCGGCCGAATCCTTGCTGACCTTCTGGGTCCGCGCGTAGTCGCTTGCCTTGAGCTCGGCGCCCTCGAAGGCTTCGGTCAGCGGTTCGGCGAGGCGGAGGCTCAGGCCGCGGCGGGAGATGATGCTCTCGATCACGGCCTGGATTCGGCGCGACGCTCCCGCCAGGCCCGGCGCGCCTTCGTTCGAGCGGACCGTGGGGAGCATGCCGCTGAAACCGCTCGACGCCGCCGCCAGCTGGCCCAGCGCGGTTGTCGCGCGCGCCATCGCGGTCGCCGCCTCGAGCGCCTGGCCTGCGTGGAAGTCGGACGGCGGGGAGGGGTAGGCCGTCGGCAGCGGCGCCTGGCCCCCGACAGGCGCGGGGAACTGCGTCGGGTAGGCGACGGGCGCGACCGGCGGCGGGATGTACTGCTGAGGAGGCGGTGCGTACTGCGGAGGAGGCGGTGCGTACTGCGACGCTGGAGGCGCAGCGGGAGGCAGCGCTTCCACGGGGGCGGTCGGAGTCGCGGCCTGGAGATCCGCCACCGCGGCGCGGGCCGCGTCGATGAGCTTGCGCATCTCCTCCTGCATCTCGGGCGTCTGGGCCGGCGCGGTCTCGATCGGCGCCGGCGCCGCGGGCGCGGCCGCCCGGGTCGACGGCCGGTCGGAGCTGAACGGGACCACCACGACCTGGCGCACGACGTTCTCCGTCTTGCCCTGGCCGGAGATGAGGGGGTCCTTGACGACGGGCATCATGCTGTCCGATCCAGCCGGGATGAAGCGAGACTTCGACGGATCGAACAGGTCCTGGTTGACCTGCACGCCGTAGAACGCGGCTTTGTCGAGAGCGGTGGGCACATAGCCGGTCGCGTTGTATTCGAGCCGCAGGTCCGAACCCATGCCGAGCAGGAAGATGTCGCGGAGGATCGGACCGTTCGCGTCGTAGCCGACGACCTCTGCGATCTGCGCGATCTTGCGCCGTCCGTCCGGCATGCGGGCCTGGTGAACGATCAGGTTCACAGCAGATGCGATCTGCGCGCGCACGGCCTCGAACGGGATGTCGATCGAGGCCATCATCACCATCGTCTCGAGGCGGGACAGCGCGTCGCGCGCGGAGTTGGAGTGGATGGTCGACATCGATCCGTCGTGACCGGTGTTCATCGCCTGCAGCATGTCCAGGGCCTCGGCGCCGCGGACCTCACCGACCAGGATCCGGTCGGGACGCATTCGCAACGAGTTGCGCAGCAGCTGCCGGATCGTGAGCTCGCCCTTGCCCTCGACGTTGGGCGGACGGTGCTCGAGCGCGATGACGTGCGGGTGGTCGATCTGCAGCTCGGCCGCGTCCTCGATCGTGATGACGCGCTGGTTGTGCGGGATGAAGCGCGCGACCACGTTGAGGCTCGTGGTCTTGCCTGAGCCCGTGCCTCCCGACACCAGGATGTTCATGCGGCCCAGCACCGCGGCCTGCAGGAACTCGGCCATGGCCGGGCTCAAGCTTCCTTCCTGCTTGAGGTCCTCCATGCCGAGCACCGCGTCCTTGAACTTGCGAATCGTAAGTGCGGGGCCGTGGATCGCGGCCGGGCGGATGATCGCGTTGACGCGGCTGCCGTCCGGGAGTCGCGCGTCGACCATCGGGTTGAGGCCGTCGATATGACGTCCCGTCGTGGCGACCATGCGCCGGATCGTCTCGAGGAGCTGGTTCTCGTCCTCGAAACGGACCTCGGCCTTGGTCAGCACGCCGCGTCGCTCGATGAAGATCTGGTCCGGACCGTTGACCATGATCTCGCTCACCGAGCGGTCGTGGAGAAGTCCGTCCAGCGGGCCGTAGCCGACCGCGGCGCGCAGGATGATGTCCGCGAGCGCCGACTTCTCCTGCGGGTTGAGTGTGATGCCGTCCTCGAGCAGGAAGCGGTCGAGGTGCGTGCGGACCGCGCGCGAGAACGCGATCGTGTCGCCGGTCGTGAGGCCGACGTCGCGGATGAGTGCGAGGCGGTCGCGGAAGTCGTTGGCGAGCTTGTTCAGGTCCCGACCCTGGCTCGCCGCGGTTTCGAGAAGGTCGGACCGGCGCCGGCGAGGCGTGCCCGAAACGGGCAGCGCGGTGGTCCACATCTCCACGGTCTGCGTCTCGAGCAACGATGCCTTCGCGACGACCGCGGGGATCACGCGCGCGAGCTCGGGCAGTCGAATCTTGATCGGCAGACTTTCGATTTCCGGCGGCGCCGCGGGATCGATGTAGGCCGCGATCCACTCGCCGTCGCGGAAGCGAAGGATGGCCTTGCGGTCGCTGGTCGCATCGCCTGGATCGCGCTCCAGCGTCGGGTCGTCCACCGACCCGAACACGACGTACTTGATGTCGCGGTTCGCGATCATCCGCGGGCGGTTCTGGTCGACGTGGGTGAAAAGCGGGAATCCTTCGGCGGTGATGTGCCGGGCCTCCGACTCGCCCTCCTCGAGCCCACCGTCGAGCCGGTGAAGGACGACGTGGATGCGCGGCGACTGCTGGCGCGCGTCGGGGGCGGCCGGCGTCTCGAGCATGCTCACGAGGCGAATCGCTCCGGCGGACGCCGCCGATCCAGCACCCACTTCGAGCCCGGCATGCGCTTGGCCACCCCCTTGACCTCCGAGGCGCGCGCGGCGACGGCTGCGGGGCTGCTGTAGCTGCCCGGCGCGGCGATCACGATGCCGATCGAGACCGAGACCAGCGGGGTGCGCAGCATGTTGCCGCTGCGCTCCTCGGACTCGATCCAGCCGCGTTCGCGGTCGCTGGGGTCATAGAGCGCCGGGATCGCAGCGTCGAAGCGCCGCGTGATGTCCTCGGCGATCGCCTCGGCGACGTCGGGCTCGGTGAGGATCACGAAGTCGTCGCCCCCGACATGACCCGCGAAGTGATGGTTGGACGGACGCTCCTCCAGCACCTCGAGGATGATCGTCGCGAGCGTCTTGATCACGTCGTCGCCTCGCAGGAAACCGTAGTGGTCGTTGTAGCTCTTGAAGGAGTCGATGTCGGGGTACAGCACCGCGAAGCGCATGTTCTCGGCGAGGCGGCGGCTGATCTCGCGCAGGATGTCGCTGTTGCCGCTCATGCCGGTGAGTGGGCTGAGCCCTCGCGTCGTGGTCGCTCGCGCCATGACCGCACGCAGCCGCGCGACGAGCTCCTCCGGGATGAACGGCTTCGTCACGTAGTCGTCTGCGCCCGAAAGCAGGTGCTCGACCTTGTCCTTCAACGAGTCACGTGCGGTGAGCACGACGACGGGGATGAGCCGCGTCCGGAAGTCGTCACGCAGCTGGGTCATGATCTCGTCGCCCGTGATGTCGCCGATCATCAGGTCGAGCAGGATGATGTCGGGGCGCCACTCCACCGCGGCGTCGTGCGCAGCGTGGCCGTCATTGACGGTGATGCACTCGAAGCCCGCGCGCTCGAGCACTCGCTTCACCAGGCGAAGGATCTGCTCGTCGTCGTCGACCACGAGTGCGATGTCACTGCGCACCAGCGCCGAACGCGGCCGCTCGCCCACCGACCTCGCGATCGTCACGGGGACACCTTCGGCGGCCGCTGCAGTTTCTCCGTCATCGCGATCGCGCGCTCGGCAGCGTTCTTGATCTCCTGCAGGTCCGCGCGAATCGCGTCCGGGTCGTTCAGCTCCTCGCCGATGAGCTCGCTGTAGTTGACGATCACGGCAAGCAGGTTGCGGAAGTCATGGATGAGCACGCGGCCGGGGTCCATGTGATCGTTCTGGTCGCTCACAGGGTTTTCACCAGGCGCCAGCGGTTGCGGCCACCGACCCGCTCGTAGTCGAGCTCATCGAGGAGCGAGCGCGCAAGCGGCAAGCCCCGGCCGGCCTCGCTCGTCGGAGCGGGCATGTCCCGCACCCACGCCCGGGCCACCGCCGGACCCTGGTCGACGATCCAGGCGACGACCTTTGTGGAATCGGCCCGCAGGACGTACTCGACAGGGTGTTCGACGTCCGCCCCGGTGTGTGCCAGGGCATTTCCTCCGATCTCCGCCAGGGCCGTCTCGAAACGCATCAGGAACGGGTCGTCCGCGGGGCGGCCCAGCTTCTCGCGCAGCCGGTCGACCGAGTGGTGGAGGGTGTCGAGTCCGCCGTCGAGGTCGGCGAAAGTTGCCTGGAACTCGTATGACGCATGGTTGGTGGCCACGGGGCTAGAAGCCCGCGAGGGCTTCCTCGACTGAGGCGAAATATGGGAAGACCTTGTCGAGCGTGGTGAGCTCGAGCACCACGCGCACCTGCTGGTTCGGCGCGGCCAGGCGAAGCTCGCCCTGACGGCGGCGGAACTGCTTGAGCGCGGCGATGACCGACCCCAGCCCGGTCGAATCGACGAAGCTGACGCCCTCCATGTCGATCACGACCTTGGGCGGACCGTTCTTCGCCAGGTCGCTCATGGCGTCCTTCAACGCCGGCGCGCCGGCGACGTCGAGGCGGCCAGTCGGGGCGACCACGGTGACGCCCCCGTCCGTCTGGCGGGTCTGGACTTCGAGGGACATTTGGGCGGCGTTCAGCATATGCGAGAAAGTGGCGAATTCAGCCACCTACACTGCACGCCCGTGAACACGGAAAGGGTGCTGATCGTGGAGGACGAGCCAGCTCTCGCGAACGCCATGGCACGCACCCTCCGGGGCCGGGGTTACGAGGTCGCAACCGCCCTCACGGGAGCCGACGCGCGCAAGCTCTTCCTGGCGGCCGAATATGCCCTCGCGCTGCTGGACGTGAGGCTTCCCGACGAGTCGGGTTACAGCCTCCTCGAAGAGCTTCGCGCGGCGCAGCCCGACACCGCCGTGGTCATGATCTCGGGCGTCGACGACCCCGAGCTGGGGAAGGCGGCGCTGGAGCGCGGCGCATACGCGTACCACGTCAAGCCGGTGGGCGCGACGCAGCTCTACCTGCTCGCGGTCAACAACCTCCGTAGGCGCAGCCTGGAGATCGAGAATCGCGCGATCGTTGAGCGCCTTGAAGGCGTGGTCGCCGAGCGCGCGGAGCAGATGCGGCGTGCGGCGGACCTGCAGGCGCGCATGCTTCCGCCGAGTCCGTTTTGCCAGGACGGTTTCGAGGTCGCCGCTCACTTCACAGCCGCGCGCGAGATGAGCGGCGACTTCTACGACTGGTATGCCAACGGGGACGGGCGCATGACGATCTCGCTTGGCGATGTGATGGGCAAGGGCCTTATCGCCTCGTTGATGATGGCCACAGCGCGCGCTGCGCTGCGAGGTGTCGCCGGGGTCGCGCCCCTCGACGCCGGGATGAAGCAGGCGGAGTCCGTGATGTCGCCGGCGCTCGAGGCCAATGACGCCTACGTCACGCTGTTCCACTGCACGTTCGACGCGCGCACCGGCGACCTCGCGTTTGTGGACGCTGGGCACGGGCACGCCCGTGTGCTGCGCGGGGACAGGGGTCTCGAGTCGCTGGAGCAGCGGAGCGCGCCGGTGGGCATGTTTCCGGACACGCAGTTCTTGACGGGTCGCGTCACTCTGAATCCTGGGGATTCGCTGATCGTGTTCTCCGACGGTCTCCTCGAGCTCCGCCCCGACCTCGCGGTCAAGGACGTGCAGCTGGCGGCCGATGTGCGGCGAGCCTCGAGCGCGCAGGAGATGGTCGACCTTCTTGCGCGCGGCGCGCGCGAACGAGTGCTCGCAGACGACGTCACCGTGCTGGCCCTGAGAAGGATTTCTTAGAGGATTTCTTAAGCCGGCTGAACCGCGAAAAGCCGCCACTACACTGTGGGGCCTGCGCACCTTCCATGCCGCCAGGGGGGGCGAGGCAGGGGAACTACCAGGGATGGGTCAGGGGTCAGCCACGTGGATCCGCATCCTGGTTCGCCGAGCCACGCCGTTTGCCGCCGTCGCGGCCATCTTCGCGATCCAGGCACTGGCGAATGCCCAACCGGTTCTCGGCTTTCCTCTTTATCTCGCGGTCGTCCTGATCGTCTCGCTGCAGCAGGACCTTCCCGAGTCGCTTGCGGTCGCGGCCGCCGCCGGCGTCGCGGTGATGATCACGCCGGCCGCCACGGGCAAGGCCACCGATCTCGCTGCGGCCATCCTCCTCGCCGCGGTCCTGATCGGAGTCGCGTGCGGAGTCACTGAAGTGAACCGGCGCACGCGCGCGACCGCGGCCGAAGTACGTCGCCGCCTGGCGGAGCTGAGCGCCGCCGAGGAGAGGCTGCGCACGACCGTCGAGTCGGCCGGCATCGGCCTGGCGCTCACCGATGGCGACGGCCGCTTCACGATGGTGAACCCGGCGATGACGCGGCTGCTGGCGACCGGTCGCGACGACTTGCTGCGCAGCTCTGTTGTCGAGCTGACCGCGAACGAGGACCGCCAGCCCGTGATCGAAGCGCTGGCCCTGCTCCGCGCGGGCGACGTCACCCGCTGGGAGGGTCAGGTCAACCAGCGGCGCGGTGATGGCGCTCTCGTCCCGATCACCCTGTTCATCGCCCGGCCCGCGACTGGAGCCGGCGAGCCCGCCCTGCTCGTCCAGGCCGCCGACGCGACCGACACGCGCAACGCCGACGCCGTCCGGGACTGCGCCGCCGCCGTGCGCCAGGTGCTCGTCTCGCTGCCCGCGCTCGAGCCTGCGCTGCCGGACCTGCTCGCCGCATTCCGCGACAACCTCGGGTGGCACGATGCGAGCCACTGGACGAGCCGCGGCGACGCGGTCACCGCGGGCCATGAGCTGGTCGCGCGCGTGTTTCAGGCGGGCGTGCTTGCCGCGGAGGTCGGCGCCGATCGAAGCGCGGTTGCATTCCCCATCGTCGATGCGGGCGAGGTCGCCGGGGTGATCGAGCTTTCATCCCCCGCGACGAGGCGAATCACCGACGCCGAGGTCGCGATGCTGACCCGCGCGGGCCTCGAGATCGGCCAGTTCATCCGCCGCTCGGCGATCGCGCAGGCGCTGCGTCGCAGCGAGGGGGATCACCGGGCGATCTTCGAGCGCTCGCCCATCGGCATCGCCAGGATCGGCGGTGATGGCGAACTGCTGGAAGCGAACCCCTCGCTCCTCGCGATGCTCGAGCACGATGAAGAGGCGATGCGCGCAAGCGTCTGGCCGGACATGATGCGCGCCTACGACCAGGCCGCGTTGCGCATGGGCAAGGGGTCGATCCTCGCGGGCGTCACCGACGGCAGCAGCGTGCAGGTGCGCGCCGCCACGGGCACCGGCAACTGGCTCTGGCTTCAGCTCACCGCGACCTCGATCCCCGATTCGAGCGGCCGACCGGAGCATGTCCTCTTGATGATCGAAGACGTGACCGCGGTGCGCGAGACGTCGGACAAGCTCGCGGAGGCGCTCGAGGCGCAACGCTCGGCGATCGCCAACCTGGAGAAGCTCGACTCGACCAAAAGCGAGTTCCTGAGCATCGTCAGCCACGAGTTTCGGACCGCGCTGACCGGCATCCAGGGCTTCAGCGAATTGATCCGCGACGGCGGTCTCGAATCGGACGAGGTGCGCGCGTACGGCGGCTACATCTTCAACGACGCCGACCGCGTCAACCGCCTGATAGGCGACATGCTGGACCTCGATCGGATGGAGTCCGGACGCATGACGATGCGCGCCACCGACGTCGACGTCAACGACATCCTCATGGAGGCCATCGCGCGCGCCACGACGTCAACCGTGACGGTCGAGTTCAAGTCCGACCTCGACCCGCGCCTGCCGATCGTCGCCGGCGACCGCGATCGCCTGGTCCAGGTGGTGAGCAACCTGGTCAACAACGCGGTCAAGTACTCGCCCGACGGCGGCACTGTGACCCTGACGAGCCGGGTGGAGGGCCAGTACGCGCTGATCAGCATCACCGACACCGGGATAGGCATCCCGGGCGACGAGATCGCCCACGTCTTCGAGCGGTTCCGTCGAGTTCGCAGCGGCGCCGCGCAGTCGATCCCCGGGACTGGCCTCGGCCTCACGATCGTTAAGCAGATCGTGGAGATGCATGGAGGCAAGATCTGGGTGGAGAGCGCCGTCGGCCACGGCTCTTCGTTCCACTTCACGATCCCGCTTGCGCCCGAAGGCGCGGGGGCTCTGCAGCTCCGCCATGGCTGAGAGCCCGAATGGCAGCGCCTCCATGCTCACGGTCCTCGTCGCCGACGACAACGAGGTCGCTCAGCGATTGTGCAAGCGGGTCCTCGAGAAGGCGGGCTACGGCGTGCTGATCGCGGCGGACGGCCTGCAGGCGGTCGACATCGCGCTCGCGCAGAAGCCCGCGATGATCCTGATGGACGTGGCGATGCCGGGCATCGACGGGCTCGAGGCCATGCGCCGGATCAAGACCGAGGTCCCGTCAATGCCGATAGTGATCGCCAGCGCGCACTCCATGGCAAGCGACCGTGAGCGCTTTCTCGCGGCGGGTGCGGACAACGTGTTGAGCAAGCCCTTCCGGCTCGCCGACCTGATCTCGATGGTGCAACAGCTCGCGCACGTGAGCCCGGCATGAAAGACCTGACGGGTACCCGGCTCGCGCAGTACGAGGTCGTCGAGCGGCTCGGCGGCGGCGGCATGGCCGTCGTCTACCGCGCGGTGCAGCAGCCGCTGGGACGCGAGGTGGCGCTCAAAGCGCTGTCCTCGGAGCTCTTCCAAGACGACGGTTTCGTCAAGCGGTTCGAGACGGAGGCCAAGACGCTGGCCAAGCTCGACCACCCGAACATCCTGCCGATCTACGACTTCGAGGTCATCGACGGCAACGCCTTCCTGACCATGCCGCTGATCCGCGGCGGCACCCTGCGCGACATCCTCAACCGAGGGCCGATGGACCCGCTGACCGCGTGGCGTTACCTTCGAGAGATCGGCGACGGTCTGCAGCACGCTCACGACGCGGGGATCGTGCACCGCGACCTCAAGCCGACCAACGTGCTGATCCACCAGGACGGCCGCGCGATGCTCGCCGACTTCGGCCTCGCGCGCGGCGCCGGCCAGCCCACGCATCTGACGACGATCGGTCTCGCCATCGGCACGCCGGGTTACATGGCGCCCGAGCAGGTGATGGGCCGCGATGTCGACCGGCGCGCCGACATCTACTCGCTCGGCGTGCTGACGTTCGAGATGCTGACAGGCAGGCTTCCGTACGTCGGCGCGAACCGCATGGAGGTCGCCTACGCGACCGTCAACTCCCCGATCCCTTCGGCGGTGAAGATCAACCCCAAGCTGCCCGACGAGCTCGACGCGCTGCTCGCGAAAGTGCTGGCCAAAGAGCCCGGCGATCGGCCGCAGACGGTGAAGGACGTGCTCGCTCTGATGGCCAAGCTCCCGCAGCGACGCACGTCGCCGGCCGGAGCGGCCGCTGCGGTAGCCCAGGCCGGCGCAGCCACGTCGGGCGGGGTTGCCGTCATGCCTCGTCCCGCGGTCGCATCGACCGGCCCGGACACGACCTCGATGAAAGCCGTCTCACCGGCTCAGCCGGCGGCTCCGCCACCCGTTCTTCACGGCTCGCCGCCGCCCACTCCAACGTCGGTTGCGGGATCGACGATCCGCACTCTCGAGCTGATGGGCGTGCGCCCCGCACGCGCGCGGGGGCGGTTCATCCTCAACTCCTACTTCTCCAATCACGTGCACGTCGCGCGCGACGTCACCGGCGATCGCTGGCCTGAGGTCGCGTACGCGGCCGGGCTCGTGCAGTACATCGAGCAGGACGCCCCGCATGACGACCAGCTCTCGTCGCCGGTCGAATCGCTGTCGCGCCTCAACGAGGCGTTCGAGACGATCTACGGCCCGGAGGCGGAGGACATGATCCGCGCGTGGGGCCGTCGCGCCGCTGAGCGCTGGCTCGCCGACGGGCGCCACGGGCTCGGCGGCGCCAGGCGCTTCGTGCCGGGCCGGCAGCGCAAGCTCGCGAGCGTCGTCAAGAACTTCAGCGAGGCGATGGACAACGTGCGCGGCGAACACACGCACGCTTGGCTGCAGGTGGACGAGCACCAGTTCTGGATGGTGCACTTCTCGAACATGTTCGCCCTCGGCCGCATCAAGACCGTGAAGTCGTGCCACGTCTGGACCTCGACCATCGAGACGATCCTGCGGTGGGCGGGGCTGGCCAACGACTGGTACGTCGAAGAGGTCGAGTGCGGGTCCGTGACCGGCACTTTCGACTGCGCCTTCGCAATCAGGGCCTCGGAGACGAACTAGGCGCGGGGCGACCCGTAAGTTCGTCTTGCCACAATTTTCGTGGCCACGATTTTCGTGGCCACAATTTCGTGGCACGAATTTCCCGTGGCACGATTTTCGTGCGGCGGTAACATGCACTTGATCAAGTTCGCCCTCCCTCCTTTCTGAAGGTCCTCTGCCCCCCGGTGGAGGGCCTTCCCTATTTCATGTGGCTACCTTCCGTTGTCGCTTGGGTACAAAGATCCTGCCCCGGTGGAGGGCCTTCCCTATTTCATGTGGCTACCTTTCGTTGTCGCTTGGGTACGAAGATCCTGCCCCGGTGGAGGGCCTTCCCTATTTATGAGGAAACCTCCGGTTTCCTCTCATCGGGGGGTCGGCAAAGCCGACCCGGCCTTCGGCCGGGCAAGCGCCCCTGCTCACCTTCCCGGTGTTGGGACTCCTTTACATTCAGGGGCGTGGGGCGCTTCGCCATCGACGTGACCGCATGCTGGCGGCCGCACCGGGTGGGCATGTCGACGGTCGCCGTCGAGCTGTCCCGAGCCCTCGTACGGTCGAGTACGCACGATCGTTTCGCGCTGCTGTGCAGCAGGGACCGCCCCGCGGCCCTCGAAGGGCTCGATTGCGAAGCCTTCCTGGCGCCTTACCGCCACGAGCTTGCTCTGAAAACGCGATGGCTGCCCGCGGTCGAGCCTCTCCTCGACTGCGACGCGATCCTCTATCCGTACTGGCCCAGCCCCCCGTTCCGCCGCGCGGGCGCGCCACCCGCGGTCGTCTTCGTTCACGACCTCGCGTTCCGGCTGCGCCCGGCGGAGGTGCCATGGCAGCAGCGCCTGTACATGCGCACCGTGCTGCCGATCGCGCTGCGCCATGCGGCCGCCGTGCTCGTGCCGTCGCAGACCACACGCGACGACCTGGTCCGCGCCTATCCGTCGGACGGGCTGGAGGCGAGGGTCCACCTCGTCCCCGAGGGACTGCCCCAGGCGGTCGAGCCGGGGTCCCTGCCGGACGGACTGGAACCAGGATTCCTCCTCGCGGTCGGCACGGTCGAGCCGCGCAAGAACTACCCCCGCCTGCTCGCGGCCTACCGACACCTCCGGGGACGCGCCGTCCCGTTCATCATCAACGGGCGGCCGGGCGTGCCCCAGCTCGTGATCGCCGGTCGCCCCGGCTGGGCGTACGGCGACACGATCGCGAGGATTCAGTCGGAGCCTGGCGTGAAGTACCTCGGACATGTCGACGAGCCGACCCTCGAGGCGCTGTATCGGTCGGCGTCGGTGCTCGTGTTCCCGAGCCTTTACGAGGGCTTCGGGCTGCCGCTGCTCGAAGCGATGGGCCGCGGGCTGCCCGCGGTGGTGGGAGCGGCAGGGTCACTCCCGGAGCTCGGGGGCGGCGCGGCGCTGGCCGTCGACGCCGAGAATCCGGCCGCGATCGCGGGCGCGCTCGAGCGGCTGCTGGCCGACGAATCACTCCGCCGCACGCTCGGCGAGGAAGGCCGCGCCCGCGCGCGCGGTTACAGCTGGGAGAAGGCGGCGGAGCGCACGCTCGAGGTGTTGCGCAGCGTCGGCGAGAAAACTGAAAGGAAGGCTGCGTAAGTGAGAGATCGGGTTTCGGTGAGGCTCATGGCGGACCGCAAGCTTCCCGTCGATCCCCGCCGCTTCGAGGTCGTCGAGCACGGAGGGCAGGTGGTGGTGGCGGCCACCGACCGGCCAATCGGCGAGGCCGAGGCCGAGAGGCTTCGGGACTTCGTCCGCGGCGGTGGAGGACTCGTGCTCCTCGGCGGGACGCTTGCGGCGTGGGGGTCGTCGCAACCGATTCGCGAGCTCGCCGGCTGGGTTCCGGGCGGCCGCGGGCCGAAGACCGAGCTGATCGTCCGCCCCGATCCGGCACATCCACTGACGCAGCGTCTCGATCCGGACTGGAAGGTTCGCGAAGAGCCATACCTGTCCGAAGGCCCGCCCGCGGGAGCGTCGGTCCTTCTGCGCACGAGCTGGCGCTACACCGAACAGGTGGTCGCGTACGAGCGCCGCGTGGGCGAAGGGAGATTCGTCTACCTCGGGATTTTCGACGACGGGCTCTTGGCCCGTGCCATGCTGTTCGCCGCGCAACGCGAAGCGACGGCGACCGCAGGCGTCGGCCTTCTCGGTTACGGGGCGATCGGACGTGAACACGCGGCCTCGGTGGTCGCGACCGCCGGCCTCCGCCTCGCCGGCGTGTGCGACCTGTCCGAGGTACGGCGCGGTGCGGCGGCCGCGGATTGGTCGGTGCGCACGCATGCGCGGGCCGAAGACATCTTCGCGGACCCGGAGGTGGACCTGGTCGTGGTCGGCACCCCGCCCAGCGCACATACCGGTCCGGTTCTGGCCGCGCTGGAGGCGGGCAAGCACGTGGTGTGTGAGAAGCCGTTCGCGCTGCGCGCGGCGGACGGCGATCGGATGATCGACATGGCTCGCTCCCGACGGTTGGTGCTGACCGTCTTCCAGAGCCGGCGCTGGGATCCCGACTTCATCGCGATGCGGGACGTCGCGCGGTCAGGTTCCATCGGCGAGCCCTTCTATCTCGAGTCGTTCATCGGCGGCTACGACCATCCCTGCGACCTGTGGCACAGTCACGAGCCGATCTCGGGCGGCACGATCTACGACTGGGGCTCGCACTACTTCGACTGGATCCTGCAGCTGTTCCCCGATACCGTGCGCACCGTCGAGGCACATGCGCACAAACGCGTGTGGCACGACGTGACAAACTCCGACCAGGTCCGCGTGGACCTCACCTTCGCGAATGGCGCGCAGGCAAGCTTCCTTCAATCCGACATCGCGGCCGCACGCAAACCGAAGTGGTACATGCTCGCGACCGAGGGCGCGATCATCGGTGACTGGGCGGACGCGCCGACGCCTTCGGATTTCCCCGCTCGCGTCACCGTTTTTCGCCGGAGTGGTGAGGAACGTCTCGCGCTCGCGCCGCGTGACGGCAACGGCTTCTACCGCAACCTCGCGGACCACCTGCAGTGGCAGGAACCACTTGCGGTTACGGCGGAAGAGGCGCGGCGTACGGTCGCCGTGATGGAAGCCGCCACGCATTCCATCGCCGGCGATGGCGCGCAGCTCAAGGTCGAGATATAGCTCGCGACATCGGTTGGGGCGTGCTCGGCGCCGCGTGGATCGCCGGCGTCGCCCTGCTCCCTGCCATCGACCGGTCGCGCAACGGCCGTGTCGTCGCCTTGGCGAGCCGGTCCGGGGAGAGGGCGCGCGAGATGCTCGCGCCTCATCCGGGCGCACAGGTGGTCGACTCCTACGATGCCCTGCTCGAGAGGAAGGACGTGGACGCGGTCTACATCCCGCTGGTAAACAACCTGCACCTGACCTGGACCCTGCGCGCGCTGGCCGCCGGCAAGCACGTGCTGTGCGAGAAGCCGCTCGCGATGAACGCCATCGAGGCGACGCAGATGTCAGCCGCGGCGGGTCGCGCCGGTCGCCTGTTGATGGAAGCGTTCATGTACCGCTTCGACCCGCGAGTCAGAGATTTCGTGTCAGGGCTTTCCGATCCCATCCACGTCGAGGCGAGCTTCGGCTTCACGCTCGACGATCTGGACAACTACCGCCTCGACCCGGCTCTGGGTGGCGGCGCGCTCCTCGACGTCGGCTGCTACGGGGTCAGCGTGTCGCGCTGGATCCTCGGTGAGCCCGTGGACGTCCAGGCGCGCGCGCGGTTTGGGCACGGGGTTGATATGACGACCTCGGTGCTCGTTGATTTCGACGAGGGCAAGGCTGCTTCGGTGTTCGCGAGCTTCGAATCGGCCGAGCACCAGGAGGTGAAGGTGATCGGTCGCGTCGGAGTCGAGAGGCTCGAGCGCCCGTTCAACCGCCTGGTCGACCCGATCGAGCCCTACAGGCTGATGGTCGAGTCGTTCGGGAAAAGCATCATCGAGCGCCGACCTGTCGAGATTCCACTGAGCGAATCCATCGCCAACATGCAGACCCTGGATCGGGTGCGCGCCGCGTTCACTCGACTTCCGTGAGGTACTCCAGCACGTAATCGGAAGAGTTGAGACTGCGCAGCTCTCGCAGGCCATCCTCGATGAGCCCGTGCGCTCGGTCCAGCTCCTCGTTTTCCAGGAAGTAGTCGTACATGTGCCGCCGCGGGTGGGAATAGCTGTTGCGGAGGACGGCCTCGGCGGCGCCTACGTCCGCAAGCCAGTTGAACTTCCGGTCACCGACCTTGTCGATCAGGTCGATGAGCTCGGTCAGAAGATGCTCGGCCCGGGCGGCAGCATCGGCGAGGGGCGTGCCGATGCCGTTGGGTAGCTCGGCGTCGTTGATCTCGTCGCGGTTGCCGGGGAGCTTGTACTCGACCCCGTCGATCGCCGCTCGCAAGCTGTCGCGCAACCTCTCGCGCCACATCGCGACGTGGAACATGACCAGCGCGGCGGGCCATCCTCGTGGCGCCTTCTCATTGGCCTTCACGGTCTCGACGAAGACGCGTTCTGCCTCGCGCTGAGACTCCAGCGCCGACCGGACGTCAGGCAGGGGTCAGGTCCAGCGTCTGCGTGCCCTTGAGGCTGATCGGCCCCGTCAGGACAGGTGTGGTCGTGGGCTTGGGGCTGGGCGGCGGCACGTTCACCGTCAGCGTCGCGTCGACAGTTCCGGTGGAGTGGGTCTTGACTATGCGCCGACCGCTCGTGTCGATCCAGGTCGTCGTGTCCGACTTGCTCGTGCCCTTCACGGAAAGCGTCTCGGGGCTGGGCGAAACGCCTGTCGGCGCCGTAGTGCCGGCTGCTCCGAGCATGGACGACAGGTCGAGCGTCATGTCGAGGTTGGTGTTGGCCTTGCTCTCGACCACGGCCGACTTGACTCCGTTGACCGTGTCGTCGCGCTGGTACGTGCTGTTGCTCGTCGCCTGGACGGAACCCGAGCCGAGGGGATTCGGCAGGTTGTAGCTCTTGGTCCACGTGTCCCCAGGCTTCACTGCGTGGTCGGGAAGGATTGCCGAGACGATTCCGCCCTGGCCTCCCGAGATGCCGGGCAAGGCGCTGTTGCCGAAGGCGTTGCCGTTGACGCTGACCACGCGGCCGTCCTTGGCGATCTTCATGTCGATGGTGTTGGAAGTGGTGGTGGTCGTCGTGCTGGTCGTGCCGTTCATCGACGTCTTCGTCGAGACGTCGCTGATCACGACCGACAGGTCGGCGGTGCCGTCCGAGTCAACCGATTTGACGGTGACGGCCTCCTTGGCGCTCAGGTCGAGATTCGCGGGGATCGACATCCCCGCGGCGCCGATCGTGTATTTGAGGACCATGTGGAACGTGTACTTGGACGTGTCGCCCGCCTTGTAGGCGAGCGAGATTGTCTGCGCCTGCGCGCCGATCGAGCCACACGCGGCGACCAGGAAAAAGACCAACAGCGCAAGGCGTTTCACGGCCACGAGCCTACGCTACGCCGCTGGTTTTGAAGCCTCCTCCGGCGAAGATTCCGGCGCCATTGCCACCGACGCCTGGGGTGGCGTCACGGGGACGATCTGGCGGAAGCTCTTGAGCGATTCGGGCCACCTCGCGAGCAGCATCGCCGCCCGCTTGCTCCCCGTCCTCGCCAGGTGCTCCTCGACCAGCGCCCTCAGCTCGTCGGCGTCCTCGGCGGGCACCTCGCGCGCGACCACGCTGTCGCTGTTGAGCTGTCTCCACTCGAGCGCGTAAGCCGTCCCTCCGGTCATGCCCGCCCCCGCGTTCCAGCCGACCGGACCGAGCGCGACCGCGACGCCGCCGGTCATGTACTCGCAGAAGTGGTCGCCCGCGCCCTCCACCACCGCGACCGCCCCCGAGTTGCGCACGCAGAATCGCTCACCGGCGCGGCCCGCGATGAAGAGCTTGCCGCCGGTCGCGCCGTAGGCGATCGTGTTGCCGGCGAGCACGGGGTCGTCCGCGGCGTCGTCGGCGAACGGCCGGATCGCGATGACGCCTCCACCCATGCCCTTGCCGACGTAGTCCTGCGCCTGGCCCTCGAGGAGCAGCTCGACGCCATCGTCGAGGAAAGCGCCGAAGCTCTGCCCGGCGCTGCCGACGTATGCGCTGGAGTCGACCAGCGCAGCGCCGACCGTCCGGGCCGAGTTGTCGATGACCCCGCTCGACGGTGCCGGAGACGGTGGATCGCCATTGCGTTGCGACACACGCCGGCGTGGCAGGGCCTCGTCGGTCTTCGCCAGGACGAACGACATGTCGACTCGCCCGTTCGGTGCCGTCTCGAGCAGCTCGACGCGGCCGACGACCTCGTCGAGCGTGCGCGCGCCGAGCTTCGCGAGGTGCTCGCGGACCTCTTCGGCGATGAGGAAGAGCCACGTGATCACATGCTCGGGCCGGCCCTCGAATTTCTGCCGCAGGTCCTCGCGCTGAGTGGCGATGCCGGTCGGGCACGTGTTGAGGTGGCACTGCCGCGCCATATCGCAGCCGAGCGCGACAAGCACGCCAGTTCCAAAACCAAATTCCTCGGCGCCGAGGATCGCGGCAATCACCACATCGCGGCCGTTGCGCAGGCCACCGTCGGTGCGCAGGCTCACGCGGTCGCGCAGACGATTCGCGACAAGCACCTGCTGCGCCTCGGCGAGGCCCAGCTCCCAGGGCGAGCCGGCGTTCTTGATGGAGGAGAGCGGCGACGCGCCTGTCCCGCCATCGTGCCCGCTGATGAGGATGTAGTCCGCGCGCGCCTTCGCGACGCCCGCGGCGATCGTCCCCACGCCGGCCTCCGACACCAGCTTCACGCCGACGCGTGCCCGCGGGTTCACGGTCTTCAGATCGTGGATCAGCTGCGCGAGGTCTTCGATGGAGTAGATGTCGTGATGCGGCGGCGGCGAGATGAGCTGCATGCCCGGCTGCGCGTGACGCAGGCGCGCGATGAGGCTCGTCACCTTGATGCCCGGCAGCTGGCCGCCTTCACCTGGCTTCGACCCCTGCGCGATCTTGATCTCGAGCTCCTCGGCGCGCTTGAGGTATTTCGGTGTGACTCCGAATCGTGCGGACGCCACCTGCTTGACCTTGTTGTCGCGCCTCACGCCGAACGCGTCGTCGTAGGCGTCGGGGTCTTCGCCCCCCTCACCGGAGTTGGATCGCGCGCCGATCTGGTTCATCGCGACGGCGAGGGCTTCGTGCGCCTCCGGTGACAGCGCGCCCAACGACATCGCCGTGCTGACGAAACGCTTCACGATGGCGGTCGCCGGTTCCACATCTTCGAGCGGAACCGGCTGCGTACATTCTTTGAAAGCGATCAGCTCGCGCAGCGACTGCGGCTCACCCATCGACGACAGGCGCCGCCACTCCGCGTATGCCTCGCGGTCGCCTGTGCGGGCGGCTTTCTGCGCGGCGCGCACGGCGATCGGGTTGTACGCGTGGTGCTCACCGGCCTTGCGGAAGCGGACGCGGCCGTGGTCGGGCATCGGGCCCGTGCGCGCGCGAGCCGCCCTTTCGATCTCTTCCAGGTCGGCGCCCCCCACACGCGAGGGCACGCCAGGGAAGCACAGCTGCATCACCTCGGCCCCAAGGCCCAACGCCTCCAGCACCTCGGCGCCGCGATAGCTCGTGACGCAGGAGATGCCCATCTTGGCCATGACCTTGAGCAGTCCCGCCTCGAGCGCCTTGCGGTACCTCGGCGCGGCTTCCTGTCCGACCGTTGCGAACGCGAGGTACGGGTGGACGGCTGTCGCTCCGATCGTGATGAGGCATGCGGCGTCGTGGACGTCGACCACATCGCCCGCGATCGCGACGATGTCCGTGGCCAGACGGTGCCCTGTGTCGAGCAAGTGCGAGTGCACCGCGCCGACGGCCAGGGCCATCGGCACCGGGAGTCGCTGCGGGCCCGAGCGGCGGTCGCAGAGCGCGACAACTCCATCGACCTCGGAGGCCTCGCGCGTGAGCCGCTCGAGTGCGCCGCGCAGCGTCTCTTCGGGGGCGTAAGTCGCGTCGAGAACGACAGCGTTTTCGAGAACCCTCGCCAGCTCTGCGGCGCCGAGGATCGGCGACTCGAGCTCGAGAAGCGTCGAGTGAGTGGGCACGGCAGGGTGATGGCGGTGGAGCAGCTCGCGGTCGGTGCCGCCTTCAGGCTCGAGGGTGTCGCGGCGCGCGCCGAGCAGGACGCGCAGCGACATCACCGCCTTCTCGCGCAGCGGATCGATCGCGGGATTGGTCACCTGGGCGAAGCGCTGGCGGAGGTAGCCGTAGACACGGCGCGGGGTGCGGCCGAGCGGCGCGATCGGGATGTCGTCGCCCATCGAGTAGACGGGCTCGGCGGCAGTCTCGCCCATGACGTCGACGACGAACTTCACGTCCTCGAAACCCCATCCGTGGAGCGCGTGATGCGCCGCGATGTCCTCGAGCGGCTCGAGGTCGACGTGGTGGCGCTCCACCGGCACGAGCGCGCGGTCCGCCAGCATCGCGTAGTCGTGACGGGCGGCCGCGCGTTCCTTCGCGTCCGCGTCCCGCAGAAGCGCCCCATCGCGCGTGTCGAACAGCAACATCTGGCCCGGACCGAGGCGGCCGCGCTCGACGACGTCCGCGGGGGCCATCTCCACGACGCCGGCCTCTGACGCTGCGGCGACCAGTCCCTGCTTCGTCAGCTGCCAGCGCAGCGGTCGCAAACCGTTGCGGTCGAGCGCCGCACCGACCACGACCCCGTCGCTGAAAGCGAGAGCCGCCGGACCGTCCCACGGCTCGAAGCGAATGGACTGGTAGCGATAGAAATCACGCACCGGCGCGGCAAGGTCGCCGCGGCCTTCCCACGCGTCGGGCACAAGGCTCATCAGCGCCTCGCTGACCTCCCAGCCGCGATGCACCAGGAGCTCGAGCGCGTTGTCGAGGGACGCCGAGTCGGAGCCCTCGCGCCAGATCGCGCCGCGCAGGTCCGCCTCGAGCTCGGCCTCGCGCGCGCGCATCCAGGCCCGGTTGCCGGTGATCGTGTTGATCTCACCGTTATGGCCGAGCATGCGGAACGGCTGCGCGAGACGCCAATCCGGAAGCGTGTTCGTCGAGTAGCGCTGATGGAAGACCGCAAGGCGGCTCTCGGTCTTTGCGTCGCGCAGGTCGAGATAGAAGTCGGCGAGCCGCGTGCCCGCCATCAGCCCCTTGTAGACGAGCGTGCGGCTCGAGCAGGAAGGCATGTACATGCGCACTCCCTCGGCTTCGGCGTCCTTCTCGATCCGGCGCCGCGCGAGGTAGAGGTCGCGCTCCCAGGCCTCGGGGTCGACGTCGGGCTGCTCGATGAGCCCGTGCCAGAGCGCCGGCATCGTGGCACGCGCCTTTTCACCGAGCGAATCGACGTCCACCGGGACATGACGCCACTCGGCAATGCGAAGGTGCCGCTCGACGACTCGGCGCGCCGAGCCATCCCATTCGAAGAGGGACACCACCGCGAGCCTGTTTGCAGCGCCTGCGGCAGCGCCGCCGAGCAGCCGGTGGGGAACCTGGATGAGAAGGCCGGCGCCGTCGCCGCTCTTTCCGTCCGCGTCCAGCCCGCCGCGGTGCGCGAGCCTCGCCAGCGCCTGCACGCCCAGGCGGACGGCTTCGTGCCCGAGGTCCGGTGTCGCGACGAACCCCATTCCGCACGCAGCGCGAGACGTGGGCAGCTCACCTGCCCACGCAAGGCGTGTTGGACGTAGGGCGGGGGGCACTGATCGGGAAGGCTACTGGCGGTCGCCAGTGCTCGCTAGTGTGCCGCGCACAAAAACGGCGCGGATTTTGTTATGCGGTTACTACATGCCCAGCAGTGACTGAACGCGAAGCGCGACCGAGAGGTTCAGGCGCGTCTCCGGATCCTCGAGGTCGAGGCCGGTGATCTCGCGGATCCGGTCGAGGCGGTATCGCAACGTGTTGGGATGCACGCGAAGGCGCTGGGCGGCCTGCTGCTGCTCGCCAGTCTCGAGATAGGCGCGCAGCGTCGCCACGAGCGCCCCCTTGCGCGCGCTGTCGTGCTCGATCAGGGGACCCAGATGGCGGCGGCTGTAGTCGACGAGGCGCTCGTCGCTGATCGCGGCCAGCAGCCCGGTGAGGCCGAGCTCCGGCACGGCGACGACCTGGCCCCACCGCTTGAACCGCGCCAGCGACTCCATCACCGACGTGACCTCGCGAAGTGCACCCGCAACGCCCGAAGGCGCCTCGATCGGCGCGCTGAACCCGACCGACACGGTGAACCCGGGCTTCCAGTCCGTGATCGCCTGCCGGATCTGGAGCCCGAGCGCATGGCTCCGCGCCTGGTGGTCGACGAGCTCCGTCCCGAGCGGCAGAAGAGCGACGACCTGGTCGGAGCGCCCCTGGAGCAGCGCGCGCGGGTAGGTGGTTCGCACGACCGCCGTGACGCGGCGAAGGAAATCGCGCTTGAGGGCCTGGATCGCGTCCTCGGAGATCTGGCGGGCCTTGTTGAAGCCGCGGAAGTCGTCGATGTCCACGAGCACGACGATGTGCGCGCCGTGCAGCGGGTAGCCGAGGTGGCGCGCGCGGCGCTGGGCGGCCGCCTCATCGCCATACGTCCCGTGGAGCAGGTCCTCCAGGTACTCGCCTCGCACCCTGCCCTCGACCTCGGACAGCTCGCGCTCCTTGGCGATCGACAGCGCCAGCACGAGCGCGGCCTGTTCGATCGCCATGAAGGCGAGCTCCTCGTTCTGGGGCGGGTGGTCGAGGATCGAGATGTACCCGAGGACCTGGTTGGCCGCGAAGATCGGAGCGATCAGCCTCTCCCGCGACATGCCGAGGTGGGGGAAGGCCGGAACCTTCACGGGCCCGCGCTTGGCCTCGACCTCGCGCAGCGTGCGCTGGATCTGCGGGTCGAAGAGCACGCGCTGCGGCGTGCCCTGGCGCGCGATCGTCTCCTTGCGGTGCGGGTCCGCGCTGCCGCCGGCGTGGGCGAGAAGGTGGAAGCTGGCGTCCTCCACGACGACAGCGCTGTCGAGCAGGTCCGCGAGGGTGCGGCAGATCTCGTTGACGCCCTTGCCGTCGAGGACAAGCTCGGTGAACCGGCGGTGGATCTCGATCGAACGCTTCAGCCGCCAGTGCTCGGCGTTGATGATCCGCTCGAGCAGCGGCGCCATCAGGTCGACGAACTGGACGTCCGAAGGGATGGTGAAAAGCGGCACCTTGAGGCGATCCGCTTCGGTGACCATCTCCGGCGGCAGCTTGCGCAGGTAGGGCAGCGGCCTGACCACAAGACCCGCGCCGCCCGAGTCGGCGATCCTCTCGACCAATCCGATCTGCGCGGAAACGTCGTCTTTGATGGGGAAGCCGGTGGTGAACATGAGGTCGCCCGGGCGGGGCTGGATCTCGGGCGTCTCCATCAGGCGCACCCACTCGACCTGGCGGTCGAGGCCGTCGGCCCCCGCGATCAGCTGAGCCGACTCCTGGACCAGCTGAGCCCAGTCACGCACCGTCGGCCGGGGCTCCTGGACCTCCTCCTCGTCGAGCTTCTTGGTTGCCACGATGCCTCCGAAGCTTAGGATGTCGGCGACAACATTGCTGGGCGGGGTCTTGTGTCACGTTCACTAGCGATGCTTTCGACGCAGCGCGTTAAATCCGGTCATGACCTACGAAGAGGCCCCTGCCTGCGAACGTCACGACGCGCGCGTGTCGATGGAGCTGCGGACGATGCATTCCGACGCCTCGCGGCCTGAGGTGCTGGTCGGTCTGTTCGAGTGTCCCGAGTGCGGCCACGAGCGGTGGCTGCCGATCAGGACGTCCTACGAGGAGAGCGAGGCGGCGATCCCGGCGGCCTAGCCCCACCACGGATAGTCGCGACTATCCGTGCATCTCGCCGTGACAACAGCCGGATAGTCCGGACTATCCGGAGGTTTAGTTCTTTGCGATCAGCTCGCGCAGCACCAGCGGCAGGATCCCGCCATGGTGCAGGTACCCGACCTCGGTGTCGTTGTCGACCCGCGCATGGGTGGTGAACCGCTTGACCTGCCCGTCGTCACCCTTGGCCTCGACCTCGATCGACTGGCCCGGCTTGATCGCCTCCAGCCCGCGGATCGTGTAGCTCTCCCGCCCCGTCAGGCCCAGCGACTGCGCGTTCTCGCCGGCCGCGTACTGCAGCGGCAGGATGCCCATGCCGACCAGGTTGGAGCGGTGTATGCGCTCGAACGACTCCGCGATGACCGCGCGGACTCCCAGAAGCAATGGACCCTTGGCCGCCCAGTCGCGCGACGACCCGGTCCCGTACTCCTTGCCCGCGAGCACCACCGTTGGAACTCCATCCTTCTTGTACTGCTGCGCCGCCTCGAAGATCGTCACGTCCGCGCCGTCGGGAAGGTGCTTCGTGAAATACCCCTCGCGCGCGGCGAGTGCATTGCGCAGCCGGATGTTGCCGAACGTCCCGCGCTCCATCACCTCGTGGTTGCCGCGCCGCGCACCGAAGCTGTTGAAGTCGGCCTTCTGCACTCCCTTCTCGATCAGATAGCGTCCCGCGGGGCTGTCGGCGGGAATCGATCCAGCCGGCGAGATGTGATCGGTCGTCACCGAGTCGCCGACCATCGCCAGCACCCGCGCGCCGTCGATGTCCGTTAGCGGCTTCGGGGAGGGCCCGAATCCCTCGAAGTACGGCGGCTCCTTGACGTACGTCGATGCGGGGTCCCACGCGAAGATCGGCCCGGTCGGCGCGGCCATCTCCTTCCAGTGCTCGTCGCCCTCGAAGATGCGCGAGTACTCGCGCTTGAACATCTCCTGCTTCACGCACTGTTGAATCGTGGCGTTGATCTCCTCCTGCGTCGGCCAGAGCTCGGACAGCATCACGGGCTTGTCGTCGGGCGTGTAACCGACGGGCTCGGTGACCAGGTTCCGGTTGACCGTGCCGGCCAACGCGAACGCGACCACGAGCGGAGGCGACGTCAGATAGCTCGCTTTCACCAGCGGGTGGATGCGCGCCTCGAAGTTGCGGTTGCCGGACAGCACCGCGACGACGCTCAGGTCGTCCTTGATCACGGCCGCCTCGACCTCGGGCGTCGCGAGCGGACCAGAGTTGCCGATGCACGTGGTGCACCCGAAGCCGACGAGGAAGAAGCCGAGCTTCTCGAGCGGCTCGAGCAGACCCGCGGTCTGCAGGTAGTCGGTGACGACGCGCGAGCCGGGCGCGAGGCTCGTCTTGACGTAGGGGTTGACCGTCAGCCCTTTCTCCACGGCCTTCTTGGCGAGAAGTCCCGCCGCCACCATCACTGACGGGTTCGACGTGTTCGTGCAGCTTGTGATGGCAGCGATCACGACGCAGCCGTTCTCGACCTCGGCCGTGTGTCGTGCGCGCACCGCGACCTTGGCGCGACCGTCCACCGGACCGCCCTCCTCGGTGAGGCGGGAGATCGCGTCGCGGTCGGGCCGCGGTCCGGGCTTGAACACCGTCTCGAAGCTGTTCCAGACGTTGGGGAGGGCAACGCGGTCCTGCGGGCGACGCGGCCCAGCCAGGCTTGGTTCGACCTTGGCGAGGTCGAGCTCGAGCAGCTCGGTGAAGTTCGGCGTGGGCGCTCCCTCGACGCGGTAGAGACCCTGCTCTTTGGTGTACCGCTCGACCAGCTGGATCTGCTCGCGACTGCGGCCGGTGACCTCGAGGTAGCGCAGCGTCTGGCGATCGACCGGGAAGAGCGCAGACGTCGCTCCGTACTCCGGACACATGTTGCTGAGCGTCGCGCGGTCCGGCACGGAAAGCGAGGAGAGGCCGTCGCCGCAGAACTCTACGAACTTGTCGACGACACCGTGCTTGCGCAGCATCTCGGTCAGCGTCAGGACGAGGTCGGTCGCCGTGGAGCCGGCGGGCAGCGCGCCGGTGAACCTCACGCCGACCACGACGGGCGGCGCGAGATACGCGGGCTGGCCGAGGATCGCGGCCTCAGCCTCGATGCCGCCGGTGCCCCAACCCAGGACGCCGAGGCCGTTGACCATCGTGGTGTGCGAGTCGGTGCCCATCAGCGTGTCCGGGATCGCCACCATATGGCCGTCGACCTCGCGCACCTGGACCACCTTCGCGAGATATTCGAGGTTGACCTGGTGGCAGATGCCCATGCCGGGCGGCACGAGCGAGAAGTTGTGGAATGCCTGCTGCGCCCAGCGCAGCAGCGCGTAACGCTCCCGGTTGCGCTCGATCTCCTTCTCGATGTTGCGCGTGTACGCCTCGCGGAAGCCGAACGCGTCGACCTGGACCGAGTGGTCGATGACGAGGTCGACCGGGACCAGCGGATCGACTTTGCCCGCGTCCTTGCCCGCACGCCTCATCGCCGAGCGCATGGCCGCGAGGTCGACCACCGCGGGCACACCGGTGAAGTCCTGCATGAGGACGCGCGCGGGGAGAAACGGCAGCTCCGCGCCGGGGGCCGGTGTTGGCCATTTCGCGAGCGCTTCGATGTTCGCCTCGTCGGTGACACCGCTTTCCACGAGCCGCATCACGCTCTCGAGCAAGACCTTCACCGTCATCGGAAGGTTCTCGCCCAGGCCCTGCAGTGGGTAGAACTCGAGGTCGGTTCCGCTCAGCCTTTGGCGTTCGACCACGAATCAGATCGTACTAGCGCCCTGAACTTGCCAGGGATCGAAAGTTTCTATGTCCGCGATCGACGCCAAGTTCGTCCTTGACAGTGTTCAGACCGCGGAATAGGCTCGCGAGATCCGATCTGGCGGGTGTCAAAACGCGCCTTTGCCGGCCCGAGGACCTGAACCGATATGGGAGGAAGTTTTTGATGGGTTGGATCGCTCGCAGTAAATCGCTGGGCGTCGCCATGGTCGCGCTGGCAGCGATGGTGCTGAGCGCGTGCGGCGGCTCCGGAGGCGGCGGCGGGACCACCTCGACGAGCGTCAATCGCACCGGCACGATCACGATCTGGCACAACTGGCAGGGCAGCTACCTGGACGCCAAGAAGGCCGTCTTCGACGCGTACATGAAGCAGTACCCCAACGTAACGATCAACCTGGTTCACAAGGACGACATCGCGACCGCGGTGACGACCGCGATCCAGGCCGGGCAGGGCCCCGACATCGTCGCGTGGGTTGACGACCTCCTCGGCAAGCTCGTCAAGCTCGAAGCGATCAAACCGATCGATGGGATCGACGGCGTAGACAAGAGCTACATGAGCGACAACTTCAGCAGCGCGGCCGTTGCCGCCGACACGTTCGACGGAAAGATCTACGGCATGCCGGAGACCGTCGAAGCAATAACCATGATCTACAACAAAGACCTCGTCACGCCGGACAAGCTGCCCAAGACGAGCGAAGACCTTCTGAAGTTCGCCCAGACGTTCCAGCAGCAGCACGCCGGCATGTACGGGGTGGTGTGGAACGCCAAGAACGACGCCTACTTCAACGCACCGTGGGTGTACGGCTTCGGCGGCTACTACGTGAAAGCCGATGGAACCGTGGGCCTGACGTCGGACGGAACCAAGGCGGCGTTCAACTACATCGCCAGCTTCCGGCCTTACATTCCGGCGAGCGTCGACTACGGCGTGGCGGACACCCTCTTCAAGGAGAAGAAGGCCGCGATCATCATCAACGGCCCGTGGTCAGTGGCGGACTACGCCAAGGCCGGCGTGAACTACGGTCTCGCGGTCCTGCCCACGATCAACGGCAAGCCTGCTCAGCCCTTCGTCGGAGTGAAGACGCTGATGGTCGGCGCCACCTCGCAGAACCCGGCACTCGCGGTGGACGTGATCAAGTGGTTCGACAACAAGCCCAACGAGATCGCACAGTCGCTTGCGAACAAGGAGATTCCAGCGAACAAGGTGTCGCTGGCCGACTCGTCGGTGCAGGCGTTGACGGACGTCAAGGGCTTCGGCGCTCAGGTCACCAACGGGACTCCTCTGCCCAACACGCCTTACATGGGCGCACTGTGGGATCCGGTTGCGAAGGCGCTCGAGGCGGTCTGGACCGGCAAGCAGTCTGTGAACGATGCACTCGCTGCCGCCCAATCCGCAGCCCAGGCCAACATCCAGCAACTGAAGTGACGGTCGTTTGACGAGGATTACAGAGGGCGGCGGCGCCGTGCCGCCGTCCTATCGGATTTAGTCCGAGAGTGCTGAGGACGAGCCGGCCGCTGCTGCTCGCTTACATGACGCCGATGATCGTCGGCGTCGGTCTCATCAGCCTGTTTCCGATCCTCTACAACGTCTACATCTCGTTCACGAACCAGAACCTGTATCACTTCCGCCACTACTCGATCGTGGGCTTCGTCCAGTACCAGCGGATCTTCAGCGGTCTCAACAGCGACTTTTTCATCGTTCTGGGCAGGACCTTCCTGTTCGTCGCGATCTGTATTCCGCTGTTCTTGATCGTGGGCATGCTGACTGCCCTCGCGCTCAGCCACCCCTCCGTGCGATTCAAGGCGCTGTGGCGTGTCGCCTTGATCATTCCGTGGGCCGTGCCGAGCTACGTCACGGCGCTCGTCTGGAAGTTTTTCTTCAACGGCGACTTCGGGACCTTCAATCAGATCTACCGCCTCTTTGCCGGACCGCACGCGGGTCTGCCCTGGTTGACCGACCCTGCGTGGGCATTCGGTTCGATCGTGCTGACCAACGTCTGGATGTCTTATCCGTTTTTCATGGTCGTCATCCTCGGTGCGCTGCAGAGCATCCCGAGCGAGCTCTATGAAGCGGCGGCTGTCGACGGCGCCGCGGCCTGGAGCAAGTTCTGGCGGATCACGCTGCCGCTCCTGAGGCCGGCCATCCTGCCGGCGACGATCCTCAGCGCGATCGTGACGTTCAACGTGCTGAACACTGCCTACCTCATCACGGCGGGAGGTCCGTTCATCAGCGCCGACAAGCCCGGCGCCACCGAGTTCGTGCTCGTCTACGCGTTCCGCAACGCCTTCAAGAACTTCAGCTACGGCTATGTCTCCGCCTTCTCGGTCGTGATCTTTCTTCTGCTGTTCGCGATCACGATGCTCAGCCTTCGGTCCACCGGCCTGGTCAGGGAGGAGGCGCGATGAGCGCTCAGGGCGAGCTCACCCGGCCGCTGGTCGTTCCTCAGCAGGAGGACCGAGCGGGCCCGAGCGTGCTCACGAACGGCCGGCGGTTCGTCTCCAGGGCGGCGGTGCCCGTTCTGGTGCACGCGTGGCTGATCGTGATGGTGATATTCGCCCTGTTCCCGGCGTACTTCGTGCTTCAGGCGGCGTTCCGTCCCGGGCAGTCGCTGTACACCCTGACGCTCAGCTTGTGGCCGGATCACCCGACCTGGGACAACTTCACCTACATCTTCACCCAGCTCCCGTTCCCCACATGGCTGCGCAACAGCCTCGGGGTCGGGATCGGCACGATGCTCGCGGGCCTTGCCGGCTCGGCCACGGGCGCTTACGCGCTCGCACGATTCCGGTTTGCGGGCAAGCGGATCACCCTCATCCTCCTGCTGGCGATCCAGGCGTTTCCCACCGTGCTGGCTCTCGTACCGATCTATCTGATCCTGAAAACGGTCGGGCTGATCGGAAGTCCGTTTGGCCTGATGCTGGCTTACGTCGCGAGCGCGCTTGTTTTCAGCACGTGGAACCTGAAGGGCTATTTCGACACGATCCCTCGCGAGCTGGATGAGGCCGCGCTGATCGACGGCTGCACGGTGACCCAGGCGTTCATTCGCATCATCCTTCCGCTGTCGCTGCCGGCCCTCGCGGTCACAGCGCTTCTCATGTTCCTCACTGCCTGGAACGAGTGGGTTTTCGCCCAGACGCTTCTGATCAACGAAGACAGCTTCACCGTGCCGGTCGGCCTGTGGGGATTGCAGAACGACTACCGCGTGCCGTGGGGATATTTCGCGGCAGCATCGATCGTCGTCTCGATCCCCGTGATGGTCTTGTTCCTGGCGCTGCAGCGGTACCTCCGGGCCGGGCTCACGATCGGCAGCGTCAAGGGCTGAGCAGCACCCACCGCGCCGTCACCGGAGCGGCGGCTTTCGTGGCGGTCCTTGGCCTCGGCGCCATCCTTGTCTACAGGTACTCCGCACCGATCCCGCATTCGATCGCGCCCATCGCGAACGTCGCAGCTGACCACTGGACCTCGGGCGACAAGGTCGCGATCGGAACCTCCTCCTCGACTCAGTCCAACGTGTGGTTCACCGCCGTGCACGGGACGCTGGCGGACGTCATGTATCCGACCGTCGACGCCGACGACCTCCGGCAGCTCGACTACCTGGTCACCGATGGCTCGACCTTCCTGTTCGACGCATCGACCCAGGGGAACGCGACCGCGAAAGTTACTGATGATCGCGCTCTGACCTTCGAGACGACAGTCGAAGATCCGGTGCACCACTTCAGCCTCATCACGGAGTACGCGACCGATCAGTCGTCGCCGGTCGTGCTCGTGCGCACGCGGCTGAGTGGAACCAACGCGCATCTGCACGTCTATGCGTACCTGGTCCCCCATCTGGGCGGATCGGGCGCCGGGCAGACGGCGTTTTTCGAGGGTGACCGCGCGTTCGTCACCAAGCAAGGAACCTGGCTCGCGGTCGGCGACGACGGCGCGATCGGCGACCACACCGCGGGTTTTCTTGGTCACGGCGATGGGTACGACCAGCTCCATCACGACCGCCTCACCGCCTCGTACGACCGGGCTGGACCGGGTCGTGTCACGTTGACCTGGGCGCTGTCGGGTTCCGGTCCCTGGACGACCGCCCTTGCGTTCGGCGCCGATCAGGCGTCGGCCTCGAAAGCGCTGGTCGCGACATTCAAGCAAGGCGTGAGGGCGGTCTTCGATTCGTATACCGCCGGTTGGCGCGCCTACGCGTCGAGCCTCACGCCTCCGCCCGGAGCGCATCCACTGTTCTTCTACAGCGCCGAGGTCATCAAGATGGCGGAGGACAAGCTCCATCCCGGAGCGATCGTCGCCTCGCTCGCGCGGCCGTGGGGCGAGACCGCGCCCGACGACGACGGCGACGTCGGCTACCGCAAGGTCTGGCCGCGCGACCTCTACCACGCTGGTAACGGGCTGCTGGCGGCCGGCGACACCACCACCGCCTACGACGTGCTGCGATTCATGGGGAAGCAGCAGCGGCCCGACGGAAGCATGCCCCAGAACACCGACCTCACCGGGGCGCCGGTCTGGCCCGGCCAGCAGCTGGACGAGACGGCCGACGCGATCCTGCTGGCGACGCGGCTCGCCGGCAAAGCATCGGGACCCGACGTCGCAAAGGCTGCCGACTACATCGTCAAGAACGGGCCCGCCACCCAGCAGGAGCGCTGGGAGGAGGCATCGGGCTACTCGCCGGCCACGATCGCCGCCGAGATCGCGGCGCTGCGGGCGGCAGCGCGCGAGATCGGTGGTCAGGCTGCCGCCATATGGCTGGCGACGGCGGCGCGGTGGGACGGCCAGCTCGAGTCATGGACGTTCGTGCCCAACGGCCCGGCCGGCGTGGACTACTACCTGCGGATCTCGCCCGACGGCAAGCCGAACGCCGAAGAGCCGATCGACCTCGCGAACGGCGGCGGCGTGTGGGACCAGCGCGACATCGTCGACCCCAGCTTCCTGGAGCTGGTTCGCCTGGGAGTGCGTGCGCCGCATGACCAGAGGATCGTCTCGACGCTGACCGTCATCGACAACGTCGACTTCAACAAGGTCGGGACCACGACGCTGTGGTACCGCTATCCGCACGACGGCTACGGAGAGAAGAACGAAGGCTCGGCGCCGCCCGGCCAGGGACATCTGTGGCCCCTTCTCACGGGTGAACGCGGCGTCTACGAGGTGCTGGCCGGCCGCGACGCGGGCGCCTATTTGTCCATGCTCGAAAAGCTCGCCGGGCCGGAACAGCTCCTGCCCGAGCAGGTTTGGGAAACGAGCGGAGCGCCGACCGGGTCAGCGCGGCCGCTGGTCTGGGCCCACGCCGAGTACATCATCCTCGCCAAGGCGATCGCGACCGGCGCCGTCGACGACCGACCCGCGTAGCGTCCGAACGTTGATCGTCACGACGAGGCGCTCGTCGTCCAGCGCGCGTTCGTAGACGAGCTCGTCGGCGTCAGCCGACAGCGTCCGTCGAACGCCGCGACGCAGAGCCGGCGAAGCGCGACGCAGACGCCCCAGCCTCTGGAAGTGCTCCAGCAACTCCGCGTCCTGTTCGTCGCCCCAGAGCATCGGCAGCCGCGCCTCGGCGTTCTCGGTGATTCCGTCTCGTCGCTGCGAAAGGCCGACCTCGGTGCCGTAGTAGACGACCGGCATCCCGACGTAGGTCATGAGCACGGTTGCCGCGAGCTTGAGCTTGCGCTTGTCGCCACCCGCCATCCAGAGAAATCGGTTCATGTCGTGGCTGTCGATCAAGGTCGCACGCGCAAGACCATCAAGGGCCGAGTCGTGGTCGTCCATCCAGTGCGCAAGGCCCTCGGCGGTCATGACGCCTCGGGCAATGGTCTGACGAACGACGTCCGCGAACTCGAAGTCGAAGATCGCATCGAGGCGGCCCGCGTAGCGCCCCAGCAACGCAAAGTCACCGGTCGCTTCTCCGAGGATCAGGGCATCGGGTTTGACGGCACGAACGCCTTTGCGCAGCTCGATCCAGAACGCAGGATCGGCTCCGGCGACGTGATCGCAGCGCACGCCATCGGCTCCGTACTCCGTCAGCCAATGCCGCGCCGCATCGACAAGGTAGCGCTGCACCATTCGGTTGCCGGTGTCGAGCTCGGGCAGCGAGATGTTGTCGTAGAAGCAGCGGTAGTAGTGCGGCCACTGCCAGAAACGGTAGAACTCGGCGGCGTCTCCGCCCTTCGCGATTGCGTCGCGGAACAGCCGATGCCCGCGGCCCGTGTGATTGGGCACGAAGTCAAGCAGCACGCGAATTCCTCTGGCGTGCGCCGCATCGATCAACGACTTGAGGGCGGACTCGCCGCCGTAACGGGACTCGACCGTGAAGAAGTCCTCGTGGTCGTAGCCGTGATGCGAGGGTGCCTGGTGGACGGGTGTCATCCAGAGGACGGTGCAGCCGAGCGCCTCGATGTGGTCGAGGTGCTCGCGCACGCCGTCGAACGTGCCGCCGTACAGCGCCGTGGACGAGCCTGGCCTTGGGAGCGGACCGCCAACCGACGCAAAGCGATCGACCATCAGCTGGTACACGACCGCGTCGTGTACCCAGTCAGGCGGACCGTCGTCGGAGCTGAGCGCGAACTCCTGCCCGCCGGGCCGCGGGATCGAGTCGCTGGCCCAGATGTCACCGGCTGCGCTCGATATTCGGACCTTGTAGCGCGCTTCAGGCACCGGCTCGATCGCGATGGTCACGGGTTCGAGATCACGCCGCACCTCGACCTCGGTCGCGGGATCGACTCC